>JBBIHX010000187.1:0-1378 GCA_037446815.1 Caldilineae bacterium | reverse complement strand
GACCTGCCCCTACGACCTGCCCCTACGACCTGCCCCTGCTATCGGAGTAACGGGATTCAATAGGCGTCGCGCAGGGTTCGGGCGAACGCAAGGGCCGCCCCTACCGGCTGACGAGATGGTTCAATGCTTCTAGTACCGGCGTCAGTTGCGGCGGCACCGTCCCGTCCATGGTCGTTACCGTGTGCGGTTCTCCGCCCGTCGCCCCGTAGGAGCGGATGATGTAGGTGAACCGATCGCAGCAGGGGTCGGCGGGCAGGTAGGACTCGTTGAGATTGGCGAAGTCCGCCGCGGCCAGCGCGCCCTTCAGTTGTTCCATCTCCTCGGTCGTCAACTGAAAGGCGGTCTCCACACCCTTGCGGTTGAGCACCGCCTGCCCGTCGGCGTAGATGGTGAGCCGATCCTGGAAACCGGCAATCCCGCCGGAACGCTCGTACTCCAGCCAGACCTGGCGCGCGGGGCCGATGCGTTCGCCCTGCACGACCCACAGGTAGGGCTGGCCGGCTTCGTTCAGGCGCACCTGGGCGAAGAGGCGCAGGAGCACGCCTTCCACCTTCTGCGAGGGCGGGATGTCCAGGCCCTCCACGGCTGCGCTCCCTGGATGCACGTAGATGGCGCCGCCGTCGTCGCGGATGACCCAGTCGCTCCGCGTAACGGCGGGGCCGGTGCCGACCGAGCCGAACAGGTCCCATCCCTCGTAGTAGCCGACCACGCGGATGTACCGGCCTTCCCAGCCTTTGGGGTCGGCGCGCACGGCTTCCAGGACGCGGGTGGGGCGCTCGTCATCGGCGAGGAATGCGGTGCCCTCGCCCAGGGCGGGCGTGCCGTCGGCGAGAATGCGGCCAGTCCAGCCCTTGCCCGAGGCATGGGCCACGCGGACGGCGTATTCCGGCTTGGGCACGACGGGGGCCTGCACGTCCACCGTCCAGTCGCCGCCGATGTAGCGCCGGGCGTTGATGCCGAGCAGCCCGCCCGCCACGTCTACGTCAACCCACTCGCCGGGCAGCGCCAGGTCGGGGTACAGGCTGGCGACGTGGGCCATGGCCGCATCGCGGGCCGCCTCGGCCGTGAGCGGGGGCAAGGGCGTCGGCTCCTGGGCGACCTTCCCCGCCGAATCCACCTTGCCGGCCCAGGTGAAGTCGCCGAAGGCCACCTCCACGTTGTACAAGGCATCGGGCACGACCGGCAGCGAGACCAGGACGGAAAGGCCGCTCGCGTCCGAGAACTTCCAGGTCGTCGCGCCAAGCCTGCCGCCGGTAACGTCCTCCGCCGTCCACTTGGGCGACGCGGGCCACTCCAGGCTTGGGTAGGCGGTCTTCAGATAGGCCATCGCCGCATCGCGGGCCTCTGCGAAGCCCGACGGCGGGGTGGTCTGCCGCCC
>JBBIHX010000186.1:0-5527 GCA_037446815.1 Caldilineae bacterium | reverse complement strand
CGCCCGCGGCAATCCGTCATTCTGAGCGGCGCAGCCGGGAAGAATCTCGCCAACCGAGACCCTTCGCTCCGCTCAGGGTGACAGGCCGGCCATTAGCCGCTAGCCATTAGCCCCGCGCGGCCCCGCCCCCTCGCCCACCGGGAGAGGGCTGGGGTGAGGGCTACGCCCGCCTCAGCCCGGCGGCTTCAGCCCCGCGCGGCCCCTTCACGTTCGGTTCACGCCGCGCCGACGGCCCGCCTTTCAACCCTTCTTCCCTTCACGCAAATTTCACGGATAGTACCATTTTCCCATTGGAGCGAGGCCCTCGCCGCCGTACAATGGAGCCAAATTCACGCTACGTTCACGCTACCTGCACGGATTGTTCACGCAACTGTGGCGTATGGAAGGCTTGATGGCATGGAACGCTTGGACAGGCAGACGGTCATCCGAGGGCTGCTGATTGCCGCGGCAGTGCTGCTGGCGGCTCTCTTTGCGCCTGCTGTCCACGGCGACGTCCGCACCGAGGCCCCCCTCGCGCCGCAGAATCTCCCCGACGACGATGAGACGCTCGTCGGCTATTGCTTCCATTTTGACGGCGTAACGTTCAACGACGATGGCACGTCCACCTGGACGTACACAGTGGACGACTGTGGCGCTACGAAGAAACTTCACTGGTGGGCGCTGGAACTCTGCTCTGACCATACAGTCGTATCCAGCGATCCGCGCGGTTCCGTAAGGACCATCAGCGGCATCTACGCCATCGTGTGGGATGTGGACATCCGGCCCAACGATCCGCCCCAAACGTTCACCTTCACCTTGTCCGAGCAGTATCCCGCAACGGTGGTTCGGGTGGCGGCGCGCGTGCCCCCGGACACCGAGATCGGCTCGCTGGACGGCCCGTCATGTTCCGCCGCAACCCCAACGCCAACCCATACGCCCACGGCCACGCCGACGCCAACCCATACGCCGACATCTACCCCTACCCCTACCCCAACCCCCACCAACGCCCCGCCGTCGGTGAACGCCGTGGGCATCTACCAGCCGGATCGCGTTACGCCCGCCACGGCCATGGACCCCCAGGCCGAGTACGCCGTGCGCGTGTCCGTATCCGACCCGGACGGGCTGGCCAGCCTGCAACAGGTGCGCGTCGTGGTGTTCCTGGATGCCGACGGCGACGATGACCCGGCCGACGTACCTGCCTCGGGCGACGCCCAGACCGCCGCCATCCTCACCTGGGCCAACGGCTCGCCCCCGTCGTGGAGCATCAGCGCCGGCTCGCCCACCACCTGGGCGCTGGTAACTGCCAACTGCGCCCAGCCAGACCTGTCGGGGACATCCGGCACGTGGTGGTTCCACTTCCGGCCTGGCAAGGTCGCTGCCGAATCCACCGATTGGGACGCCTGGGCCTCCGCGCGGGATAGCGGCGGCGCGGAAGCCGCTCTCTACGATGGAGGCGATTATGACATGAATTGGTACGGAGAGGTGCATGTGAACACGCCCAGCGTCAACTGGGGCATCGTCGTCCTCGGCTCCGACTACGCGGCCAACCCGAGAACGGGCATCTCGGTTACCTACATCGCCAACGGGCCGTACCAGCAGCAGGTGCGCACGTCCAATCCGTGGGGCAGCGCCCCCCGCTGGATCGCCCTCAACGAGACGGGCGTGCCCGGCCCGGGCCAGTTCTCGCTGAAGGCGAACAGCGCCGACGACCTTCCCGGCGCCGTCGTCGTGCGTTCCGGCGCATACGTTACCATCGGCGCCGGCGCCCGCACCGCCGAAGGGGGAACCACCGTGGCAACCAACGCCCTGTGGCTCCGCTTGGGGCCGTCAGGCATACCCGATACCACCTACGCCGGAACAATCTATTATCGCATTGCACCATAGGGCTCATGAAGGAGGAGTTAGAAAGGAGGGAACAACAGGAGGCATCGGAGGCAGTAGAAACGGCAAGAACCTGTCATTCGGAGAATCTTGTGCACGCATTCTTCATCGCAGCAGAGCAGTCAACCCTAAAGGAGGATAGCAAAATGGAAAAGCGGAAGTTCTTTACAATTCTGGTAGGTCTGGCTATACTGGTAGCCATGCTGCCGGTGGCGGTCTTCGCCGATGAGGATCAGACGACCGGCCAATTCACAACGGCCAACGCGGCCCCAAACATCAGCGACCTGGGCATCTACGAAACGGATCACACGACCGCCGTAACGGCGATGACGCCGGGCACGGAATATGCCGTAAAGGTTACCGTCAGCGACGCCAACACGCTGAACGACCTGACCACCGTGCGCGTAACCGTATTCTTTGACAACGATGGGGACGACGACGCGGGCGATGTTCCAGGCACGGGCGATACCCAGACCGCCGCGATCCTGACGTGGACGAAGGGGACGCCGTCCACGTGGACCATCAGCGCGGGCTCGCCCACCACCTGGGCCATCGTGTCGGCCAACTGCGTGGAGCCCAGCCTGAGCGGCAGCAGCGGCACGTGGTGGTTCCACTTCCGCCCGGGCAAGGTTGCCACCGAGGCCACCGACTGGGACGCCTACGCGGTGGCCACGGATGACAACAGCGCCACCGGCACCCGCTACGACGGCAGCGACTACGACATGAACTGGTACGGCGAGGTTACCGTCAGCACGGCGTTGGTGGACTGGGGCACGCTGGCTCCCGGCACCGACTACACCATCCAGAGCGGCATCAGCATCAACTACCTGGCCAATGGCGGCTACAACCAGCAGGTGAAGGCTGGCGGGACATGGACCGGCGCGTCGCACACGGCTGCGCTGAACGCCGCGGGCACGCCGGCGGGCAACGAATTCTCGCTCATGGCCGACGACGACAGCACCATCGCTGACGCGGTGCAGGTCCTAAGCGCGGCCTACACCACGTTCAACACCGGCACCCAGACCGGCGAGTCCGGCCACGATGAGACCGGCAACAGCCTCTGGCTGAAACTCGGCTCGCCGTTCTTTGAGGACACGTACAGCGGCGCCGTGTACTTCCAGATTATCAACGACTGAGGCCCTGGGAGAGGGGCGAGAATTGTGGGATCGGCTCCCGCGCTCGCAGTCCGGGTGCGGGAGCCGCGCCCATCAGTATCACGGGCCGATGGCTGCGGGGCCTAGGCCCAGTTGAGGGATGATATGGGAAACAGGTCATGGCACGCAAGCGAACGGAGGCGGATTGCGGCGCTGGCCCTCATTCTCATGGCGTGGGTGGTCTTTGCGCCGTGGGCCTGCGCGCAAGGGGGCGGGCTGGCCATGTCCGGCTCGTTCTACCGCCAGTCCTTTGAGATTCCGCAAGGCTCCTCGGTCAACGCGCCCAGCATTTACGTCATCGTGTTCAACCAGGGAAGCGAGGAGTTCGGCGTGCGCATGGCCTGGGAAGCGCCCGCGGGGGTCCAGGTGCTCCTGTCCGAGACGGACTTCATGCTGAAGCCCGGCGAGCAGAAGAAGATCCTGGTCGGCGTGGCCGTGAGCCGCGAGACACCGGCGGGCGAATACGCCATCAACCTCACCGCCGAATCCTACCGCGCCGACGCCCAGGGCATCCAACTCTTGGGCGCGGCCGGGCAGAGCGCCCGCCTGGTGGTGTTGGGCGAATCGGCCATCGTCCAGGCGCGGACCGTCAGCCCGTCGGGCGATGCGGTTCCCGCCACCGTGCGCCTGTACAAACTCGCGGGCGACGAGCGGCGCGAGGTGGCCTACTCCGAGACCGGCATGCTGGAAGCCGTCGTCTCGCCTGGGCGGTTCGCCGCCGTGGCCTACATGGGCGGCCAGCGCCTCGGCGAGGAGACCTTTGACGTCGCCAACGGCGAGGCCAAGACCGTTACCCTCACCGTCGCCACGGTGTACTTTGAGGGGTTCGGCGTTGTGCCCAACTACCGCAGCGACAACGGCGCTCTGGCCTTCGCCGACATCGTGTACACGCTCAACAATCTGTACCAAGCGTTCCCGGAGGCCAGCACCATCCTCACCGTGGATCGCGACGGCGCGCCCCTGACCCAAATCCAGATGGCCACGCTGGCCCCGTTGGAGAAGGGAAGCATCGGGCTGCACTACGCCTTCATCCCCGCCGATGGCTGGGTTGCGGGCGAGTACGCCTTCCAGGCGCTGCTGTCCATCGGCGGCCAAACCTACGCGGCCAGCCCCGTGGAGACGCTGCGCGTGGAGCCCGCCGCCGAAGCCAGCCTGTCGGGCAAGGAGACAGGCACGGCCCAGTCTCGCGCCAACGCCGGGGGCATCAACTGGACGCTGATGCTGTCGGCAGCGGGCGGGACGGTGCTGGTGGGCATCGTGCCCATCCTGGCCCGCCGCCGCAAGAAGAACCCGCCCGACCAGCAAGCCCAATAGGGACCTGGATCCGCCCGGCGTCTCGGATGGACTCGGTTCCAAATTCTGTTGGTGTTTTGTCATTGCGAGGGCGCGGAGCGCCCGAAGCAATCTCCCGGGCGCGGGATTGCTTCGCTTCGCTCGCAATGACACACGAGGAGAGTGCGTCTACGGTTCACCAACACAGTTTGAAACCGACTCCTCCGATGGGTCGGGCTTACGGAAAGTTGTGAAGCAGTCATGTCGCCGATTGTACGACGGATCGCATGCGCACTCGCATTTGCGGCGCTGACGTTCTGCATGCCCGCGGCGTCAGCCCGCTCTCCCGACCGCCAATCGGTGGGCGGCGTGTTCACCGTGCGCTCCGACGACACCACTCCCCCCGCGTGCATCACCGACTTGCGCATCGGCGAGATGGCATCAGGCTCCGCGACAAGCCTCACCTTGTACTGGACGGCCCCCGGCGACGACGGCACGGAGGGGACGGCGACGCTCTACGATATCCGTTACGCGCGCGCCCCCATTCTGACGGAGGAGGACTGGGAGGCAGCGATTCCACTGACGGGCGTCCCAGCACCGCAGCCCGCAGGCTCCACCGAGTCTTTCGCGGTCTTTGGCCTGGAGAACGACGGCGGGCCGTACTACTTCTGCATTCGCGCTGCGGACGAGGTGTTCAACTGGTCGTGCCTGTCCAACTCGCCCGGGACGCGGTTGCGCGTGCCCGGGTTCCTGCCGTTCCGCGTGCTGCTCCCCCATGTGGCCTGCAACTATCACTGTCTCGCCGTTGAGCGCGCACCCGCACGGGAACGGCGGGCGCTGTACCTGGCGCGGTAGGCGTGGGATTGGCGATCAGCCTTCAGCCGCTAGCCATTAGCCATTAGCCGCTAGCCATTAGCCTTTAGCCGTTAGCCCTTGGCCGTTAGCCGCTGGCGATTGGAGCGCCGGGGGCTACGAGACCGTCGGCTTGTGGCACAGCGTGCAACTCTCGTCCGTGCGCCCCGCGTGCGACGCCGGCACAGGCTTCACCGCCGACGCATGGCACGTCAGGCACGCCTCCCGCCCCGCCACCGCGTGTGGAATCGCCTTCGCCACCGCGTCGGTCTCCGGCTTCTCCGCCACCGTCGGCTTGTGGCACAGCGTGCAACTCTCGTCCGTGCGCCCCGCATGCGACGCCGGCACAGGCTTCACCGCCGACGCATGGCACGTCAGGCACGCCTCCC
>JBBIHX010000185.1:0-5545 GCA_037446815.1 Caldilineae bacterium | reverse complement strand
CAATCTCCGGGGCGTGGGATTGCTTCGCTTCGCTCGCAATGACACACGGGCAGTGGCGCGTGCGGTTCGCCAACATGAGATGAAACCGACTCCGAGTGTGCGGCGCGGGGGATTTTTTGCCCAAGCCGAGGGTATACGTATAATCATGCGGCCTGCGCGGGCGGCCCGACCCAGGCGATAGCACAGCGAGGTGCAATCACAGGGAGGTGAGATGGTAGCCTTCGGCGACATCCAAGAGGCAGTGCAATTTGTGCAGCACAAGGGAATCCGCCTTGTGGATTTGAAGTTTTCGGATCTGTGGGGACAGTGGCGGCACGTAACCCTGTCGGCTCAGGAGTTCAACGAGCGCCTGATGCGCGACGGCGTGGGGTTTGACGGGTCCAGCGTCGGGTTCAAGAGCGTGGAGGCGGGCGATATGGTGCTTGTGCCCGACCTAGCGACAGGCTGGGTGGATGCGTTCTGCGAGGTTCCGACGCTGAGTTTCATCTGCCACATCGTGGACGCCACGACGCGCCAGGAGTTTCGCTGGGATCCGCGTGGTATCGCCGCCAAGGCCGAGGCATACCTGAAGCAGACGGGCATCGCCGACGAAAGCCGCTGGGGGCCCGAACTGGAGTTCTACGTTTTTGACCGCGTGAGCATCTACAACGAGCCTCACCGCAGCGGCTTTGACATGGACGCTGAGGAAGCGCACTGGCGCATGGGGCGCGATGGGATGGGGCTGGAACTCCCGAAGCACGGCGGGTACCACGCCGCGCCGCCGCGGGACGCGCTCAACGACCTGCGGTCGGAGGTCTGCGTCCTGCTGGAGGACGCCGGGGTTCCCGTGAAGTACCATCACCACGAGGTCGGCGGCGCCGGGCAATGTGAGATTGAAGTGCCCATGGACGGATTGGTGCGCAGCGGCGATGTGGTGATGATGGTCAAATACTTCGTGCGCAACGTGGCGCGGCGACGCGGCAAGACCGTAACGTTCATGCCCAAGCCGCTGGTAGGCGAGGCGGGCAATGGGATGCACTTTCACCAACATCTGTTCAAGGCTGGCCGGCCGCTGTTCTACGACGAGCGCGGGTATGCCGGCCTGAGCCGCCTGGCCCTGGCGTACATCGGCGGGCTCCTGAGCCACGGCGCGGCACTGTCGGGGCTGGTCAACCCCAGCAGCAACTCGTACCGTCGGCTTACGCCTGGGTACGAAGCGCCCGTGTCGCTGTTCTTCTCGCTGGGCAATCGCAGCGCGGCCATCCGCGTGCCGGAGTACGCCGTAACGCCCGAGGCCAAGCGCATAGAATACCGCCCGCCCGACGCCACGTGCAACGTGTACCTGGCCCTCGCCGCGCAACTCATGGCGGGCATCAGCGGCATCCGCCGCAATGTAGACCCGGGCGCCGAGGGGTTCGGCCCTTACGACGACAACTTCTTCTCGCTGTCGGACGAGGAGAAGCGGAAGATTCGGTCGCTGCCGACCAGCCTGGAGCAGGCGCTGGATGAACTGGACAGGGGGCACGACTTCCTGCTGGAGGGCGACGTGTTCCCGAAAGACCTGCTCGCGTTCTGGACGCGATACAAGCGAGAAAGTGACGTTCGGGAGATACAAAAACGTCCCCATCCATACGAACTAGTGCTATACTACAACACGTAAGGCAGCGACGCCGAAGCAGACGCTTCGGCGTTTTTGTGAGGTAAGACATGGGCAAGCGCATTCGGTTGCCGGCGGGGATTGATCCGCACGTTCACCTGCGCGACCCGGGGGCGACGCACAAGGAGACGTTCCTGACGGGCACGGCGGCGGCATTGGCCGGCGGGTACTGCTGCGTCCTGGACATGCCCAACAACCGGCCGCCTGTAACCAGCCTAAAGACCCTTGCCGCCAAGGAGCAGGCCGCGGCCAAGGCCGTCTGCGATTACGGGTTCTGGTGGGGAGGCACCAGGAAGAATGCCAAACTGGCGTCCGAGGCGGCGCGGCGATGCGTGGGCATGAAGGTGTACATGAGCCACACCTACGGCCCGCTGCTGGTGGAAAACGTGGCGTCGCTGGCGCGGCTGTTCCGGGCGTGGCCCGCCGACCGCCCCCTCGCCGTGCACGCCGAAGGCGCGGCTATGCTCACAGCCTTGACGCTGGCGCAGCGGCTGGGGCGGTGGCTGCACGTGTGCCATGTGTCCGAGGCGTGGCAGATCGCGGCGATTCGGCAGGCCAAGGAGCAGGGCTTTCGCGTAACCTGCGAGGTAACGCCGCATCACCTGTTCCTGACGGAAGACGACGCGCGGGCGCTGGGCAGCCTGGGCCAGATGCGCCCACCGCTGGGCACAGCCGCCGACCGCCAGGCGTTGTGGGACAACCTGGACGTGATAGACGTGCTGGCGACCGACCACGCCCCGCACACGCTGACCGAGAAGCGCGGCCCGAACCCGCCCCCGGGCGTGCCCGGCCTGGAGACGGCGCTGCCGCTGATGCTGACCGCCGTCGCCGAGGGGCGGCTGACGCTGGAGCGGCTGGTGGAGTTGTTTCACACCACGCCCGCGCGCCTGTTCGGCATCGCCACGTCGCCCGATTCGTTCGTCGTGGTGGAGACCGACGTGCGCGCCACCATCCGCGGCGACGCGATGCAGACGCGGTGCCGCTGGACGCCGTTTGAGGGCGCGGTGGTGAGCGCGCGGGTGCTGGAGACGTGGGTGCGCGGAACGCGGGCCTGGGCCGATGGGCAGGTGCGCGTCGCGCCTGGGTTCGGGCAGCGGGCGGCGCCGCGGTAGGACGCGCGGGGGGTTCACCGCAGGGACGCGGAGAGCGCAGAGGAAATCAATTCAATCTCTGCGTCCTCTCTGTCTCTGCGGTGAAAAAGGGCTTCACCGCGGAGACGCAGAAAACGCAGAGGGTTACGGCAACCGCGAATCTGCGCGAATGAACGCGAATTTCGCGAGAATCCGTGCAATCCGTGGAGGACGCCTTCGCGAGAAGGGCGGCTCTGGGAATGAACCTGTTTACCTATAGGAGGGGAGAGTATGGCTCCAAAACCGATCAAGGGACTCAATCCGTTCAAGGGACAGGACATCCTGTCGGTCAAGCAGTTTGACCGAGAGAACCTGCGCTATCTGTTCGGCCTGGCCGAGGAGATGCGCATCATCGTGGAGCGGGTCGGCCACTCCAACCTGCTCCAGGGCAAGGTGATGGCGTCGCTGTTCTACGAACCGAGCACCCGCACCAGTTCATCGTTCATCGCGGCCATGTCGCGGCTGGGCGGCGCGGTGATTCCCATCAACGAGGTGGTGTACTCCTCGGTTACCAAGGGCGAGTCGCTGCCCGACACCGTGCGCACGCTGGAATCCTACGCCGATGTCATCGTCCTGCGCCACCCGGAGGTGGGCTCTGCGGCCGTCGCCGCGCACTACTGCGAGAAGCCTATCATCAACGCGGGCGATGGGGTGGGCGAACATCCCACGCAGGCGCTGCTGGACCTGTTCACCATTGAGGAAGACCACAACCGCGTGGACGGGTTGTCGGTGGCCATGGTCGGCGACCTGAAGTACGGCCGCACGGTGCACTCCCTCACCCGCCTGCTCAGCCTGTACAATGTGAAGTTCTACTTCGTCTCGCCCGAGATTCTCCGAATGCCGCCCGAACTGGTGCAAGAGGTCAAGCAGAAGGGGCTGGAGTACGAGGAACTGGAAGACGTGTCGCAGGTCATTGACAAGGCCGATGTGCTCTACGTAACGCGCGTGCAGAAGGAGCGCTTCACCGATTTGGCCCAATACGACGCGGTGAAGGATTTCTACGTTATCACGCCGGAGATCATGAAGCGCGCCAAGCAGACGATGACGGTGATGCACCCGCTGCCGCGCGTGGGCGAGATTAGTTACGCGGTGGATGCCGACCCGCGCGCGTCCTACTTCCGCCAGATGAAGAACGGCATGTACGTGCGCATGGCGCTGCTGACGGCGGTGCTGGGGCGCGCCTAGCGGGGGGCGCAGTGGGACAGCAGGACCGATTTGACGGCGTCGCGCCGCACTACGACAGGATCTTTGAGCGGTTGGAGCGCCGAATCATGCGCCCGTGGCGCAGCCGCGTTTGGGCCGAGGTCGCGGGCTGCAACGTGCTGGAGGTGGGCGTGGGCACGGGCTTCAATGCGCCGTACTACACGCCCGCGCGGCGCGTTACGGCGGTGGACGTGAGCATGCGCATGCTCCTGCGGACGCGGGCCAAACTGGCGGCCAAGGGCATGCCCGTTCCGCCGCTGGCGCAGATGGATGTGCAGCATCTGGCCTTCGCCGACGGCGCGTTTGACTGCGCCGTGGCAACGTTGGTCTTCTGCGGCGTGCCCGATCCCGTCCAGGGGTTGCGGGAGTTGGCGCGTGTGGTGCGGCCGGGTGGGCGCATCGTCCTGCTGGAGCACATGCGCTCTCGCTCGGGATGCATCGCGCGGGTCATGGACGCGCTGAACCCACTGGCGTGGCTCCTCATCGGCGAGGACATCAACCGCGACACGGTGGCGAATGTGCGCGCGGCGGGGCTACGCGTGGTGAAGGACGAGAGCCTGTGGGCCTGGGGCATCGTGCGGCTGATTGTGGCGGAACGGGTGGGGGAATGAGGCAATCAGGGCAAGTCTCGTAGCATCCTCTGGATGTGGGGCTTGACCTGCGGCAGGCGCTTCTTCACGGTTGCCCATACCAGTCTGTAGTCCACGCCAAAGTAGGAGTGGATGAGCCTGTCCCTCATTCCCGCCATCTCCTTCCAGGGGATGTCGGGGTAGGCTGCCCGCACCTCGTCGGGCACCTGTTTGGCGGCCTCGCCGATAATCTCCAGTTTTCTCATGACGGCGCTGGCGGTCTTGTCGTCGGCTTGGAACGCTTTCAACGTCATTCCTTCGGTGAAGGCCTCTATGCTCTCCATCGCGGCGAGGATGTCCTTGATGTAGAGCCGATGGTCTCTCATAGGGGCACGACCTCTTCAAGGACCGCCTTGCGTATTTCCGCCCGCAGCGCACGCTTGGGGACAACATCTATCGGCCTGTGGAACTGCTCTTCCAGGAACTGGGCAAGTCCCACCAGGTCCAGCAGATCGGCGCCCTCTTCAAAGTCCACGAGAAGATCAATATCGCTGGCTTCTCCCTGCTCGCCCCGCGAGAACGAGCCAAAGACGCCGAGTTCGCGGACCCGATACCGCGCCGCGATTTCCGGCTTCAAGGCTCGCAGTTTCGCCAGAATGTGCTCCACGTCATCGCGGGACATGGTCCTTACCCCCACGGATTCACACGGGCCTACCGAAAGTATAGCGCAGGGGCTTGCGCAGGTCAAACGCTGTTGGGCGCAGAGTCGGTTTCATCTTGTGTTGGTGAAACGCAAGGACACTCTCCTCGTGTGTCGTTGCGAGCGAAGCGAAGCAACCTCACGCCCCAGAGATTGCTTCGGGCGCTCCGCGCCCTCGCAATGACAAATGCCAACAGACTTTGGAACCGAATCTGGGCGCAAACTCGTTCCAGGGCCTCTGGGCCTGGGGCATCGTGCGGCTGATTGTGGCGGAAAAACCAACCGCGTAGGGACAGGTCTGAGACGT
>JBBIHX010000184.1:0-5608 GCA_037446815.1 Caldilineae bacterium | reverse complement strand
CGCTCCGCGCCCTCGCAATGACAAATACCAACAGACTTTGGAACCGAATCCGCAGCACGGCGGCGGCCTATTCGCGCGGCGGGATGCGGGCCGCGGCCTGCCGCTCCAGTTCCTGCTTGCACTTCAGACACAGGGTGGCGGTGGGCATCACCTTCAGGCGGGCGGGGTCAATGGGCTGGCCGCACCGTTCGCACAGGCCATAGTCGCCCCGCTCCGTCATGCGGAGCGCGCGGTCTATCTCCGACAGTTTGTTTTCCAGGCTGCGAATCAGGGAGGCGATCTTCTCGCGCTCCCAAATATCCGGGTCGCCTTCCTCGGGGGACGTTTCCAGGTCGTAGGTCATCCCCTCCTGGAGGCGGGCGATATTGGTCAGCGTTTCCTCGCGCTCTTGCTGCAGTCTTTGGCGAATCTCCTGCACATTCACCCGTACATGGGTCATATCCAAACTCCTTTCCTGGCGGCGAGGTGTGCATACTTATAGCATCTTTCGCAAGGCGGGTCAATCGGGTCTATCGGCAGCGAAGGCAATTGTAACCGAATCACAGCAGTTTGACAACATTTGCCACGCGTGTTCTCTCCAAAACAATTACTTGCTCTCCTTTGCTCCATCTTGCGCCTGTTTCACCTTGAGGGAACCTTCTGCTATAATGGGGTCACTTATCAGCGAGGAGCGAAGGCATGCGTGAGCGCATCACGTCGGGCAAGCCGCAGGCCCAAGACCGCACCGTGGACGCCGACCTGCGGCCCAAACGCCTGTCGGAATACATCGGCCAGGAGCGGCTGAAGGAGAACCTGCGCATCTTCCTGGAGGCGGCCAAAGCGCGCGGCGAGCCGCTGGATCACGTCCTGTTCTATGGCCCGCCCGGCCTGGGCAAGACGACCCTCGCGCACATCATCGCCAATGAGATGGGCACGAATCTGAAGATCACCTCCGGCCCCGCCATAGAGCGCCCGGGCGACCTCGCCTCCATCCTGACGAACATGAGCAAGGGCGATGTGCTCTTCATTGACGAGATTCACCGCCTGGGCAAGGCTGTGGAGGAGGTCCTGTACCCCGCGATGGAGGACTTCGCCCTGGACATCATCATCGGCAAAGGCCCGTCGGCCCGCAGCGTGCGACTGAAACTCCCTCGCTTCACTGTCGTGGGCGCCACGACCCGCCTGGCGCTCATGACCTCGCCGTTGCGCGGGCGGTTCGGCGTGGTGTACCGGCTGGACTTCTACGACCTGGCCGCGATGGAGCAGATCGTTACCCGCTCCGCTGCCATCCTGGGCGTGCGGCTCAGTCCCGAGGGCGCGCGGGAGATCGCCCGCCGCTCCCGCGGGACGCCCCGCGTGGCGAACCGATTGCTGCGCCGCGTGCGCGATTTCGCCGACGTGCGCGCCCAGGGAGCCATCACGCTGGACGTGGCCCGCGAGGCGCTGAGCCTGCTGGATGTGGATGACCTGGGCCTGGACGAGGTGGACCGACGGGTCATCCGCACCATCATTGAGAAGTTCGGCGGGGGGCCGGTGGGGCTGGATACCATCGCGGCGTCCATCAGCGAAGAGCCGGACACCATCATGGACGTGTACGAGCCGTACCTGCTGCAACTGGGCTTCCTGGAGCGCACTTCACGGGGGCGGGTGGCCACGCGCCGCGCCTACGAGCACCTCGGCATCCCGTACCCCGCCGACACGGCGCAGCAGCCGGGGTTGTTCTGATGGACAAAGTCATCGTCCTGGACGCGGAGGGGAAGCGGGTCTCCCTCACGTCCGAGAAGAAGGCCCTCAAGTTACTGCAAGAGGGTCAGGCGGTTGAGGTGAGCCGCGACCCGTTTACCATCCGCCTCGCCCGCGTCGTCCAACTGCCCGCCCGCGAGGAGCGCCCCCAGCCCCAACGCCCCGGCGAGGGCAAACGCATACTGTTGCACATCTGCTGTGGGCCGTGCGGGACGTACACCATCCAGCGCCTGCGGGATTTGGGGTTCGCGGTTACAGGCTACTGGTACAATCCGAACATCCACCCGTTCGCCGAGCACGAGATGCGGCGCGAGACCCTGCGCGGGTACGTGGAGCGGGTGGGCCTGCCCGTCATCTGGCACGAGGACTACGATATGCCGCTGTTCTTCCGCCAGGTCGCGGGGCACGAGGCGTTCCGCGAACGCTGCCGCATCTGCTACCGAATGCGGCTGGAGCAGACGGCGCGCGCTGCCCGCGACGGCGGGTTTGACGCCTTCACGACGACGCTGCTCATCAGCATTCATCAGGATCAGGAGGCGATACGGAACATCGGGGAGGAGGTGGGCGCGGCCGTCGGCGTGCCGTTCTTCTACGAGGATTTTCGGCGCGGTTGGTCCGAGCGGGGCCGCATGGCCAACGAATACGGCCTGTACAAGCAACACTACTGCGGCTGTCTCTACAGCGAGTGGGAGGCTGCCCGCGCGCGTGCGGCCAAACAAACCCGTTGAGGGCGCGGCAAGCGACCCTCACACCACACCATCTCTGGGAGGGATGCAAAAGTGGAAACCATCGTGTTCGCTTTCCTGGTGCTTGTGTTCATCATCATCTTGCTGGCGTCGGCCATCAAGATCGTGCGCGACTACGAGCGGCTTGTGGTGTTCCGTCTGGGCCGTTGCATCGGCGAGAAGGGGCCGGGGCTCGTCCTGCTCATCCCCATCATAGACCAGCCCACCAGGGTGGACTTGCGCGAATCGTACCTGCCGATTCCCCACCAGACGTGCATCACCAAGGACAATGCGCCCATCTCCATTGACTTCCTCATCTACTGGAAGGTCATCAACCCGACGTTGAGCGTGCTCCAGGTGCGGGATTTCGCCGGCGCGTCGGCGGGTATCGCCACGACGACCCTGCGCGCGGTCATCGGCGACATCCTGCTGGACGACGTGCTGGCGCGACGCGAGGAGATCAATCACATCCTGCGCGTGAAACTGGACGAGGTAACCGAGCGCTGGGGCGTCAAGGTAACGACGGTGGAGATTCGGGAGATTGAGCCGCCGCGCGAGGTTCAGACCGCCATGAACCGCCAGATGGCCGCCGAGCGCGAGCGCCGCGCTATGGTAACCGAGGCCGACGGCAAGCGCGAGTCGGCCGTCAAGGTGGCCGAGGGCGAGAAGCAGGCGGCCATCCTGCGCGCCGAGGGCGCCAAGCAGTCGGCCATCCTCCAGGCCGAAGGCGAACGCCAGGCGGCCATCCTCCGCGCCGAGGGGTTCTCGCTGGCGCTGGACAAGGTGTTCAGCGTGGCGAAGGGCGTGGACAGCAAGACCATGAGCCTTCAGTACCTGGACACGCTGCGGAGCCTGGGGGCCAGCCCGGCCACCAAGTTCATCCTGCCGATGGAGTTCACGAAACTCTTGGAGCCGTTTGTCGGCCACGCGGAGAAGGCGGCCAAGACCGAGGAGTAGGGCGGGTCTTGCGTCTGCCCCATCGCTGGGCAAGAAGAGGCGGAGGGAGTGGGATTTGAACCCACGGGGCATTTCTGCCCACGCGTTTTCGAGACGCGCGCATTCGGCCGGACTATGCTATCCCTCCGCGTACCAGACTATTCGGTTGTGAAACGCAATCGGGCGAAGAAGCGGGCGAGAATCGCCGCGGCTTCCTCGGCGAGGACGCCGCCCATCACTTCCACCCGATGGTTGAGCGCCGGCGACGCGGTCAGGTTGAGCACCGAGCCGGCGGCTCCCGCCTTGGGGTCGGGCGCGCCGTAGACCAGGCGCGGCAACCGCGCATGTACCATCGCGGCGGCGCACATGGCGCACGGCTCCAGCGTGCAGTACAGCGTAACGCCGAGGAGTCGCCAGCCGCCCAGCACGCGGCTCGCCTGTTGCAGCGCGATCATCTCTGCGTGGGCGGTTGGGTCGCGGCGGGTCTCGCGCAGGTTATGCCCGCGCGCGATGATGACCCCGTCGCGCACCGCCACCGCGCCCACCGGCACCTCGCCCTTCTCAAGGGCGAGAAGCGCCTGTTGCAGGGCCTCGCGCATGTACCGTTCGTCGTCGCTCACTAGGGTTATTATACGGGCAAAGGGGTTTCCGGGCAAATCATTTGCGTCTCCGCGGTGGGAGGGGATTTCACCGCAGAGAGAGGCACAGAGGACGCAGAGAGGGGAAGAATAATCCGAATGTTCTCTGCGGTCTCCGCGTCTCAGCGGTGAATTGGGTTTCACTGCCCCTGCGCGGCGTGGCAACATCCCATAATGTCCTCCGCGGTGCAACGCCATGTGAGGTCTGGAGAATGCCCTACATCCTTCCCGCTTCCGGCGGAATCAACCTAGACGAAACCCTTCGGTGTGGACAGTCGTTCCTGTGGCGGGCGGAACCCGGCGGCGCGTGGCGGGGCGTCATCGGCGGCGCGCTGGTGCGCGTCTGGCAGCAGGGCGACGCGCTGGCCTGCGAGACCTCGCTCCCGCCGGAGACCGTCGCCGCCTACTTCCGCCTGGACGACCCGCTGGATGCCATCTACGCGACGTTCCCCGACGAGTCCGCGCTGCGCGAGGCAGTGGCGACGTACCGAGGGATGCGGCTGGTGCGCTACGAGTTGTGGGACGCGGTGCTGTCGTTTGTCTGCGCGACGAACGCCAACATCCCGCGCATTGACAAGATGCTTGGGGCGATGGCGGCTCGCTTCGGCGAGCACGTCGCCGATGGCTTCTACGCCCTGCCGCGCGCGTCGGTGCTGGCGGCGCTGTCCGAGGGTGATCTGCGCGCGCTGGGCCTGGGCTACAGGGCGGCTTACGTTGTCGGGACGGCGCGGATGGTGGATTCGGGGCGGTTTGACCTGGACGCGCTGGCGTCGCTGGACTACGAGGCCGCCCACGCGCGCTTGCAGGCCCTGCCGGGCGTGGGGCCGAAGGTAGCCGATTGCGTGTGCCTGTTTGCGCTGGGCCACCTGCAAGCGGTGCCGGTGGACGTGTGGATGAAGCGCATCCTGGCGCGGCGCGGGGCCGGGCTTCGGTCGTACCGCCAGACGGCGGAGTTTGCGCGGGCATGGCTAGGGCCTTACGCGGGGTATGCGCAACAGTACTTGTTCCACTACGAACGCATGCGGAACGCGCCTCGCCGGGCATGCGGCGCTTCACGCGAGGGATGAGAGGTCGCTATCCCAGCGGCGCCAGGGCGATGAGGACATACAGACCGATCGCCATGAGCGCCAGCGACACCGAGACGGAGATGAGGATGCGCCTGTGGCTCATGCCCAGGGCGGCCAGCCCCGCCGTTACCGCGTAGGCTCCGAGCACCACGACGGCCAGGGGAATGCCGAGCACGCCGTATCGGTGCAGGAAGTAGTGGACGCGCTCGGTGCGCACGCGCGCCAGATGGCGCACCAGTTCGGGGCGCTTTTCCGCGGCGGCGCAGGCCTTGAGGATCGCCAGCACGCCCCCGAACTGCCCGGCGGTGGACAGACCGATGGCCGCCGGAAGGCCCAGCCCCATTGCCAAGCCCGTTGTGGATGGGAACCAGATGCCGCCCCAGGGAGCCGCACCCAGCAAGACAACCACGAGCCACTTCGTCATCATGGGCCTACCCCGCGCTCTGGTAATCGGGCAGGCACAGTATAGCATAAGATTTGCGTTTTGTCTAGGGGGAGCGGTCGCGGACTCGGTTCCAAA
>JBBIHX010000183.1:0-5637 GCA_037446815.1 Caldilineae bacterium | reverse complement strand
CCCGGGCGCTCCAAGTTCACCCGCTCGTCCACGACGAAGGCGTAGTCGCCGACGCAGACCGCGGCCCGCTCGTCGCCGATGTATTGCGCGGAAACGGTTCGCATCTCCATGGCGGCCTCACGCGGGGACGCGGAGCGCCTCGGCGAAGTCGGCGGGAGCAACGCCCGGGGATTCCACGCCCCGGACGCGATAGAACTCGGCGATCACCGACTCCGCCTCGGCTACGCGCGCGCCGATGAGCGCCCGCTCCAGTTCGCCAAGGCTCTCGGCGGGGTAGAAGAAGAAATCGCCCGAAAGTTCCAGTTCGGCAATCCGTTCATCCCGCACGACCATGAGGACTCGGATGAGGCCGCCGCGGGCCTTGTAGGCGCGCTGCACCACATGCAGGCCGGCGCGGATTTTCACATCCCGCCCGCGCTCCTGCCTGCTCCGCCCCAGCAGCCACGCCTCGCTCGTCATGCGCGGGGCCAGGTCATCGGCCACACGGTACACCTCCGTGGGCAACGCCGCAGGCTCCAGCGCGCCGAGCACCGATTCCAACTCGCGCACGAGGATGGCCTTCAGTTCCTCCACGGGCGGCACGCGGCCCAACTCCTGGCGGATGGTGGTCAGGTTATCCTTCAGCGTCTTGAACACCTTATCGCGAAACTTCTCATCGGGGACGCGGAGCACGCGCGCCATCATCTCGTGATTGAAGTCCAGGATGAGGTTGCCGACGAGGATGGTGCAGCCGGCGATCTCCGCCGCGCCGTTGCCCGAAATCTTGCGCCCGCCGGTGATGATGTCGTTGATGGGCTTGTACTCGGCGGGGATGCCGATGGCCTGATAGGTGCGCACCACGGGGGCCAGCAGGCGGCGGTAGATGGCCTCCTTGTCCCCCTGCGCCGCCGGATGGTCGGGGGGCAGCACGATTTGGTAGAACAGTTGGTTGCCGTCCAGGTACACGGCGCCGCCGCCCACCTCCCGCCGGAACACGGGGATGCCGTGCTCGCGGCAGAAGTCCAAATCCACCTCCTGCGCCGCGTCCTGGTGGTAGCCGATGCACACGTAGGGCGTGGCGGGCGAGAGCAGAATCACACCCGCGCCGCCCACCCGCGGCAGCGCGTGGTACAGCAATTGCGACTCAAGCCAGGGCACCGCGCCCAGGTCGTATACGTACATGCACACCTCCTGTAGATTCCCGCAGTGAGCGGTCTCCCCGCGTTGGCCTCTAGCCTTTAGCCATTAGCCGTTGGCCTATAGCCTCCAATCTCTGAGATGGTGGGTGCCGAGCAAATCTAAAGGCTAGCGGCTAGAGCCCGCCCGTTCACTTCCCGTACTTCGCCATCTCGGCGCGCATGAATTCGGCGAACTCGGGCGACGTGGGCCTCATCAGGTTCGCCAGTTCGGCCTCCAGATTGGACGGGCGAATCTTCACCAGCCACCCCTTGCCATAGGGATCCTTGTTGATGAGCGCGCTTTCCCACTCCAGTTCGGCGTTGGCTTCGGCCACCCTGCCGCTGACGACGGCCTTGATGCGGCCCACCCACTTGCCCGACTCCATGGACATGAACGGCTTGCCTTGTTCCAGGTCGCGGCCCTGGCGCGGGGGCTCGGTGTACAGGATTTCACCCGCAATGTCCTGCGCAAAGTCCGACAGCCCCTGCACCACCAGGCCGTCGGCCTGCACCAACGCCCAGTTGTGATCCCTGTCGTAGTAGCGGTCTTCGGGAAACTCGTACTTGCCGATTTTCACAGCGACTTCCTCCTTACGCTCGCTCCATGGCTTGCCAGACCAGTTCAGTGATGTCCAGGGTGCGGATTCGCACCTTCTCGCGGCGCGCAGTCGTGGCCAGCGTTCGCTTGCACTGCTGACACGCCGAGACCAGGTACTCGGCGCCCGTCGCCTGGGCCTGGGCCAGTCGGCGTTTGGCCACGGCGGCGGTGAGTTCGGCGTTGGCCATCTCCGCGTCGCCGCCGCCGCCGCAACACAGCGACCGCTCATGATGATCCTGCATCTCCACGAGGGCAACGCCCGGGATGGCGCAGATGACCCTACGCGGGGCCTCGTAGATGCCGCTGGTGCGCCCCAGGTCGCACGGGTCGTGATAGGTAACCTTCGCCTCCAGCGGCTTCAGCGGGAGCGCGCCCTCGGCCACCCACTCGTCCAGCGCCTCCGCCGCGTGGAGCACCTCAAACCCCAGAGGCTCGCCCAGCCAGCGCGGGTACTCGTGCTTCCAGGTGTGGTAGCAGGACGGGCACGTGGCCACCAAGCGCTTGGCCCCTGTCGCCCGCACGGCCTGGACGTTGTGGCGGGCCAATTCCACTGCCGCATCGCCCATGCCCGCGATGTGCAGCGGGAATCCACAGCACCACTCCTCGCCGCCCAGCATGGTGAAGTCGGCGCCGATGCGCGTGAGGATGCCCACGAACGCCTGGGTTACGCCGTACACCGCGGGGTAGAACGAGGACACGCATCCCGCGAAGTAGACCATGTCGGCGCGGGCGCGGCCTACAATGTCGCCCAGGGGCGTTTCCAGGTTCTCGCTCCACACCATGCGCAAGGCGTTGTCCTCGCCCGCGATGTTGCGCTTCTCGGCCAGCGCGGCCCGCAGCGTGTCAAACGCCGCCGGATAGGCGCCCAGGGCCACCATCTCCTCGCGCATCCCAATCCAGATGTCCCGCGTCTGAATGTGCACGGGGCAGACCACGTGGCACCGCGCGCACAGGGTGCAATCATATGCGCCCGCGGAGAACAGGCGGATGTCCGACTCGGTCGGCGGGCGGTGGCCGAATAGGCGCGCCAGAAACCCGCCATGCTGCCCCTTGGCGAATGAGCGGAATCGGGTCAGTTTGGACAGCGGGGTGATCTCATCGCGCTGCGCCTCCGCGAAGGTCGGGCACCACGTAATACACTCGCCGCAGCGCGTGCAGGCGTCCATCTGAATCAACTGCCACGGAGAGAAGCGGGAGAGGTCTACCCGACTCATGCGGCCGCCTCCTCCCGCCCGAGCGCGTTCACCGTGGCCACAATCGGCGCGACCATGGCGTGGAAGAACTTGCTGTACGGCATGTACACCAGGAGCGCCATGAACGGCAGGACGTGGACAAAGAACAGGGCGAAGTGCCACTCCGCCCACGGCAGCGCCAACGGGCGCAACGCCTGGGCCAGCGGGTAGCCGATGAACGAGACGCTCCCCGCCGCTGCCGAAGTCCCCTCCGCCAGGAGCCGCAGCGCCTCGGTGGGATAGCCCGTCAGCAGGCCAATGCCCAGGAGCGCCAGCACCCAGGCATCGTCGGCCTCGTTGCGCAGTTGGGCGGGGCGCAGGATGTAGCGCCGCACCACAAGGGCGAGCCAACCCGCCAGGAGCGGCACTCCGAGAATCTCATTGAGCAGCGCCATGATGGGCGTGTCCTTGTTCACGACGGCGAGCACGAAGGGCGTCTCCACGCCCAGGGCGCGGCGCAGGATTTCCTCAAAGAACCCCGTGAACGTGCTGAGGGCGAACAGCAGGAGGAAGCCAACGGCGAACAGGGTATGGGCCGCCCAGCGCGCCTTGGCCTCCCGAAACAGCGATCGGTGGAGCAGCCCATCGGCCAGCAGCGCGCCCAGAGCGCGACCCAGGCGCGGGGCGCGGGGCAGGCCATCGGGCAAGCGCCCCCGCCGATAGATGGAGACATTGGCCGCCACGCCCCACAGAAACAGCGCGACCGTGGCGGCCATCAGTATCCAGAAAATCGTCAGCCGATCCATGTGGGCGGGCAGGGATTCATTCCTCGGGTTCTATCACGACCCGAACAAAGCCGGATATGGTGGGGGCCAGTTTGATGCGCACCCGGTGCTCGCCGAGTTCCTTGAGCGAGTCCTCCAGGTCAATCTTGCGCTTGTCAAACTCCATGCCCATCTTGGCCGACAGGGCCTCCGCGATGTGGCCGGCGGTAACGGAGCCGTAGAGTTTACCCGATTCGCCCGCCTTGGCCCTGAAGGTGAGGGTGATCGCCTCCAATTCCTTGGCCAGGGCCTCGGCCTCTTCTTCAATGCGTTGCTGCCTGCGCAGGGCGGCCTTGCGGATGGCCTCGGCCTGCTTCATGGCTTCCGGCGTCGCCGGCACGGCCAGCTTCTGGGGGAAGAGGTAGTTACGCGCGTAGCCATCGGCCACGTTCTTGACCGTGCCCGCCTTGCCGAGATTCGGAACATCCTTGAGCAGCAGTACCTGCATGTTCAAGTGCCTCCTTCGGGAGAGTGGGCTGCCCAGGCTCGGGCAGCGCGCTCATCTTATACGAAGTCGGGGCAAAAATCAAACTCCGCGTCCGCCAGCCGCCGTTCTGAGCCGACGGCTGGAATTCACCGCGGAGAACGGAGAGGACGCGGAGAAATACAGGGGAGGCCCTGTGTTCTTGCGTCTCCGCGGTGCAATTGCAGGCACCACAGGGCAACTTGACAGGTCTCCCCCCCGGTGGTACAGTCAGTCAGGGCCGCGTTCGCCGCGAGGCCCTGATTTTGTCTCTACGGAACAGTATGAAAGTCCATGTGGCATCCCTGGGCTGCAAACTGAATCAGAGCGAGATGGACGCGCTGCTGGCGCAACTGGAGCGGGCGGGCTGGGAACCGTCGCCCGCGGGCGAGGCCGACGTCGTGGTGCTGAACACGTGCGCGGTTACCGCCGAGGCCGCCCGCAAGTCCCGCCAGGCCCTGCGCCGCCTGCGCGCCGAGGCCCCCAACGCGCACCTGGTGGCGACGGGGTGCTACGCCGAACTGTGGCCGCAGGAGGTGGAGGGCGCCGCGCAGCCCGACCTCATCGTGGGCAACCGCGACAAGGCGCGCCTGGCGGACATCCTGCGGGAGCGGGTTGGCCCCGGCGCGCCGTCGGAGCGCCGCGAGTCGGGGCTGCCCACCTGGCCGCGCACGCGCGCCTTCGTCAAGATACAGGACGGCTGCGACAACGCCTGCGCCTACTGCGTGGTGCACATCGCGCGGGGGGCGTCGCGGTCGGTGCCGGCCGATGAGGTCGTCGCCGAGGTGCAGCGCGCCGCCGACGCGTGCCGCAAGGAAGTCGTACTGACCGGCGTGAACATCGGCGCATACGGGCAGGACGCCGCCGGCCCCGACTTGGGCGGCCTGCTCGGGCGCATCCTCGGCGAGACGCCGATCGCCCGCGTGCGCCTTTCGTCGGTGGAGCCGTGGAGTTTCCGCCCGGAGTGGCTGGACCTCTGGGCCGACCCGCGCCTCTGCCCGCATTTTCACCTGCCCCTGCAGAGCGGCAGCGATGCCGTGCTGCGGCGCATGAATCGGCCCTACGCGGCGGGCGAATTCGCCGCGCTGGTGGAGGCGATACGGCGCGCGCTGCCCGACGCCGCCATCGCGACGGACATCATCTGCGGATTCCCCGGCGAGACGGAGGACGACCATCGGGCCACGCTGGCGCTGGCGGAACACGTGGGCTTCGCCCGTATGCACGTCTTCCCGTTCTCGGCGCGGCCTGGGACGGCGGCAGCCGCCATGCCCAACGCCGTGGCGCAGGATGTGATCCTACGGAGGGCTGCCGAACTGCGGGCGCTGGGGGCCAAACTGGCTGCGGCGTATGCGGAGCGGTTCGTGGGGCGGACGGTGGATGTGCTGTGGGAGCAGTCGCCGCGCCACGGGCATTGGACCGGCCT
>JBBIHX010000182.1:4279-5705 GCA_037446815.1 Caldilineae bacterium | reverse complement strand
CACTGCCCGTGTGTCATTGCGAGCGAAGCGAAGCAATCCCACGCCCCGGAGATTGCTTCGGGCACTGCGTGCCCTCGCAATGACGGCTACCAACACACTTTGGAACCGAATCCAAACTCGGAACCGAGCAGCCCCGACAGGGCCGCGCCCCGCTCGCCTCGCTGCCTGCATCCTCAGGCGATCCATTCCTCCACCAGCGCCATTGCCTCTGCCGTGTGCACGAAGTCACAGAAGCCGACGCGGGCGCATACCTCGGGGTTCTCGGTGTTGCTGAAGAAGTACAGGGTTCGCTTGAAGGGGCCCTCGGCGAAGGGAATCGCGCGGGTGCGCCCCCGCTTCTCGGCCTGGCGCGCGGCTACGCCGGACAATACGGCCACGCCCAGGTTCGCCTCCACAGCGGAGATGGCCGATTCGGTGCACCCGATGTCCAAGATGGCCTGCATCCGCTCGGGCGACCCCACGGCCCTTTCCAGTGCGCGCCACAGCGGGTCCGACGCAGGGTGATTGTGCTCGCGTAGGAGCGGGATGCTAGGGTCGGCGAGTTCCCGAAGCGAGATTTCGCGCCTGTCGGCCCAGGGATGCTCGGCCGAGACTAGGAGCACGGTGTCGTCCTCCATGAACTCGCGCACGTAGAAGTTGCGATGGTGAGGCTCGTAGGCCACGACCCCCATGTGAATCTCCTGGTCCAGCACGCGCTGCACAGCCGTTTCCGCGTCCATGGTCTTCATCTGGATGATGACTTCGGGGTGCTGCTGCTTGAAGAGAAGGATGAGGCGCGGCAAGAGGTACTGTGCAGGGGTCGCGGCGCAGCCGATGAGAAGTTGCCCGACGAGTTTGCCTCGCAGCGCGCACATGGTCTCCTCAATGTGCCTGGAGAGGCCCATCATCTGGCGGGCGAGGGGCACGAGCGCCCGCCCCGCCTCGGTGAGGGCAACCGCGCGCCCCGTCCGGCGGAACAGTTCCACACCCAACTGTTGTTCCAGGGCCTGAATCTGGAGGCTGACCGCGGGCTGGCTCATCTTCAGGCGCTTCGCGGCGCCGGAAAAACTGTGCTCTTCAACGGCGCTCAGGAAGATCGCGATCCTGTGAATGTCTAGCATATGCCCTCTCGCTTATGCATTCATTTGTGCACATTATAACAGGCGGCGCGGGAAATGCAATTCGCGGCCTGGCGCGAATGCGGAACAGACCCGCACCCCGTCATTGCGGGCGAAGCACCTTCGCGGGACGGTATCCACGAATAACACGAATCTGCGCGAATAGGGACATGTGCTCAACGTGCGACGCACCTCCGAGGTGCGTCGCACGTTACGCCCCCATCTGTCATGCTGAGCCGAAGGCGAAGCATCTCCAGGGTTGTGTACCACGGATAACGCAGACTGCACGAATGGGGCAAAGTAGAGCACATTGGCAATTCGCTCTACGA
>JBBIHX010000182.1:0-4179 GCA_037446815.1 Caldilineae bacterium | reverse complement strand
CAATTCGCTCTACGAAATCCTTCAGAGCCGCTGAGATCGCAGAGGGAATTGATTTTGTTTCTCTGTCCTCCGGATCCTCTGTGCCTCCGCGGTGAAAAAAGGGGTTCACCGCGGGGAAGGCAGAGTAGCGGTAGGCCCGAGATCTGCCCCGCCTGCCTCTGCTCTGCGCCTCAGCAGTGTATTCCTGCCCACATGAAAGCACACATGGCAAAGACAGCTGTTCCCGGATGCACGTCTCACGCCGATGGCGATGGGCCCATTGCCTCCCGCAGCGCCGCGGCGATCATCTCTCGCGAGGGCACCGCCGATGCCCCGTACCGGCGTCAGGTGAAGCCGAAGTCGCGCACGCCTCGCACGGCGGGGTCCAGGTCCAGCCCGTTGACCTGCACCGTCGGGCTGCCGAGAAAGCGATGCGCCTCGGCCTCCTCCGTCGTGCTGACAAGCACCTGCGTGAGGGCGATGTGGATGCCCAACTCCGCCGCCACTTCCCGAATCCGCTGCACGGTGGGCGGCGTGTTGGCGCACCCTTCGGTATACAGAACTTTGACCTGAACCATGTCCTGGGTTTGCATCTCACCCCCCACGTAACGTGATGAGCAATCGGTCGCGGGGAATCACCGAGACCTCCTTCTGGCCGCGCCGCTTGAATTCCACGCCGCCCTGCTTCAGGGCGCGGCGGCTGACGGTAACCCGCACGGGCACACCGATGAGGTCGGCGTCGGCGAATTTGACGCCCGGACTCTCGGCCCGGTCGTCATACAGCACATCCAGCCCCGCGTCGCCCAGTTCGCGGTACACATCCTCGGCGGCAGCGCGCACCCCCTCGTCCTCCAGGTTCAGCCCCACCACGTGCACGTCAAACGGCGCGACGGACGCGGGCCACACGATGCCCCACTCATCGTGGTGCTGCTCCACGATGACCGCCATGAGCCGCCCCAGCCCGATGCCGTAAGACCCCATGACGATGGGCCGCTCGGCGCCGTCGGCGTCCAGGTACGTCGCGCCGAGGGCCTCGCTGTAGCGCGTGCCCAGTTTGAACTGGTGGCCCACCTCAACGGCGCGGGTGGAGCGCAGGGGGGCGCCGCATCGCGGGCAGGGCGCGCCATCGTAGGCCGCGGCAATGTCCGCGAAGATGTCGGCCCGGAAGTCGCGCGGGTAGTTGGCGTTGCGCACGTGGTAGCCCGGGCGGTTGGCTCCCGCGACGAAGTTGGCGCCCGTGGTGATGCTGGGGTCGGCGACAACCGTCGCGCCGCGCACGCCGATGGGCGAGGCGTACCCGGCGGCGATGCCGGCCCTCGCCAGCGCTGCCTCATCCGCCGGCGCGACGCCGCCCACGCCCAGAACGCGGCACAACTTGGCCTCGTTCACCTCCAAATCCCCGCGGATGACGGCGAAGATGAGCCGCTCGCCCGCGGAGTAGAATACGGCCTTCATGGTCTTGTGCGTGGGCACGCCCAGGAAATCGGCCACCGCCTGGATGGTCTTGCAGTCGGGCGTGGCGACCTCCTCCAACGACAATGGCTCCTCGGCGGGCAGCGGCGGCAGCGCGAATTCGGCGACCTCCTCGTTGGCCGCGTATCCGCAGGCGTCGCACAGGAATAGCGTGTCCTCGCCGTGGGGACTCTCTGCCATCCACTCGTGGGACGCCGCCCCGCCCATCATCCCCGTGGACGCCTGCACGGCGATGGCCCTGACCCCGCAGCGGGCGAAGATGCGCCCGTAGGCATCGTAGTGCGCCTGGTACTGGGCCTCTAGCCCTGCCTCGTCCACGTCCAGCGAGTAGGAGTCCTTCATGATGAACTCGCGGACGCGGATGAGTCCCCCACGGGGGCGCGGCTCGTCGCGGAACTTGGTCTGGAAGTGGTAGATGAGCGCGGGCAGGTGCCGGTAGGAGCGGATTTCCCCCGCCGCCAGTAGGGTGGCGACCTCCTCGTGGGTCATGGCGAGCACCATGTCGCGCCCGGCCCGATCCTGGAAGCGCACCAGTTCGGGCCCGACGGAGTCGTAGCGCCCCGTGGCGCGCCACAGGTCCGCGGGGTTGACCAGCGGCATGAGCATCTCCTGGCCGCCGATGCGGTTCATCTCCTCGCGGATGATGGCCTGAACCCTGCTGAGCACGCGCCAGCCCAGGGGCAGGAGCGCGAAGATGCCGCTGGCCACGGGGCGGATCATCCCCGCCCGAATGAGCAGGCGGTGGCTGGGCAGTTCCGCATCCGACGGCGCGTCGCGCAGCGTGTTGCCGAAAAGTTGGGACAATCGCATGGCGCTACCTCCTCATCCGCGGATTACACGGATTGTAGGAACATCCACGAATAGCGCGAATCGGCACGAATTGGGCTGGCGCGAGCCCCGAAGGGGCTTCTTCCCTCAGCGCGGGGGTTTAGCCCCGCGCTGTGCCCCTGATTCTCCGCGAACAACACGAATCGGCACGAATTGCTGCCGCCTACAGGCACCCTGCCTTCCGAAGGAACTCCACCCCTGGCCATAAGTGCTCGGCCTCAAAGTACCAGTCAAACTCGCACGTGCGGAAGGTGTCCGGTTTCAGGTGCTCGCGCACCCACGGCCAATCCACCTCGCCCAGGCCGCACACCAGGTGATCGCGCGTCCCGATGACATCGTGCACGTGGATGCCCGCCAGCCGCGCGCTCAGCCCGTTCAGCCAGTCGCGGTACGGGATGAGGCCCAGGTTGTGCTGCACGTGGGCGTGCCCCGTGTCGTACCAGAACTCCACGTCGCCGAACTCGGCCAGAAGCGCGTGCGCTTCGGCGGGGGTCGGAATCTCATGGTAGTAGTAGCGGTTCTCCACGGCCAGGCGCAGCCCCCGACGGGCGGCCTCCCGCGCGAGGGTCTCCAGGCTGCGCCGCACGGCGTCCAGGTGAGGCCCGACGTGGGCCGCGCGGGCCGCCTGCAGTTGCGCGCGCAACGCCGCGTACCGCGGGGAATCCTCCTGGCGGGCGATGTACAGGCGGCGCATCTCGCGCTCCAGGCCGCGGTCTATCTCCGCATGGCCGATGTGCATGACGATGACGCGACAACCCAACGCCACCGCCCAGTCCATGGTCTGCACGTGCAAATCCACGGCGGCGCGGCGCTTGTCCTCGTCCAGCGCGCTGACCACGATTCCGGCTGCGCCGCCCAGGCCGACGGTGGTGGGGCAAGGCGCGTGGATGCTGGGAAACTCGCCGTCGGCGCGGGTGATGCCCTCAATCATCTCGGGCCGCACCACATGGCCCAGTTCAAAGCGGGTGAATCCAACGCGCTTGCCCGCCTCCAAGAACTCGCGGACATGCCGATGGCGCCGCTGCATCCACATGGTAGAAAGTGCAGGTGTATTCACGATGGGGCTCCTTTGTTGACAGTCATGTTATGCCCATTATAATCTCTTCGCCTGAATCGCAAAAGCCATTGGTAACCTCTAGCCTTTGGCCGTTAGCCTCTGGCTGCAGATCGCCGCGAAAGGCTAAAGGCCGTGGACCCAGTGCTGGCGGCTGATCGCTAACGGCTGATTGCTACTTCTTGCTAGGAGCGCACATGCGGCACATGCGGATTGAGACTCTCGTTGTCGGGCCTGTGATGACCAACTGCTACATCGTCGCCTGCGAGGAGACCCACAAGGCCGCGGTCATTGACCCCGGAGGCGACGCCAAGCAGATTCTGGACGCCGTCAAGCGGATGGGGGTGGACGTGGTGTACGTCCTGAACACCCACGGCCATTTTGACCACACGCTGGCGAACGACGCCATCGTGGCCGCGACGGGCGCGCCGCTCGCCATCCACGAGGCCGACGCGCCGATGCTGGCCATGGGGGGCGGCGCGGCGTGGTTCGGGATGAAAGGCTCGCGCTCGTCGCCCGACCTGCTCCTGCACGACGGCGACGTGTTGAGCGTGGGCAACTTGCGCCTTCAGGTGCTCCATGTCCCCGGCCACTCCCCGGGCGGCGTGGCGTTCTACGCGCCGGACGAGGGCGTGGTGTTCAGCGGCGACGCCCTGTTCCAGATGGGCATCGGCCGCACAGACCTGCCGGGCGGGGACTACGATCGGCTTATCGCCAGCATCCGCGCGAAACTCCTGACGCTCCCGCCCGACACGGTGGTGTATCCGGGCCACGGCCCCGCCACGACCATTGCCCGCGAGCGGGTGGGGAATCCGTTTCTCTACTGAGACTCGCATCGGCGGGCT
>JBBIHX010000181.1:0-5713 GCA_037446815.1 Caldilineae bacterium | reverse complement strand
CCCGCGATGAGGCGCGGGAAAATAACGTGCGACGCACTTCTGAAGTGCGTCGCACGTTGTTACCCGCGGATAGCGTCCCCCCGGCTCATCATGAACGGCGGGGCGTGGGCCTACTTGGCGTACTCCACCGCGCGCGTCTCGCGGATGACCGAAATCTTGATCTGGCCTGGGTATTCCAGGCTCTCCTCTATCTTCCTGGCGATGTTCTTGGACAGTTCTATCGCCGCCAGGTCGTCAATCTCTTCCGGCTTCACGATGATGCGGATTTCGCGGCCAGCCTGGATGGCGAAGGACTGCGCCACGCCTGGGAAGGAGTTGGCGACCTCCTCCAGCGCCTTGATGCGCTTGACATAAGCCTCAAGGCTTTCGCGGCGCGCCCCGGGCCGAGCGCCCGATATGGCATCGGCGGCCTGCACGATGATGGCCTCCAGGGTCTGCGGCTCCTCCTCGTTGTGGTGGCTGGCGATGCAGTTCACGACCTCGGGGCTTACGCCGTAGCGGCGGGCGATTTCAGCTCCGACGCTGGCGTGAGGCCCTTCCACCTCGTGATCCACGGCCTTGCCGATGTCATGCAGCAGCGCGCCCTCTTTGGCCACGCGCACGTTGGCGCCCAGTTCGGCGGCCATCATCCCCGCCAGGTGCGCCGACTCCAGGGAGTGCTGATACACGTTCTGGCCGTAACTGGTGCGGTAACGCAGGCGGCCGATGAGGTTGATGAGTTCGGGGCGCAGGCCGTGCACGCCGACCTCCAGCGCCGCACGCTCGCCGTCCTCTTTTATGATGGCCTCCACCTCTTGCTCGGCCTTTTTGACCAGTTTCTCAATGCGCGCGGGGTGGATGCGGCCATCGGTGATCAACTTGCTCAGGGCGACGCGCGCGATTTCCCGCCGCACGGGGTCAAAACTGGAGATGGTAACGGCTTCGGGCGTGTCGTCCACGATGAGGTCAACGCCGGTAGCGTTCTCAATGGCGCGGATGTTGCGGCCACCGCGCCCGATGATGCGGCCCTTCATCTCGTCGTTGGGCAGCGGCACCACCGAGACCGTGGTCTCCGACACCTGGTCGGAAGCCAGGCGCTGGATGGCCACGGTGATGATTTCGCGCGCCTTCTCTTCGGCCTGTTCGCGCGCCTCGGCTTCCACCTCGCGGATGATGCGGGCGGCGTCCTGGCGCGCGCTCTGCTCTACCATCTCCAGCAGCAACTGCTTGGCCTCGTCCTGGGTCATGGCGGCGATGCGTTCCAGTTCCTGCATCTGCCGATCGTACATCTGCTGGAGTTCGTTCTCCATCTTGTCCAGTTTGCTCTGCCGCTGGTCCAGTTTCCGCTCGCGGTTTTCCAGGTTCTCCATGCGGCGATCCAGCGATTCGCGCCGCTGCTGCAGGCGTTCCTCCTGGCGCTGCAGGTCTTGGCGCCGCCGCTCCATCTCGGCCTCGGCACTCTCGCGGATTTTCAGGGCCGTGTCTTTGGCCTGCAGGATGATGTCTTTCGCCTTGGCCTCGGCCTCGGCGAGGATGACCTGGGCGCGCTCCTCTTTCTCGCGCAGGCGCGCCTTGTTCAGGTACTGGGCGATGAAGTAGCCCAGGGCGCCGCCTACCACGGCTACCAGGATCGCCTCCAGGGCGAGCCAGATGAGTCGTCCTCCACTGTTTGCCATACCTATTCCGTCTCCTCTCTTTTCAATGTACCCTCGGCGGCCGATTCTTCCACCAGCCGCTTCACGGTGGCCCTGGCCACCGAGTAGGGAAAACCTCTACGAATCAAGAATGCACCAAGTTTGTCTTGCGCCTGTTTGTCGGTCAAGTCGGCGTAGCGTCGCGCCTGCTTGCGCGCGGCCTGGTAGGCGCTTTCCTCCTCGTCCAGCGCCCGCAACGCCTTTTCTATCGTCTCGTCGCGCACGCCCTTGAGCCTGAGTTCGGCGCGGAGCGCCATGCGGCCCAAGGGATGGCTCTGGACGCGGGTCTCTACCCAGAATCGGGCAAAGGCTTCGTCATCCACGAGTTTCAGGCGGCGGAGTTTGGCCAGTATCTCGGCCTGCACGCCGTCTTCCACGCCTTTGGATGCCAGGTATTTCACGACCTCGGCCTCGCTCCGGGGCCGGTAGGTCAGAAAGCGCAAGGTGCGCTCGTAGGCCCGATCCACTTCGGCCTGGGCCTTCAGGCGGGCGACGTCGGCGTCTGACAGGCGTTGGCCAACCTTCAGGCGGGCCGCTTCCAGCGCCGTGATGCTGAAGGCGTAGGCTCCGTCCAGGTACAGATTGACCCGCTCCTTGTTGCGTTGCTGCGCCTCCAGTGCCGTGATTTCGTGCACGTCCACGCTTTGCCGACTCCCCAAACGCAAACAGCCATGGCGGAGTGCCATGGCTGATTCTCGCACCGACATCCGGAACAAGAAGTATATGGAATCGCAGGGTAGGGGAACCCGTCTCCGTTATGGCCTACGGTCTCTCCCTGCCCGTGCTGCGCTGTTCGCGTGTTATACCTAGAACCTTGCCCCGTTCACACCAATCGGGCAAAGGGCTTTCCATATACACCTCTTTGCTTCGCCACATCTCGCCGTGGTGAAGCCTGCGTTGCGCTTTCGCACACACCGCTGCCCGTCTGGGCAGCCGCATGAACGCACGATGTACCGTTGTAGCGGAAATCAGCAACTGTGATGCACTCAGCCAGGTATCTACTCGTCGCCTTCTATGTCTTCTACGTCCTCTAGGTCTTCGTCCCCTTCCGCGAAGAAGGGCCCCGACACTGCACCTCCCTGCCGTGTCAATCCTGCGATGTCACGGACTTTTTGTTCTATTTCGGCGAACATGTCGGGATTCTCGGCCAGAAACGCCTTGGCGTTATCGCGTCCCTGCCCCAGTCGGAGGTCGCCATAGGAGTAGAAGGCGCCGCGCTTTTCCACGACGCCCAGGGCCGTGGCCACATCCAGCAGGTCGCCGGTGCGGGAGATGCCTTCGTCAAACATGATTTCAAATTCGGCCACTCGGAACGGAGGGGCGACTTTGTTTTTCTTGACGCTGACCTTGACGCGGTTTCCTACCACCGCGCCCCCCTGTTTGATGGCCTCCAATCGGCGCATGTCCAGTCGCACCGAGGCGTAGAACTTCAAGGCATTCCCGCCGGGTGTGGTCTCCGGGTTACCGAACAGTACTCCTATTTTCATCCGCAACTGGTTGGTGAACACGACGGCTGTGTTGGACCGCTTGATGGCCCCCGCGAGTTTGCGCAGGGCCTGCGACATCAGCCGGGCCTGCAACCCCATGTGAGCGTCGCCCATTTCGCCTTCAATCTCGGCGCGGGGCACCAGCGCGGCAACGGAGTCAATCACGACAACATCCACCGCGCCGCTGCGCACCAGCGCCTCTGCGATCTCTAGCGCCTGCTCGCCGGTGTCGGGCTGCGAGATGTACAACTCGTCAATGTTCACCCCGCACCGACGGGCATAGGCGGGATCCAGGGCGTGCTCCACGTCTATGAATGCTGCAATGCCACCACGTTTCTGCGCTTCGGCGATGATGTGCTGGCACAGGGTGGTCTTGCCGGATGCTTCTGGGCCGTAGATTTCGGTGATGCGTCCGCGCGGGATGCCCCCGACGCCCAGGGCAATGTCCAACGCGAGGGAGCCTGTGGGGATCGTGTCCACGTTGAGGCCGGTGCTCTCGCCCAGCCGCATGATGACCCCATCTCCGAACCGTTTCCGCAGACCCAGTAGCGTGGTCTCCAGCGCCTTATCTCGCCCTGCTTCTGGCATATTCTCTCCTCCCAGCGCACAATCGCCTATCGCGCCTGCACAATAGTTTACACGACGTGGAACAAAAATGCAAGTGCGAGCATTCGGGGATTCGGTTCCATCTTGTGTTGGTGAAACGCAAGGGCACTCTCCCCGTGTGTCGTTGCGAGCGAAGCGAAGCAACCCCGCGCCCCGGGGATTGCTTCGGGCGCTCCGCGCCCTCGCAATGACAGCCACCAACAGGCTTTGGAATCGAATCTGTTCGGGGATTCGGTTCCAGACTGTGTTGGTCTGTCCCGCGCGCTGCCTCCCCACTCTGTCACGCTGAGCCGAAGGCGATACGCCCTCGCCCTTCGGGAGAGGGTCGGGGTGAGCGGTGAGATTCTTCGCGGCTTCGCCGCTCAGAATGACGGTGGATGCCAACAGACTTTGGAACCGAGTCGCGCGCGCCAGCCCTTTGCCCTCTCCCCCTTGTCGTGCTACAATCCTTCGCGAGCATTCGCGTCTATGCGCGGGTTCATCTCTCTGACAGGAGGCCACTATGTCCGACGCAACCCTTGACTTCCTTCGTTCCGTCGTGGGCGATGAGAATGTATCCGTAACGACGGCCGACCGCGAGGCCCACTCGCTGGACGAGTCGCATCACCCGCCGCACCTGCCCGATTACGTCGTCTGGCCCGACAACGAGGAGCAGGTCAGCCGCATCCTCGCCTACGCCAATGAGCATCGCATTCCCGTTACGGCGCGGTCGGGCGGGTCGTCGCTGGACGGGAACCCCATCCCCGTGTTCGGCGGCATTGTCCTGTGCTTCTACCGCTGGGACAAGATCCTGGAGGTGCGGCCCGAGGACATGCTCTGTGTCGTGCAGCCGGGCATCGTGTACGACGAACTGAACCGCCAACTGGCGCGCTATGGCCTGATGTACCCGCCCGCGCCTGCCAGCCACGACGTGGCCACCATCGGAGGCATGGTCAACAACGGCTCCGGCGGGATGCACGCCTTCCGCTACGGCGTTACCCGCGACTACGTGCTGCAACTGCGCGTCGTGCTGGCCGACGGGCGCATCCTCAAGATCGGCTCGCAGGCGGCCAAGTCGGCCAGCGGGTACGACTTGGTGCGGCTGTTCGTGGGCAGCGAGGGCACGCTGGGCATCATCACCGAGGTTACGCTGAAACTGCGGGCCATACCGGAGAAGTCAGCGGCACTGGCAGTCTTCCCGACGGTGGAGGACGCGGCGCGCGCGGCATCGCAAATCATCGCCGCCGGCATCATCCCCGGCGCGATGGAACTCATGGACGCCGAGACGGTGGCCTTCGCCAACCGCTACTGCAATCTGGACCTGCCCGAATCGCCCATGCTGGTGATGGAGTTCCACGGGACGCCGTCCAGCGTGCGCGAGGACGTGGAGGTGGTGAAGGAGATTGCCGCCGAGTGCGGGTGCACGCTGTACCGGCCCGCCACCACCGCCGAGGAGCAGGAGAACGTCTGGCGCGCGCGCAGCCAGGCGCATATGGCTGTCAAGGAACTCAACCGCGATTGCGTGGTTACCATCGGCGACATCGTCGTGCCCATCTCCAAGTACCCCGAGGCCGTCCGCCAGGCCCACGCGCTGGGCAAGAAGTACGGCATCCGCGTGTGCACCTTCGGCCACGCGGGCGATGGCAACGTCCACACCGACACCATCGCCCGCCGCGATGTCCCCGGCGAACCCGAGCGCGCTCACCAGGTGCACGCCGAACTCATCCGCTGGGCAGTGGAGGTGGGCGGGACATGCACGGGCGAGCACGGCATCGGCCTGGGCAAGCGCGAGTTCCTGGAACTGGAGCACGGGCCGGCGGTGGCGGTCATGCGGGACATCAAGCGCCTGTTTGATCCCAACGGCATCCTGAACCCGGGGAAGATCTTCTTGGATTGAGGCCGGGCGCCCACGCATGGACATGTATGTGGACACGTGCGCACGCTTCGGTTCCAAGGTCTGTTGGCGCT
>JBBIHX010000180.1:0-5715 GCA_037446815.1 Caldilineae bacterium | reverse complement strand
AACCGTCATTCTGAGCGGCGAAGCCGCGAAGAATCTCGCGCCTCCATCCGCGCAATCCGTGCTGTCCGTGGATACAGCCGAACCCTGTTCGTACGCATTCGTGTTATTCGTGGATACCGGCCACAAAGATGCTTCGCCTTCGGCTCGGCATGACAGCAGACGGAGGGCAATCACTCGGTTGCCCTCCGTCCGTTGTACGCCGATTGCCCATCGGCGGGGGTGCTGTCCCTACCGCCGCCAAATCAGATGCACCCGATTGCCGGCCGGGTCGGTCTGCTTCATGAACACCGCCTTCACGTCGGGGAAAATCTTCGGGGTTTCAAACTCAAAGCCCCGCGCCTGAAGGTCGGCCATAGCGGCCTCAAAATCGGCAACCTCAATGGCCACGTGGCTGCGGTCGGTGCCGCCCTCTTTGAGGACCTCTATCCGTCCCGCGCCCGGCCCCTCCAAGAAGAACCCAACCGAGCCTTCGGTCATACGGAACCCGAATGTTTGGCTGTACCATTCGGCAATGTCCCGCCCGGTGGCTCCGGCGTAGGGGTACAGGCCCGGATGCTCCACGCCCAGGAACACGCTGCCGGCCCTCGCTTCGCGAATCCAGCCGATGACCTGCGACGCCAGGCGCGAGATAGCCGCCCAATCGCCCGCCTGTATCCATTCGGGCCGCAACAAATTGCCCCCGATGCCCACGGCAGCCACGCCCGCCTTGAACCAGGCCTGAATGCTCTCGCGCGTGGCATCCACTGCCGCACCTGTCGGCATGATACGCGACCACGGCGTCGGCCCCAGCAGCGCCTTCACGAAATCCGGGCCGCCCACAGCCGCAGCCGGGAAGATCTTGCAGATTTCCACGCCTGCCTCTTCCGCCTCGGAGATCTCGGTGGCGCTGCCGCAGCCGGGCATGTAGGCCACTTTCCGGCGGTTGCAGACCTTGGCCACCTCGGGGTTGAATACCGAGCCCACGATGAAATTCGCGCCGCTGGAGATGTACAGCGCAGCCGTTGCTGGGTCCAGCACAGACCCCGCGCCCAGAATCACCGACGGGTCAGCCTCCGCAAAATGCAGCACCAGGTCCGAGAACACCCGAAACGCATTGTCCCCTCGGTTCATGTACTCCACAACGCGAGCGCCCCCCGCCGCGCACGCCTCCACGATCTTCTTGGACGTCTCAAAATCGGGATGGTAGAACGTGGGCACCATGCCGATCCGCAGCGTTTCATTCAGGACGTCCAGCCTGCTGAATCGTGCCATGACTCCCTCCTATGCAAGCATGAGAATGGCCGCGCCCCCCGCCACCAGGACACACAGGAACACCGCGTCGGCCCACCCCACCGCAATGGCCGCATCGGTCTTCGCCTCCAGGTCAAAGGCGCGGGCCGTGGCCGATTTTACCACATCGTCGCCGTAGCGCAAGGCGTTAGCGATCACGGTAACCAGGAACAGCCGCGCCGCCCGGATGGGCCTGCGGAATCCGCCGCGCAGCCGAATCGTGTGGTAGGCCGCCTCCACAGCATCCCGCAGCACCGGCCCGAGATTCAGCGCAACCCCCAACGCAAACCCCAGCCCGCGCAGATTCGCCGCCTCAAAAATCCGCACCGTCTCCACAATGGACAGCGCGCCGAGACTGATGGCGAACGCCAGCATCAGCGCCACGGCGCGAACCGCCATCCAGACGCCGATCAGAAAGCCCTCGCGGGAGACGGGTACAACCCACAATCTCACATCGCGCGGCCCCAGCAACAAGGCCGACAACACGATGATAGAGACCACCGTAACCCAGAAGCGGCCCCGCGCCAGAATCCGCAATCCGCCGCCCCCTGACAGCGCCCCCACACCCAGCACCGCAACCAGCAGGAGGCCCACGCTGCGGTCGGGCAACAGGGCCACCAGCCCCAAAGTCCACACCAGAAACGCCAGGTAACTGATGGGGTTCAGGCGGAATCCACCCACTGCCAAGGTCATGCCTTTACTCGCGCGCAAGGCGACGCCCCACCAGCCGCCCCAAGTCCCAGCCAATCCAGCCGGCCACCCCGCCGACCACGAGGCGAAACACGAACAGAATCACGATGATGGCGACCGCATACGCCACGTCTATGCCCAGAACCTTGCTGCCCTCCTTCACCATCTGCGTATACACCTGCACGATGCTCCGCCCGTACAGGATACGCATCATGATGAACTTGTGGAAGAAATTCCAACTGACCGCCAACGCGCCCGCCAGGATGTACAGCCCCCGCGTCGGCGTAGCCCGCAGCCACAGCGCGAACTCCATGAGGAGCGCCTCCGCGAGGATGGCCACCATCGGCCCGATGACAATCCCGCCCAGGCTGAACGCCTTCAGAATCGTAGTAACCACGCCGATCGCGAGCACCGCCCACCGCTTCGGCACGAACCAGCGGCCCACCAGGGCGACAATGGCGCCGATGCCCGCCATGATGAGCCCCACGACGAACGTGTCGGCCAGCGGCGGGAACAGCACATGCAGGTAAGACCCCAGCGTGATCTCCAGCACGCCCCACAAAGCGCCGAAGACTGCTACGTAAATCCAATCACGCACGGTCCATCCAGACTTCGCCATCTCGTTTCCTCCTCGTAGTGTTATGTTGTGCCGATTATCCGTGAATCAGTTGCTTCAGGCTCGCGTGCCTGCGCTCTGCCGCCTCTCCCCCTTGGACCGCCGCACTGCGCTCCTGAATCATCTCCGCTGCAATGCTCACCGCGATCTCCATCGGCGTCTCCGCTCCGATGTCCAGGCCGATGGGCGCGTGAACCCTCGCCAGGGCCTCCTCGGATATACCCCGCTCGCGCAGACTCTGGAACGTCTGCTGCACCTTGCGGCGGCTGCCGATCATCCCGAGGTACGCCAGCGGCAGGTCCACCAATTGCGCCAGCGCCTCCCGATCGCCCATGTGATTCGGCGTCATGATAACCGCATAGGTTCGGGCATCAAACCATTCCTTCGGGATGCGCTCGTACGATTCCAGCCGCACCAACTCCGCAGATTCCGGAAACAGGGAGGAGTCCAGTTCGCGCGTGTCCATCACCACCACGCGGAAATCCAACAGCGCGGCCAAGCGGCTGAGGGCGTTCCCCACATGACCACCGCCGATGATGACAAGCCTCGGTTTGGCGAAGACCGGCTCCAGGAAAACCTCGGCATCGCCGCCGCATATCCCCGCGTCTCCCGGATTCCGCAGGGAGAACTCCAAGCGCATCGGCTGCCCCGTCGCGAACACCTCCTGGGCAGCGGCCAGCACGCGGCGCTCCAACTCTCCGCCCCCCACGCTCCCTAGTGTCCGCCCATCCTGCCAGATCACCATCTTCGCGCCGATGTTTCGCGGCGTGGAGCCTTTCGCCCCCACAACCGTGGCGACACACACATCCTCGCCCTTCTGAACCGACTCGTAGATCGCCTTGTACATGTCATCCATGCTGCCCATCCCGCTCCTCCTCATATCATCTGCTGGCGCATGGGTACAACGTCCAGAGGGCTGACCACCGGTGTCGTCGCCGGAACCGCGCCGTCGGCGACGATGCGCCCCCCGACCATGCGCACGATGCGCCGCGCGTAGCGGCACACCAGGCGATCGTCATGCGTGATGAGCAAAATCGCCTGCCCGTTATCGTTCAAATGCACGAGATAATCCATCAATTTGCTCAAATGCGCCCAATCCTGCCCCATGGTCGGCTCGTCCAAAATGAGCAGCCGGGGCCGAAGCGCCAGTGTCGCCGCCAGCGCGGTGCGCTGTTGCTGGCCCGCGCTCAGATTCTGCGTGCGCGACTCGCGCAGTTCCGCCAAGTCGGCGGCGGCAAGCAGCGCGGTGAGGTCGGTGTTGACCCCGTAGTTCTCCGGGCCGTAGGCAACTTCCTCGCCCACGTGGTCGCATACCAACTGGCTCAGGGGATTTTGGAACAGAAGCCCCACGCGCCGCCCCAATGGCAACCGTTTCAGCGCGGGATGCCAATCCACGGTGCCCCGCGCAGGGCAAAGCACATCCGCCAGCACCCGCGCCACGGTGCTCTTGCCTGTGCCGTTCTCGCCCACCAGCGCCACGAACTGGCCGGGGTAGATCGCCAAGTCCAGCCCGTCCAGCACGCGGTGCCTCCCATAGCCCGCCGCCACTCCGCGCAGCGCCACGAGCGGCTCGTCGCCATGCGGGCGCGGCGCCGGCCCAACAGGATCCACCCGTCGGCCCACGTCGCACCAGGGATAGCGCAGCCCCAGCGTTGCGAGAAGCGCGCGATCGGATAGCAGGGCCCACGGCGCCCCGTCGGCCACGACCTGGCCGCGATCCATAAGGATGACCCTCGTCGCCACCGAGGCGACAGCGGCCAGGCGATGCTCAATCAAGATGATCGTTACGCCTTGCTCGTTGCGAAGGCGCTCCAGCGCCGCCAGCAACTGCTCCACCCCGCGCCAGTCCAGATAAGCGGTCGGCTCGTCCAAAATCAGAACCCGAGGCCGGAGCGCCAGAACAGAGGCGATGGCCACGCGCTGCTGCTCTCCGCCGGACAGGGTCCGCAGACGCCGCCCGCGCAGGTGCGCGATGCCCATCGCCGTCAGCGCCTGCTCCACTCGGGCGGGAATCTCCGCCGGCGTCAAGCCGACATTTCGCGGCGCAAACCCCACCTCCTCCTCCACGGTAACATTGAATAGTTGGGTGGCAGGGTTCTGAAACACGATGCCGACCTCGCGGGCGACCGCGTGCACCGGCGTGCTCTGGGCGTCCAGCCCGTCCACCACAACCCTGCCGGACACGCGCGCAGGTACTGCCTGGGGAATCAGGCCGGCAAGCGCCAGGGCCAGCGTGCTCTTGCCGCATCCCGACGGCCCGCTGACGAGCACGAACTCGCCCGGGGCAATGCGCAGCGAAACGTCGCGCAGCGCCGTGCGGGAACCGTAGGAAACCGAAAGGGAATCAATCTGAATCATAGGTCTCTCGACAGGTATCCAGCCAGTGGATGATTGCTTCCACCTGTCCCATGCGAAATCGGTGAACCAGCCGCAGAAACGGGTCGTCGGTGTCGTCCGCCAGGCGGGACAGCGCCTCTGCGCGCGCTTGGCACAGCGCCTTCTGCCGGTCAATCAAATCGCGCAGGCCCGGCAGCCCCAACCGGCGGAACAAGAACAAGCGGCTTAGAAACTCCAGCCGAATGCCGCGAATCTGCGGCGTAGGTTCGTGAAGCCATCGCAAGAAGTGCCCCCGGCCCTCATCCGTGATGCTGTAGATCTTGCGCGGCGGGCGATTCGCCTGCACTTCGGTCTGACACGTTACCAGGCCGTCGTTCTCCAGCGCCTTCAGGTGGGCGTACATCTGGCTCAACCCCACCTGCCACACAGCGCCCAGCGACTCGGTGAACTCCTGATGCAATTCGTAGCCGTGTTTGGGGCCGGGGAGAAGCAGCCCCAGCAACACCGGCCCTACCGACTGTGTTCCCTCTCGCGGCATAGGCGCTACTCGCTAGATGAATATTCAAATTCCGAATACACGGTCATTATACACGACTGCTCTGCCAATGTCAACTAGAACAGCGGGGAGTTGGATTGTGAAGTCCGTTGGCACCCGTCATCGCGACGGCGCTGAGCACCCGAAGCAATCGCCCCGAACCGTCATTCTGAGGCGCGAAGCGCCGAAGAATCTCGCACCCGCCGTGCACACCTCACCCCTGGTCTTCAGCATCCCCCTCCTCCGCGAGCGGAGCGGGGCACTGTAG
>JBBIHX010000179.1:0-5766 GCA_037446815.1 Caldilineae bacterium | reverse complement strand
TCGGGCACTGCGTGCCCTCGCAATGACAGACACCAACAAACTTTGGAACCGATTCTCCACGGATTGCGCCCCGTGGGTTCGGGCGGGGGGTTCAACCACACGATGCCACGCACGTGGTTGGGCATCACCACAAACGCGCCCAAGCACGCGGTCGGGAAATGGCACGGCAGGTCCCGCCAACATCCCGCAACAACATCGCCCCAGGCATTCCGTTTCATGTCGCCGTCCACCGCATGGCCGAAAACCGATTCGCCATCCCCGGGCGCAAATCGTTACACAATACGAGTCGGTTTCATCTTGTGTTGGTCTGTACGGCGCACCGCCTCCCCGCTCTGTCATGCGGAGCCGAAGGCGATACGCCCTCGCCCTTCGGGAGAGGGCTGGGGTGAGGGGCGAGATTCCTCGCCGCTTCGCGGCTCGGAATGACAGTAGATACCAACAGACTTTGAAACCGACTCCGAAATACGCCCCCGCGCTGCTGTAATCCCAGCCGACAGGCGGATGGAGCGCCGATGGTGAATGTCCGGGTCATCCTTCGCGCTCATCACCGCCGCCCTGTCGCTCTGCCCCGCCCGCGCCCGCAGGCCCCCCGCGCCGCGACGCCCAGATGAACACCGCCGCCACCAGCGCGCCCAGCGCCAGCAGCGCGACGAGTTTGTACACGCGCGTGGAGATGAGCAGCGCCAACCCGCCAAACAACGCGCAGAAGGCGTAGTACGCCAGCACGATGTGCCGCTGCGACCACCCCATGTCGGCCAGACGGAAGTGCAGATGCCCTCGGTCGCCCTGGCCGATGGGCTGCCGCCGCCGGATGCGCGACACGATCTGCCACGCCACGTCCATGATGGGGATGCCCAGCACCAGGAGCAGCGTCGCCACCTTGCCCCCCGCCACGATGGACAGCGTGCCCAGGGCGAACCCCAGGAAGTACGACCCCCCGCTCCCCATGAACACCCGCGCCGGATGGAAGTTGTACGGCAGGAAGCCGAGCGTGCTCCCCAGCAGCGCCAACGGGAGGAGCGCCACGCTATACTGCCCCTCGCGCACCATGTGCACGGTCAGCACCAGCGCGGCGATGGCCGTTACCCCTGCCGCCAAGCCGTCCAGCCCGTCCAGGAAATTCACCGTGTTCATCGCGCCCATGATCCAGAACAGCGTGAGGGGGATGGTAACGTACCAGGGGAACCAAATCTGCCGATTTGTCAGTGGGTTGTTGACAACCTCAATGAAGATGAGGAACAGCATGGCGATGCCCGCGGCCGCCGCCTGCACGACAAACTGCGGCCACGACGGAAGTTCGCGCGCGTCGTCCCATATCCCCGCCGCGAAGACGAAGATGGCCCCGAGGACAACGCCTAGCAGCCGCGTGGTCTCCTTCGGGTCGTTGGTGGCAGGCCGGATGCCCGCGGGCAGGAGCGTCATGACGAGGATGGCCGCCATGAACGCGGCGAACAGCGCCACGCCGCCCAGGCGGGACACGCGGCCCACGTGCTTGCGCCGGCCGCCGGGCACATCGGCGATGCCGAGGCGCAGGCCCAGCCGCCCCGCCAGCGGCGTCAGCGCCAGCGCCACCAGGAACGAGGTCGCGAACACCACCCCAAACGCCATAGATTAGCCCGTCCCGAATTGTCGGTCGCCTGCGTCGCCAAGGCCGGGCACGATGTAGCCCCGCTCGTTGAGCCGCTCGTCTATGGCCGCGACGTGTATCGGGATGTCCGGGTGGGCGGTGGTCAGCCGCTCAATCCCCTCGGGCGCGGCGATGATCCCGACGAACTTGATGCGCTTGGCCCCCCATCGCTTCAGGATGTCGGCCGTTGCCACCGCCGAGCCGCCCGTGGCCAGCATGGGGTCCAGAATCAAGCACACCTGCACAGTCGGATCCACCGGCAGGCGGTTGTAGTATTCCACGGGCCGCAGCGTGCGCTCATCGCGGTACAGGCCGATGTGCCACACCTCCGCCGACGGCATCATCTCCCAGATGCCCTCCACCATGGCCAGCCCCGCGCGAAGGATGGGCACCAGGCCGATCTTCTCCGCCAGTTGCGCGCCGTTGTACGGGGCCAGGGGTGTCTCTATCCGCGCGGGCTTCAGCGCCAAATCCGCCGTGGCCTCGTAGGCCAGCAGGATGGCGATCTCGCGCACCAACTCGCGGAACTTCTTCGGCTCGGTGTTCTTGTCGCGCAGCAGCGTCAGTTTATGCTGGATGAGCGGATGTCCCGATGGGTAGACCTGCGCCATTCGGATAAGACCTCCTGTTGAGTCTCGTGCTGCAACAGAACGCTCCCATCTCCATTTTCGGCGTATCGGGAGAGGGAACGCACTCGTCGGGCAAATTGGCAATTTGCCCGACAGGGAGCCTAGCGACGCTTTGCCCCCACTATACGGTGGCGGGCCGCGCCTGTCAAACGCAAGAATCACGCGCAAGAAAAAGGTCTGCACTGTCGGGTGCAGACCTTTTCGGTGGCGATTCGTGCGCGCGCCCGCTAGGCTTCGCCGCAGAGTTTCAGCAGGCGCTCCCAGCGCTCATCCACGTCCTGCTGGATGCGCTCAATCATGTACTGATTCTCCGGGCGGAACAGGTGGCGGAAGCGCCCCTGGGCTTGCAACCATTCGGTAACGGGCTTCTTGACCTTGGGCTTGTACGTGAGCCGCCACACGCCATTCTCAACCTCGTACAGCGGCCAGACGCACGTCTCCGTCGCCAGTTTCATGACCTCCACGGTGGTGTCCGTATCGTGCCGCCAGCCGCGGTTGCACGAGGACAGGACGTTCAGGAACGCCGGGCCATCGGCGGCCACGCCCTTGCGGGCCTTTTCCATCAGGTCGCGCCAATTGTGGGGCGAGGCCTGTGCCACGTAGGGGATGTTGTGCGCCGCGCAGATGGCGGTCAGGTCCTTGCGGGGCTGCATCTTGCCCGGGATGACCTTGCCGGCGGGCGATGTGGTCGTGTTCGCGCCCAGCGGCGTGGCGCTGGAACGCTGGATGCCGGTGTTCATGTACGCCTCGTTGTTGTAGCAGACGTACATCATCTTGTGCCCGCGCTCCAACGCACCCGACAGCGCCTGAATGCCGATGTCGTAGGTGCCGCCGTCGCCGCCGAAGGCGATGAACTTCACGTTCTGCTCGGGAATCTTGCCGCGCTTGACGAGGGCGCGGTAGGCCGTCTCTACGCCGCTCATGGTGGACGCCGCGTTCTCAAAGGCGTTGTGAATCCACGGCACGCGCCACGACGTGTACGGGAAGATGGTGGTGGAGACCTCCAGGCAGCCGGTGGCATTCGCGATCACCACAGGCTCGTCAATCGCGGCCAGAATCTGGCGCACCACGATGCCCGCGCCGCACCCCGCGCACAGGCGGTGTCCCGGAGCCAGGCGGTCTTCGCGCTTGGACAGTTCTTTCAGGTTCAGTTTCGTTGCCATGTTGCTCTCCTTTCCCGCCTACTCGCGCACGCCGACATAGGAGACCAGGTCGGTTGCCTTGCCGGTCTTGGCGATCTGGAGCAGGTCGTGGAATACGCCCTCAATCTGCGAGGGGACGATGTCGCGCCCGCCCAGACCGAACACGAAGTCCGCCATGGGGACGGTGGCATCGTAGATTTTCATCGCCGCGGCCAGTTCCAGGAACAGGGGCCCCGCGTTGCCCATGGAGCCGAACGAGATGGCGCGATCCATCACGCCCACGGCCTTTACGTGCCGCAGGGCAGCGACCATCTCCTGGGCCGGGAACGGGCGGAAGGCGCGCGGCTTCAACAGGCCGACCTTCGCCCCCTGCGCCCGCAGTTTGTCCACGGCGGCGCGGGCCGTGCCGGCGGTGGACGATGACACTACAACCGCCACCTCGGCATCGTCCAGCCGATAGGTTTCAAAGAAGCCGTACTTGCGGCCAAACGTCTTGGCAAACTCCTCGGCCACCTCCAGGATGACCTTCGGCGCGTGGCGCATGGCCTCTGCCTGCTGGCGCTTGTGCTCAAAGTAGTAGTCCGTGAAGTCCAGCGGGCCGTAGGTTACGGGGTGATCCAGGTTCAGCAGCGAATGCTTGGGCCGATACTCGCCGACGAAGGCCTTGACCTTGGCGTCGTCAAAGATTTCCACGCGCTCTTCGGCGTGGGAGGTGATAAAGCCGTCAAACAGCACCATCACCGGCAGGAGCACGTCGGGATGCTCGGCGATGCGCACCGCCTGGATGACCGTGTCGTAGGCTTCCTGCGCATTCTCGCAGAAGAGGTGAATCCAGCCCGCATCGCGCGCGCCCATGGAATCCGAGTGGTCGCAGTGGATGTTGATGGGGGCCGACAGGGCGCGGTTGACGTTGGTCATCACGATGGGCAGGCGGTTGGACGCGGCCACGTAGAGGATTTCCCACATGAAGGCCAGCCCTGCCGACGAGGTCGCGGTCATGACGCGCGCGCCTGCAGCCGAAGCGCCCACGCATGCGCTCAGGGCGCTGTGCTCGCTCTCCACGGTGATGAATTCGGTGTCCACCAGTCCATCGGCCACGAACTCCGAGAACGTCTGCACGATGGCGGTTTGGGGCGTGATGGGATAGGCGGCGACGACATCGGGATTGATTTGCCGCATGGCCTCGGCGACGGCGCCCGTCCCGTCCAGTGCTTTGAACTCGCTCATTTGGCACCTCCCGCGCGGCCAGGCTCATCTACCATCTCCATAGAGCCCCCGAACTCGGCTTCGTCGTGCATCTCAATGCACTTGACGGGGCACACATTGGCGCAGATGCCACAGCCCTTGCAGTGCAGCAGGTCAAAGCCCACCATCTTCTCATCCTTGACGCGGATGCTGGAGTCGGGGCAAAAGACCCAGCAGAACATGCAGTTGGTGCAGCGGCTGGCATCGCGCACGGGACGGAAGGCCCGCCACGCGCCTGTGTTGTACTGCGCGGAATTACCCGCTTCCAAAATCATGCCTCCGATGGGGAGGTCTTTCCAACCCTTAGCCACAGTGTCCTCCTTTCCGACGAGGGCTAGCCCTCTTTGACTTCTTCGGCTGCGCGACGAATCGCGGCAACGTTGGCCTCTACGATGTCCGCCTTCATGTGCTTCTTGGCGAACCGCTGGCGGGTCTGCTCCACGATGGCCTCCACCTCAAACAGGCCGGTCGCCTTCACCAACGCGCCTAGCATGGGCGTGTTGGTGATTTCGCGGCCCAGCGTCTCAATGGCGATGCGACTGGCATCCACCGTGAAGACGCGCCCGGTGCGCAAGTTCAGTTGCTCGCGGATTTCGGCGGGCGAAGCGCTGGTGTTGACCAGCAGGATGCCATCGGGCTTGAGGCCCTCGGTTACCTTCACGGTGCCCAGCAGGGTGGGGTCCAGAACCACTACCACGTCGGGCTCCTCAATCTGGCAGTGCAGGTCAACGGGGTGATCGCTGATGCGGGTGAAAGCCTGAATCGGCGCGCCCATGCGTTCGGGGCCGTACTCGGGGAAGGCCTGGAAGTACAGTCCCGCATCCAGCGCGGCCTCGGCGAGGACCTTTCCCGCCGTAACCGCGCCCTGGCCGCCGCGGCCATGCCAACGTACTTCTACCAACTTGCTCATATTTCCTCCTCTTGCCTGTCGCTATGCACGGCAAGGCACGATGTTGTGTTTGGGCGTCCAATGCGAAAGGCACAAAATGAGGGCAGCCCGCCTGCCGGCGGCTGGCCCTTATCGGGGCATCTCAACAGAAGCGAGAAGCGCAGCGTGCCCACCCATTGTGCTCACCAAACATCCTGTACGGTTAGTTCGCGCTGCATTTTACCCCAGAAGACC
>JBBIHX010000178.1:0-5768 GCA_037446815.1 Caldilineae bacterium | reverse complement strand
TTCGCTCGCAACGACACACGAGGAGAGTGTCCATGCGTTTCACCAACACAAGATGCAACCGAGTCGGGAAGGGATTCGGCTTCATCATGAAACGCGCGACGCACCTCGTAGGCACGTCGCACGTTGTCGCCACCATCCACGGATCGCACGGATAGGGGCGGGAAATTCTTCGCGGCGAGGCCGCTCGGAATGACGGGGCCTCCGGCGCCCTCGCCCTTCGGGAGAGGGTAGGGGTGAGGGGCGCGAGATTCTTCGCGGCGAGGCCGCCTGGAATGATAGTTCGCGGCGTGCCTGAATTTGACAGCCTGCGCGCCGCGAATATAATTAGATTATCTAATAGTGAGAGAGGCTAACGAATATGCGACCTTCGCCCGAGGAGTGCGCCCGCGAGGTGTTGGACGTGGTCCCCCTGGTGATGCGGGTCATCCGCGCCGAGATGCGGAGCCACCGCTCGCCCGACCTGTCGGTGCCGCAGTTTCGCGCCCTCTTGTACTTGCAGCGCCACCCAGGCGCCTCCCTGACTGCTGTGTCGGATCACCTGGGGCTGACCCCGCCCTCCGCGTCCAAACTGGTGGACGGCCTGGTTGCGCGCGGCTTGGTGGCGCGCCAGACGAGTCCGACAGACCGACGCCGCGTGATGCTGGTCGTTACGCCATCGGGCGCGGCGATGTTGCAGGCGGCTTCGGAGGCCACGCAAACCCGCCTGGCCGAGGCGCTGGCGCAGTTGGAAGAGCCGGCCCGCGGCGTCGTGGTGGAGGGCATGCGGGCGTTGCGCACCTTGTTCGGGGCCTGATGCGTCGCTTGGAGGGACATATGCCGATTCTGGAAACCCAGGCGTTGACCCGCCGATTCGGTACGCTTACCGCCGTGGACGCCCTGGCCTTGAGCATTGAGCCAGGGGAGATGTTCGGGCTTCTGGGGCCGAATGGCGCGGGGAAGACGACCACCATCAAGATGCTGACCACGCTTCTCCCGCCGACGTCGGGCGGGGCCCGTGTGGCCGGCTACGACATCACCCGCCAGGCCGCGGCCGTCCGGCGCGTCATCGGCTATGTGCCGCAGATGATCTCCGCCGATGGCACGCTGACCGGCTACGAGAACCTGCTCATCTTCGCCAAACTGTACGACGTGCCGCGGGCCGAGCAGGACAAGCGCGTGCGCGCGGCCCTGGAGTTCGTCGGCCTCACCGATAGCGCCGACAAACTGGTGCGCGCCTATTCGGGGGGCATGATTCGCCGCCTGGAAATCGCCCAGTCGCTGATTCACCATCCGCAGGTGCTGTTTCTGGACGAGCCCACGATTGGGCTGGACCCCAACGCGCGCCGCGCCATCTGGGGGCACTTGGAGGAACTGCGGCATGAGTTCGGCACCACGATTTTGCTCACGACACATCTGATGGAGGAAGCCGACCGCCTGTGCGACCGCGTCGCCATCATGCACCTGGGGCGCATCGCCGCTATCGGGACGCCGGACGAACTCAAGGCGTCCATCGGCGGCAACGGCGCGACCCTGGAGGATGTGTTCGTCCATTACACAGGCAACAGCCTGGATTCGGGAGGAACGTACCGTGAGACTCTCAGAGAAAGGCGTACAGCCCGCAGGCTTGGCTAGCCGGGCCTGGAGCGGGAACCCCTTCGCCGCACTCGTCCAGTTCGTGCACAAAGTTCTCATCATCGCCGAACTGGATGTCCGCAAACTCCGCCACGACCCCACGGAGTTGTTTATGCGCGCCGTCCAGCCGACGCTGTGGTTGCTGGTCTTCGGGCAGGTGTTCACGCGGGTGCGGGCCATCCCCACGGGCGACGTCCGGTACCTAGACTTCATGGCGCCGGGCATCCTGGCCCAGAGCGTCTTGTTCATCGCCATCTTCTACGGCATTTCGGTCATCTGGGAGCGGGACTTGGGCATCTTGCACAAGTTCCTGGTGAGCCCGACGCCGCGCACGGCCCTGGTGCTGGGCAAAGCGTTGTCGGCTGGCGTCCGCGGCCTGGTGCAGGGGCTGTTCATCTACCTTCTGGCGCTTGTGCTGGGCGTGCGGGTCAACTGGCACCCGTTGGCGCTGGCGGGCGTGATTCTGACGGTCATGTTGGGCGCGGCCATCTTCTCCACGTTCTCGCTCATCATCGCGTGCCTGGTGAAGACGCGCGAGCGGTTTATGGGCATCGGCCAGGTGCTCACCATGCCGCTGTTCTTCGCCAGCAACGCCATCTACCCCATCGCCATGATGCCCGGCTGGCTCCAGGTCATCTCGCGGGTGAACCCGCTGTCGTACCAGGTGGACGCGCTGCGCGCGCTGATGTTGGCGGGTGGGGTGAGCGGGTTCGGCCTGGGCGTGGACTTCCTGGTGCTGGCGGCCATCTTGGCGGCGCTGGTGGCGGTGGGCGCGCGCCTCTACCCCACGATCGTCATCTAGGCGGGGTGGGGCAGCCAGACGCGGATTCGGTTTCAAAGTCTGTTGGTATTTGTCATTGCGAGGGCGCGGAGCGCCCAAAGCAACCTCCGGGGCGTGAGGTTGCTTCGCTTCGCTCGCAACGACACACGAGGAGAGTGCGCCTGCGGTTCACCCACACAAGATGAAACCGACTCCAGGCGCGACGCGGCCCCAGCGACCTGGCGCGGCTATCGGCTGCTGGCCGAATCCCCGACTGCCGCCGAGCGGCGCGGCTTCAGCGTCAGCGCGACCCAGCCGGTAACCAGCGCCATCAGCACCGCGGCTGTCGCGAATGGCGCGCGCATGCCCCAGGCCGTCGCCACCGACGCCCCAAGCATCGGCCCAAGGGCCGAGCCGACGCTCCCCGTGGAATTACTCAACCCGTAGATGGCGCCTTGCTGCTCCTTGGGAGCGGTTCGGGCCAGCGTGGCGTTGGCCGACACCATCAGCCCACCCACCGAAAACCCCAGCACGAATGTGCCGGCGGTGATCACCAGGTACGAGGGGGCGATGGCCTGCGCCAGGTTGCCGAGCACGGCCCCGACGCCGCAAGCGAGCATGAGGACGCTCGCGCCCCGCCTGTCTACAAGCCTCCCGATGACCACCGCCGCCAGGGCGGCGCCGACGGCATTGACCCCGTAGACCGAGCCGGTCGCCGTGTTTACCAGCGTCGGGTCGCGCTGGAGCGATTCCACGAGCAGCGGGAGCACCGGGCCGGGCACGGCATTGCTCATGGACATGCCGGCGAGGGCGACAAGGGCCCCCAGCACCGGCATCGTGTGGGTGATGGTTCGGACGCCATCCAGCAGGCCGTTGTTCCGCTTGCCTTGGGGCGGGATGAACTGCTCGTGGATGAGGAGCGTGGCCAGCAAGCCCCCCGCGAACAGCAGGATGCCTGTAACCCCGAAGACCCACCGATAGCCGAGGTTGTCGGCTACCAGCCCGCCCACCAGCGGCCCCACCGAGGCCCCGCCGAACACGGCCATCTGCATCATCCCCAGGGCGAACCCCACCTCGCCAGGCGGCGCAATAGTGGCGATGAGCGTCATGAATGCGCTGACCGTCCCCGTGAGCATCCCCTGCAACAGTCGCAGGACGAAGAGTTGCTGCACCGACTGCACGAGGGCCATTGCGCCCAGAACCACGGCCCCGCCAAACGTGGCGCGCACAACCATGATCTTGCGCCCGTGGCGGTCGGCCAGGACGCCCCAGATGGGCGACATGAGGGCCATGGAAACCGCACCCGTGGACGCCAAGATGCCCGCCCATAGGGTTACCTGATTCACGTCGGTAATGCCCAGCGCGCGGACGTAGAAGGGATAGAATGGCCCCACCGCGTTGAAGCCCACGATGCACAGGAATTGGGCCACCCACGCGGCGGCCAGCGTGGTTCTCCAGTTCCGCATATGTTATCCGCAATCCTGCGACACAGATTCCGATGTCGGTCGGATTATACGCACGGAATGCGGATGTGTCATATTCGGGGGTGTCCTGGACTCGCGCGAAGGCTGTTGGCATCTACTGTCATTCTGAGCGGCGAAGCCGCGAAGAATCTCGCTGACCGAGATGCTTCGCCTTCGGCTCAGCATGACAGAGCGGGGAGGCGGCGTGCGGGCAGCCCAACACAAGATGAAACCGAGTTGCGCTATCCGTGGATGCCGTTCCGTCACGTGTGCGCGGCCCTACTGCGCGCCCGATGTGGTCGCCTGGGCCGTCGGTGTGAACGTGGGCGCGAGCGTGGCCGTGGCCGTGGCCGTGGGGAGCAGCGCCGTGTCCCACCACACCTTGCAGGCGGCCCCGCCCGCGTTCTCGTAATACTCCACGCGGACTGTATGCGGGCCTGCTTGCAGCGCGATCTCGCCCACATAGGCCCGGCGCAGCGAATCGTGCCACTCGTCTATCAGCAGTTGGCCGTCCACCCACAGGCGGACGCCGTCATCGGCCAGGGCGCGGAATCGGTACAACCCCGCGGCCAGGTTCAGGGTGCGCGTCCAGCGGACGGAGAAGCGGTCGGGCGTGGCCAGGCCCGGCGGCGCGCCCTCGCCCCAGTCAAAGTCTATCTGCGGCTCGTCGCGCACGAGGATGGGGGCTCCGGCCAGGTCGCGGTTCTCGTAGTACTCGCCCTTCCAGCCGGCGAACTGAGTGAGCGGCGTCCACCAGAGTTTCGCCACGGCGTTGTCCACCGCGTCGTAGTACTCCATGCGGATGAAGTGGCGCCCCGCTGTCAGATAGAGGGGCGCGGTGTATTCGGTGAGGCCCGAATCGTGCCATTCGTCAATGATTAGGCGCTGATCCACCCAGAGCCGCGCTCCGTCGTCCACGGCCACGTGGAAAATGTACGCCCCCTCGTCAAAGACCAATTCGCGGGTCCAGCGCGCGGAGAATCGGTCGGCGGGGACGGAGGGGTCGGGCGCGGCGGTACCCCACGCGAAGTCCACCTTGACGTCGTTGCGCTGGAGCGCCGGCTCGCCCGACAGGTTCGGGTTGGCCCAGTACTCGCCGAGCCAGTCGGTGGCGACGAAGGGCGTGCGGGTGGGCGTTGGCGTGGCCTGCGTGGGGGTGGGCGTGGGCGTGCCCGGCGTCGGCGTGGGTGTCAACGTCGGCGTCCGCGTGGCGGTTGGGGTGCTGGTGGGCGGCACGACCTGGAATGTGGCGCGAGCCTCGCTGCCCGTGCGGTTGGACCGGGCCAGGATGGTGAGTTCGGTCATGCCTTCCCAGGGCGGCCCTTTGGGCGCGGTGAACGATTTCTCAAACCCGCCCTGCTCGTCCGCGACGGCTACGGCGACGGTCAGGCTCTCATTGATGTTGCCGCTGGGCGCCAACAGGAACACTACGATGACTTCGCCGGGAACCCAGCCGGTACCGCGGACGAATACGGGCGTGCCCAACGCGCCCACGCTCGGTTCCAGGACAATCCGCGTCTTGAGTTCGGGCGTGGCGCTGGCAGGCGGACTTGTGGGAACGACCGGCGGGGGTTGACGGTGGCGCAGGAGCATGAGACCGCCGACCACCGCCGCGGCGGCGCACGCCAGCGCTACCGCGCCGACGAGGAGCGCGGCGATTAGAAGCCTCTGGTTGGACGAGTCGGGTTCCGGCTGGACCGGCTGTCGGTACATGCATCTCCTCCCGATGGGTTGCTCTGACGCGGAGACGGTTTTCGGCGCTCGGATGTTCCCATGGGGCGCACATGGCCCGCAGGTATTATGACCGAAGTGGCGTCCCTGCGCAAGCGCGCCTCGGGGCGGAGTCAGTTTCATCTGATGTTGGTGAACCGTAGGCGCACCCTCCTCGTGTGTCGTTGCGAGCGAAGCGAAGCAACCCCACGCCCCGGAGATTG
>JBBIHX010000177.1:0-5821 GCA_037446815.1 Caldilineae bacterium | reverse complement strand
TGACACACGAGGAGAGTGTCCATGCGGTTCACCAACACAGTTTGGAACCGAATCCTCCTCGGCGGGCGATTTTGACGTTTTCTGGCCGCTGCGTATAATAGGGTTTGTAACGCTCCTCGGTAGCTCAATCGGCAGAGCGGCCGGCTGTTAACCGGTTGGTTGTAGGTTCGAGTCCTGCCCGAGGAGCCTTTTTGTTTGCTCTCGTGTCTTGTGCTTTCTCCCCGCGAACCGCAGCCGCGTGCCCGCGTGCGGTGGTCGCACCGTGATGTGCTACGCCACCTCCGTGTCGCGCAAGATGCGATGGATGAGCGGCAAGGGCTGCGGCGGCGCGTCACTGAAGCGAATAGCGTTGCGGAGCCGCAACTGGGCCTCGCGCAGTTTGTCGTTGTCGTTGGCGTGGATGGTCAGGAGCGGCTCGCCGGCATTGACATAATCGCCGACCTTGTGCTGGAACACGATGCCCACGGCGTAGTCCACGGGATCGCCTTTCTTCTGGCGTCCCGCGCCCAGCAGCGCCGCCGTAAGCCCCACGGTGCGGGCGTCTATCGCGGCGATGTAGCCTGACTGCGGGGCGAAGAACGACTGCACGATGGCGGCCTTGGGGAGGCGCTCCGGCTCGTCCACGTAGGCCGTGTCGCCGCCCTGGGCCGCGACCATCTCCTTGAACTTCGCCAGGCCGGCGCCCGAGCGGATTTGCCGGAGAAGCAATTCGCGCGCCTCGGTCTCGTCCTTGGCGCGGCCGGCCAGGAGCACCATCTGGCCCGCGACGGTCAGGCAGTGTTGCAGGAAGTCGGCGGGGCCGCGCCCCTTCAGGGTATCTATCGCCTCTTTGACTTCAACGGCGTTGCCCACGGCCCTGCCCAAGGGCTGGTTCATGTCGGACAAGACGGCGGTAACGCGCCGCCCCAGGCTGCGGCCGATGCGCACCATGGTCTGCGCCAGTTCCAGCGCGCGCTCCTCGGTCTCCATGAAGGCCCCGCGCCCCACCTTCACGTCCAGCACGATGCCGTTCGCGCCCGAGGCGATCTTCTTGCTCATGATGGACGCGGCGATGAGGGGGATGGAGTCCACGGTGGCGGTAACATCGCGCAGGGCGTACAGTTTGCCGTCGGCCGGCGCCAGGTCCTTGGACTGGCCCGCCACGACGATGCCGTGCTCGCGCACCTGGGCCAGGAACTCCTCGGTCGTGAGGTCGGCGCGGAAGCCGCGAATGGATTCCAGTTTGTCCAGCGTGCCTCCGGTGAACCCCAGCGCGCGGCCGCTCATCTTGGCGACGGGCAGGCCGCAGGCGGCGACGATGGGCGCGACGACTAGGGTGGTCTTGTCGCCCACGCCGCCGCTGGAGTGCTTGTCCACCACGAACGGCGCGATGTCGCTCAGGTCCAGGCGGTCGCCCGAGTTGACGATGGCCAGGGTGAGGTCGGCGGTTTCCTCGTAGGACATGCCGCGCAGGAATACGGCCATGAGCCAGGCGGCGACCTGATAGTCGGGCACGTCGCCGCGCACGAATCCCTGCACGAAGTCGTTGATTTCCTCACGGGTTAGGGTCTGGCCGTCTCGCTTCTTGGCGATGATTTCTATGGCGTTCATGCGCTTCCTCGCGTGTGGAATGCCGATTGACGGAACCTGGTTCACCGCAGAGTTTTCATAGACTTCGTTCACCACAAAGAACGAGAACCGTACTGCTATTCTCGGAGCGGACTGCGGAGAATGCGGAGGGCATTATGGAATGTTGCCACGCCGCGTAGACATGTAGGGGTGCAGGGGTGTAGGGGCAGGTCTCAGACCTGCCCCTACCGAGACCTGCCCCTACGACCTGCCTCTACGACTCTCCCTACAACCTGCCCCTACAACCATGACTCTACGGTGAACTGAAGTTCGTCCCTGGAGACCGTATGTTAGCACAGGGGGGCGGGGTGGGTCAAACGGAGAGTCATTCTGTGACCGTTCGGACAATGGGGGAAATTGGTGCAGAGTTGGTGTATACTGATGACAGCCTCGTTGTGTCATCCTGAGCGAAGCGAAGGGTCTCGCTCAGCGAGATTCCTCGCGGCTTTGCGGCTCGGAATGACAGCCTCGTTGTGTCACCCTGAGCGAAGCGAAGGGTCTCGCTCAACGAGATTCCTCGCCGCTTCGCGGCTCAGAATGACAGCCCCTTCATGTCATGCTGATCCGAAGGCGAAGCATCTCGGTCAACGAGATTCCTCGCCGCTTCGCGGCTCGGAATGACAGATTGCGGCGGGCGAGGGTGCGCGGCTGCACGGGCCGACGACACACCAGATGGAACGATCGTCTGGCCGGGCTCGCTTGATTCCGCGGCAAAACGGTGATAAACTCCTGCTCACGATGAAACGACGCACGCACGCAATCCTGCTCGCCATCACGCTGCTCTACTTCGCGACGCAACTCCTCACCTTCCGGCTGGGCATCATCCCGGCCGATGAGGGATTTGCGGCGATTACGCCGCTGCGTCTTCTGCAGGGCGAGCGGCCGTACCTGGATTTCTGGTGGTTGTACGGGCCGACGGGGCTGTTCCTCAACGCGGGGCTGTACCGCATCTTCGGCGTGAGCCTCATCACGCTGCGGCTGGCGGGCATCGTAGCCGGCTACGCGGCGCTTCTGCTGTGTTGGCGCATCGCGCGGCGGTTCCTGTCGCCCGCGTGGGCGGGCATCGCGGCGACGACGGCCCTGGCCCTGTACCGCTTGCCGACGTACAACTACAACCACATGTACGCGGCGGTCGTGGGCCTGCTGGCCCTGGAATGCGCGTGCCGGGCGCGGGAGACGGACAGCGTGCGATGGTGGGCCGTTGCGGGCGCGCTCGTCGGGGTGCTGTGCTCGTTCAAGTTCAACGTCGGCGTTCAGGCGGGTGCGGCGATGCTCCTGTTCCTGTGGCTTGCGGCGTGGCCTGGCAAGGCGTGGAAGCAGGCCGCGCGCGCCTGCCTGTGGTTTGCCGCGCCCTGGCTCGGAGTCGTGGCACTGCAAGACGTTGCTCTGCTGGCCTGGCTGGGGTGGGACGCGCTCGGCGCCATCTACGGGCCGCAGTTCGCAGTGGTGGGTGAGAAGGTCGCCGCGTGGGCGCTGTGGCACAACCTCGCCGCGGCCGTTCCGCGCTCCCTGTCGCGGGAGAGCGTCCGACAGGCGTACTACCTGGCGCTGTTCGCGCTGCCGGTGGTCATCTCGCCCGTGGCCTGGTGGATGGCGCGGCGCGAGCGCCCTGCCCCTCGGGATGCCGTTCGCCTGCTGGCGCTGTACTCGCCCGCGGTCTACGTCCAGGCGTTCATCGTGGGCGATCCGTCGGGTTCCACCGGCGACAACGCGGCGCTGCTCATCACGTCGTTGGCGCTGTTGGTGTACGTCGTGCGCCGGTGGGTTGAGGGGCGCCGCCATCGGGCGACGCGGGCGCTGGCGCTCGGGTTGGCGGCGGCGCTGCTGGTGGCGGTGTACGGGGGCGCGCTGGTGCGATACGCGACGCCTGGGAAGTTCGCCCACACGCTGGCGTTAGAGCGGGCGCGCGGCGTGCGCGTGAGCCAGACCTACGGCCGGAATCTTGAGGGCGTCGTTGGCTATCTAAAGGAGCGCGTGCCCGAAGGCGAGGCCATCGCTGCCGTGCCCTGGGCGGGCGAGATGCTTGCGTTTCTATCGGGGCGGCCCCTGGCGATGCGGGCGACGGACGAGTTCCTGCGCGTGGCTCCGGAGGCGCGCCCGGAGTGGGTTGCGCTTACCAATGCGCCCGACCCGCAGGCGGACTATGCGCGGCTTCTGGCGGTGCTGGAAGCGGACTATCGCCGGGTGGCGGAGTTCGGCGATTTCGCGCCCGTGGGCGAGGGCGAGCGGCGCACCAATCCCCGGTGGGAGGATTGGCTGGCGTACCGGGTGTACAGGCGGGAGCGCTAGCGCAGGCCCCCGGCGAGCCGACGCAAGCGGGACACCCGCGCCCCAGATAGGGCGGGTGGGATTTGAACCCACACGGACTCGCGTCCAGCGGATTTTAAGTCCGCAGCGTCTGCCGTTTCGCCACCGCCCCGCTGGGGCCTATTGTCAACGGATTTCGGCGTTTGTCAAGGGCGCAGGGCGCGACGTTGGTGGCACCGACGCAATTCCATCGCGCCCCCACGCATTGCGCCCCGTAGACACGATTTGACAGCCCGCCCGAATGGGTGTATCCAAGACTATCACGTTACGGGGCATCGGAACGACATGCACAATCACGAGCACGAACACGAACACAATCACGGATCCGTCGGGAAGCGGTTCATCCTCGCCCTGGTCATCACCTCGGTCGTCCTCGTGGCCGAGGTGGTCGGCGGGATTCTGTCCAATAGCCTTGCGCTGCTGTCGGACGCGGGGCACGTGTTCCTGGATGTCTTCGCGCTGGCGTTGAGTTACGTGGCGCTTCGGGTGGCGGAGTTGCCCGCGGACGAGAATCATACCTTCGGCTTCCACCGCGCCAAGGTGCTGGCGGCGCTCGCCAATAGCCTGCTCTTGTTCGCCATGGTGTTCTTCATCGCGCGCGAGGCGTGGGAGCGCTGGCTCAACCCCCGCGAGATAGACTCGGGCTTGATGCTGGCCGTGGCGGTGGTTGGCCTGGTGGCGAACCTCGTCGTGGCGCAAGTGCTCCGCGCCCACGACCACGACGATTTGAACACCCGCAGCGCCTTCTGGCATGTGTTGGGGGATGCTCTGGCGTCGGTGGGCGTCATCGGCGGCGCCATTGTCATCGCTTTGACCGGCTGGTATGTGGTTGACCCCCTTCTCAGCGTGGGGATTGCACTGCTCATCTTGGGCGGGGCGTGGCGCATCTTCCGCGAGTCGGTGCACATCCTGGTGGAGGGCAGCCCCGCAGGCATAAGCGCGCGCGAGGTGGCGGCGGCCATCGGCGCGGTGCCTGGTGTCCGCAATGTCCACGACCTGCACATCTGGAGCGTCGGGCCTGGGTACACGTCCCTCAGTGCCCACGTGGTGCTGGAGGATCAGGCGTTGGCGCAGACCCAGGTCATCATGGACGCCATCAAGCAGGGCTTGCAGGCCAGGTTTGGCATTGAGCATACCACCGTGCAGTTTGAGTGCAACCACTGCGGGCAATGCGTGGACGCCTTTGAGGGCGGCGTGTGCTACCCGGCGACGGCGGCCAACGGCCTCCACAGGGACGGCGGCTCACAGCCCTAGCCCTTGGCTCACCGGCAAGGCGCGGTGAACCCTGGTCTGCATTAGAAGGTGCGACATGGAAACCGACTTGGAGACGTTGATTCAGGAGTTTACGAACCTGCGCATCTGGGCCGTTGTGGGAGCGTCCACGAACCCGGCCAAATACGGGAACCGCATCTTCCGCACGTTGCGGGGCGCTGGCTACAAGGTGTATGGCGTGAACCCGGGCGGCGGGGAGATTGATGGGCAGGCGCTGTACCCCAGCCTGGCCGCGCTGCCCGAGAAGCCGCAGGTCGTTGACCTGGTGGTGCCGCCCCGTGTTACCGAGCAGGTGGTGCAGGAGTGCGCCGCGCTGGGGTTGACCCGCGTGTGGATGCAGCCCGGCTCCGAGTCCGAGGCGGCCATCCGCTATTGCCACGAGCACGGGATACAGGTGGTGCACGACGCCTGCGCCATGATCCACAAGCGCGACTGGGGGGAGTAGCGCGGCGATCGCGCAACGTTATGCGCGGATGACACGGATGCACGCGGATGGACAGGGGGTGTGGGTGAAATCCTTCGCGGCTTCGCCGGTCAGAATGACGGCCTTATAACCGCGAATAGCGCGAATTTACGCGAATGGGGCGGATAGGGCTGGGGAGAGGCGGGGGCCGGGCCGCCCTTGCCGCCATGC
>JBBIHX010000176.1:0-5845 GCA_037446815.1 Caldilineae bacterium | reverse complement strand
CGTGCGATTGCTTCGCTTCGCTCGCAATGACACGCAGGAGAGTGTGTCTGCGGTTCACCAACACAGTTTGGAACCGACCCGGGTGTTGGCGCGCCGCCGCGCTCCCTCGCGGGACGGCATCCGCGGACAACGCAGATGGCGCGGATGGGGGCAAAGCGGCGGCTTTAGCCCCGCGCGGCCGTGCTCCCTCGCCCGCTGGGAGAGGGTAGGGGTGAGGGGCTAAGTGCGACGCACCTTGGAGGTGCGTCGCACTTTGTCCCCCCTCCTATCATGCTGAACCGAAGGCGAGGCATCTCCAGCGTTGTATCCACGGATGGCACGGATGGGGCGGAAGTGGCAAAGCTCATGCAGGGGCGACCGGCCGGTCGCCCCTACTACGACGCTGCGCCGACTGCGCCAAGGACAGCGAAGTGAGGCAATCTCGCGGGACGGCATCCGCGGATACGGCCCAACCCTATCCGTGCTGATTCGTGGACACCGTCCCCGTTCCCTGTTCGCCGTTGCAACCGGGCGCGGGCTGCGCCTGGCGGCGACGCTTATCGCACTCCCACTCGTACCGCGTCAGGTCCACGCGCAGAAACTCGCGGTTGTACAGCAAACAGCAGATGCGGAACCCGGCCGAGATGAGGGTGCGCTTGGCCCGCTCGTTGGTCAGTTCCACCAGCCCGAACAGCGAATCAATGCCAGTCGTCTCAAACACCAGGTCTATGAAGGCGCGGGTGGCGGCGGTGCCGTACCCCTTGCCCCACGACGACCGGTCGCCGATCTTGATGCCATACTCGGCCTCGCGGAAGTCCGGGTCTATGTAGGCCACGCACAGGCCGATGAGTTTGCCCGTCTCCTTCACGACGATGCCCGCCGCGATGCGCCTGGGATTCGGGCGGACGTACTTGTCCACAAAAAAGCGGCGGAACTCGTCGGGATCGCTCGGCCCCAACGGCGCGCCGCTCAGGCCCTGCACGATGGGGTCGCGCCACCACGCGTGGGCGATGGCCGCATCCCCCTCGGTGAGGGGGCGCAGCAAGATGGGCGATTCCTCTTCGCCCGGCGCGTGTGCAACCTCATCCGTCACCGGTTCTCCCTTCGGGCGGGGCGTTCCGTTCGCTCAGCAGCCGCACCCCGTCCAGGGTCAGCCACGGGTCTACCACATCCACGCACGTGAGCAGCGGGGCCAGCACCTGCACCAGGCCGCCCGTGGCCACCACCTTGGCCTGCCCGCCCAGTTCATACCGCATGCGTGTTACCAGCCCCTCCACCAGCCCCACGTAGCCGAAGATGAGGCCCGACTGCATGGAGTGCACGGTGTTCTTGCCGATAGCGGCAGGCGGCGGCGCCAGGTTGATGCGGGGCAGTTGCGCCGTGCGTCCGGCCAGGGTGTCCGCGGCGGGGCCGAGGCCCAGGGCGATGGCCACCCCCATGAAGTCGCCGTTCTCGGCCACTGCGCTGAACGTGGTCGCCGTGCCGAAGTCTATGGCGATGCATGCCGTGCGGAACCGATGGTACGCCGCCACGGCATCGCACAGCAGGTCGGCGCCCAGTTCGGCGGGGTTGTCAATCCGAATCCGCATGCCGGTCTTGATGCCCGGCCCGATGAGCAGGGGAGCGAACCCGAAGTAACGCTCGCAGAGTTCCACCAGCGCGCCCGTAACCGGCGGCACGACGCTGGAAATCGTAACCCGCCGCACGTCGCGGAAGGAATAGCCCCTGTCATCCAGGAGCGCCTTCCACAGCATGGCGTACTCGTCGGGCATCATGTCGTGTTCGGTACGCACCCGCCACTGGGCCACCCATTTCCCGTCCTCGTACAATCCCCCCACCGTGTTCGTGTTGCCCACGTTCACGCACAGAAGCATCGGCACCCTCCTCTGTCTGGAATGAACAGTCTATTCATCGCGGACGAAGTCCAGTTCCACCAGCACGGTGTCCTTCAGGCGGAAGCGAATGGCCACAGGCCCCGACGCCAGCACGCGAAACGGCCACTTGCGCCCGTCCACGCGGGCCTCGCTGGCCCTCCAGGGCGCAGGGGCGACGAAAATCAACTGCCCGCGCTGCACCCCAGCCTTCCGCAAATCCACGCGCACGGTCTGGCCGCTGGGGCCGTGGACAATTCGCCGAACGCCCGCAATCTCCGCCGCGCCCTGGGTTACGTGGAAGGTAGATGTCAGCAGGTCGGGCTGGTCGGAGGCGGGCTTCAGGCACAGGACGATGCTTTCGTGGGGCTGGTGGCGGCGAAACGCGAGTTTGTCCGAGCGCACGCCCACATACCGCTGCCGCCAGAAGTTGTACACGTGATACTCGCCCTCGGGCAGCCCGAGTTCGCGCAACGTTACCTCGGTCTTGGTGGTCTTGTCGCGCCAGTTCATCAGCGACACCACCCACCACGCGCCCCACGGCCTGTCCACATGCAGCACCTGCGCGCGCGGGTTCTCGCTGCGGAACAAGTCCACCGGCCTGGCGGCGATGCCCGACGGCGGGAGCGCCATCTTCAGGTACTTCAGCCGCCCAGGGCGGATGGTGGGCAGGTTGTCGCTGTCCAGCGTCAGCCCGCCCGACAGCGCGATGCCGGTAACCAGCGTTCGCATCTCGTTGAGCACCAGGTCGGACTGGTCGCCGCGCATGCGCACCAGCACGCAGTCGCCGTCGTTGAGCCACCAGCGACGGTGCATGAAGTAGCGGGCCGCGGTGTTGCGCAGCGCATTGGCCACCGCCGGCGCGGACAGGTCGGCCCAGATGGGCGTCCAGTTGAAGGCGACGTCCGGGCCGATGCGCATGGCGTCCACCACGCCCACGCTGGGCAATTGGGGCGCGCCGCACCCCAGCAGAAATCGCTCGCCGATGACTTCGCGGATGCGCTCAATCCCGCGCCGATAGGCTTCCGCGCGGGTAACCCTGGGGTCGTGGCGGATGCCCTCCACCGCCGCGGCGAACACGAAGTCTATCTTGAACAAATCGTAGCCCCACTCCTCGCTCATGACGCGGAAGACGTGGGCTATCCAGTCCAGCACATCGGCGCGGGTCAAGTCCAGCGCGTAGATGTTCACGCCCCAGTGCTGCCAGGCGATCACCGGCGAGCCGTCGGCGTGCTTCAGGGTCCACTCGGGATGCTCCGCGTAGGTCGCCGACTCGCTGCTCACGCCGAAGGGCGCGAGCCAGATGCCCGGCCGCAGCCCCGCCGCGCGTATGCCATCGGCCACGGCCTTCATCCCCTGCGGGAACTTACCGGCGTCAATCCGAAGCCAGTCGCCGATGGCCTGCTGGTACCCGTCGTCAATCAGGACGTATTCCAGCGGCAGGCGGTGCTTGCGAATCTGCGCGGCGTTCGCCAGCACGTCCTCCGCCGAATTCTCACCGTAGAAGTAGTACCACGTGCACCAGCCGGTGGGGATGGAGTCGGGGACGCGCGCGCCCATGCGCGAGCCGACGCGGTCGGCGTAGTGTTCCAGCAGGCGCAGCGGGTCATCCGCGAACGCCACCAGCAGCGGCTCGGATAGAAAACGCCCGCCGGGCTCCAGCACGACGCCGTCGGCGTAGCACGTCGCCACAAGCCGCCGAAACACGCGCCCGTCCAGGTACAGCGCCACATCCGACAGGGCGCGGCGGCCGTCCGTGAACCCCAGCAGCGCCGAAAGCCCGCCCTCTCGGTCGTGCAGCACGGTGAACCACTCGCTCTGGAAGTCCTCGGTGCCGGAACTCGGATGGGGCGTGTGCTTGCGGTCGTATTCGGCCCCGCCCGGGTTGATGTACACCCCATCGCCGATGTGGCGGGCAAAGGTCGGCGACCAGGACTGCCACCCGTGCTTGTAGAACGCCCAGCGGTGAGGGCCGGCCCCCAGGTTCACCGCGCCGTGGTTCTCGCTCCGCACGTCCAGGACGGCCAGGCGGTCCAGGTTCACGGGCGCCGCGCCGATGTTCTGCGCCTCCAGCATCACCTCCAAGTCCGCACCCAGGTGGATGTACCATCGCAGCCGAATGCGGCCATCGCTGCGCTCCCAGCAGATGTAGTCTCGGTTCACCTCCAGGGCCGCATCCGGCCCCGCAATCGTCAGGGCGCGGCGCTCGCCATCGGCGCGATACTCCAGGCCCGCGGCGGCCTCCTGGAGAACAGGCGTGGCCTGGAAGACGAACGTAACCGTCCCCCGCCCCCCGTGCAGAATCAGACGGTCGCGGATGTACGTGTCCTCAGGGTTCATGCTGACCTCCTGCATTCCCGGGCGATTGCGCCACGCCCCGCACCAGGGGCACGAAGACCACGCCGGCGACCTCGCGCTGCTCCACCTCCGCGCCGCGCTTGCGCAACAGCATCAGCCGCTGCGACCAGCCCGACTCACCCACGGGGATGACCAGGCGGCCGCCGTCGGCCAGTTGCTCAATCAGGGGCGGGGGCACCTCATCCGCCGCGCACGTTACGATGATGGCATCGTAGGGCGCGTGCTCGGGCCAGCCCTCGTACCCATCGCCGACTCGGATGTGCACATTGTGGTATCCGAGTTCCCGCAGCCGCTCGCGGGCCTTCTCGGCCAGTTGCGGGATGCGCTCCACGGTGAACACGTCGCGGGCCAGCAGCGACAGGATGGCCGCCTGGTATCCCGACCCCGCGCCGACTTCCAGCACCCGCTCGTGGCCCTTCAGTTCCAGCAATTGCGTCATCAGCGCGACGATGTATGGCTGGGAGATGGTCTGACCGTAGCCGATGGGCAGCGGATGATCGCCATAGGCGTCTTCGGCGTACTCGGCGGGCACGAACCGCTCGCGCGGCACAGCCTCCATAGCCGCCAAGACGCGCGGGTCGGAGATTTCTCGCAACGCCAGTTTCCGCTTTCCCATGCGCACCCCTCGCCTAGCCGCGCCCGGCCAGCCCCAACAGCAGCGGCTCCAGGCGGACATACAGATACGACGCCAGTTTGCGGTACCCGCTCGCGCTCAGGTGCACGCCATCGGCCATCCAATCGCCCTCCGCAAGCGGCAACCGCGCGTAAACGTCCAGCACGTGCGCGCGCCGCGCCTGCGCCACTGCCCGCACCCGCCCGTTGTAGGCGTCGCACGACTGGCGCACCTGGCGGCGAGATTCGGCGTCCAGTTCGGGCCGAAACGCAGGCGCCAGGGGCGTCGTGGTCAGGAAGATTACTTCCGCGCCGCGCCGCGCCGCCTGCCCATCCATCCAGGCCAGGGCCTGGGAGAATGCCTCCGGCGACACGCGCGGCTCCCACCGCTTGCCCTCCCACACCCCGCACGGCCGTTGCCACCGCCGCCATCGCCGCTCTAGCCCCAGGAACAGCCGCGAGTGGCGCAGGGCGCGAACCCACGCGGACGCGGCGAAGACCGACTCCATGTGCGCGTCGGCGCACGACCGCGCCAGGTTAGCATCGTTCAGGCCGAAGGCGATGACCACCACCTGCGGTCGGAAAGCGCGAAGGAGCAGGGGCAGCAACTGCACGCCGTGCATCGTCGTCAGGCCGTTTGCGCCACCGTTGACGAACTCCACGGGGATGTCCGGATGGGCGGCCCGCCACATGCTGCCCAGCACGGCAGGGTAGGCCTGGTCGGGCGCCACGTCGTGCCCGTACACGATGGAATCGCCGATGAACAGGACGCGGGTCGGGGCCGTCGCCTGGGCCGCTGCCAGCGTCTCGCGGCGGAGCGCAAAATCCGCCAGCGTGGGCCAGGGCCGCAGCAGCGCCCTCGCCACGCCTTCCATCGCCACGACGACCGCCACGGCCGCCCCCGCCCAAATCCACGCCTTCTTCATGCTGACATTCTAGCACGTTGGCGTGCCTTGCGCAAGGTTTTGTGATATAATGGCCTTGCACCGCAGAAAGGCACAGGGCCCTGTAGGGGCAGGTCTGAG
>JBBIHX010000175.1:0-5879 GCA_037446815.1 Caldilineae bacterium | reverse complement strand
TGCTTCGCCTTCGGCTCAGCATGACAGAGTGGGGAGGCGGCGCGCGAGGCAGGCCAACACCAGATGGAACCGCATCGCGTGTCGGGCGGCGTGTTTGCAACCCCGCGCCACGCGTGCTATACTTCTGCCCAGCCACGGCCAGCAACGGCGCGGCCGTGGCGATCCACGTACACCACATTCTCGTGAACCACCAGCATTCTCTAGGAGACCGACTCGGGGTGTAAGCCATGCTGCAAAGGGCTTCGTTCCGCTACACGCTCGCGCTGTATGTCTTGGACATGGTTGCTACCCTTGCTTCGCTCCACGCCGCGCTGTTGGCACGGCGTGCATGGCCTTGGGGCAAGCCCTTTGAGGAGCAGTACGGGGGGCTGAACCCGGCCATCTTCGCCATCGCGCTGGTCGCGTGGACTGTAGCCTTGGTGGTTTCAAGCGCCTACGACCCGCAGCGCATCCTCCGCACCGAGCACGAAATCGCGCGCGTCCTTGTGGGAATCGGATTCGGGTCTCTGCTCTTTGCGGGCGCGCTCTACTTCTCGTACCGCGCTGTGTCGCGCCTCCTTGTCACCTACTTCGTCACCCTGGACAGCATCGCCCTCCTGACGCTCCGCCTGACGCTCCGAATCATCTGGCGGAGCCTGGGCGTGCGCCGCATCCCCACATCGCGCATCCTCATCATCGGGGCCGGCCTGCTGGGCCAGGACATCGCCCACTCGTTTGTGGAACACGCGTGGATGGGGCTTGAGACCGTGGGATTCCTGGACGACGACCCTGCCAAGCACGGGCAGCACATCGGGGGAATCCCCGTTCTCGGGGCGCTGGCCGACGCGCCCAAAATCGTCGCGACGCATCGCATCACCGATGTCGTTCTGGCGCTGCCCCTGCGCGCCCACCGCGAGATGGCCAACGTCGTAGCCCAACTTGAGGAACTGCCGGTCAATATCAAGGTCGCCCCGGACCTGGGGCCGCTGGTGTTCTACCGCATGACGGTGGAGACCTTCGGCGACATCCCGCTCATCGGCCTGAAAGAGCCGGTGATTCGCCCGTACCAGCGCGTCCTGAAGCGCATCATGGATATCGGCATTTCCCTGGTGGCCCTGATGGTCTCCCTGCCCGCGTGGCCGGCCATTGCCATCGCCATCAAACTGGACTCCCCGGGGCCGGTCATTTTCCGCCAGCAGCGCGTGGGCGAAGGCGGCAGGCTGTTCACCATGTACAAGTTCCGCACCATGTTCGCCGGCGCGGAGCAGATGGAGCGAGAGATCGTAGAGGCTGCCATCTCCGAGGGCCCTCGGCACTTCAAATCACCCAACGATCCCCGCGTAACGCGCGTGGGGCGGTTCCTGCGCCGCACGAGCCTGGACGAATTGCCGCAACTGTGGAACGTCCTCAAGGGCGATATGAGCCTGGTCGGCCCTCGGCCAGAACTCCCTGCCTTTGTGGAACGCTACGAGCCCTGGCAGCGCAAGCGATTTGGCGTTCCGCAGGGCCTCACCGGTTGGTGGCAGGTGCACGACCGAAGCGACAAGCCCATGTACTGGCACACCGAGGACGACCTCTACTACCTCCAGCACTATTCCCTCCTCCTGGACATCCGAATTCTCCTGCTGACGGCGCTGGCGGTGATTCGCGGAAGGGGCGCGTACTAGCCTAACCCGCGCCCTCGCTCTCGCCCCGGCGTTCACGCAACGTTTACCCCCGCTGGTACTCTTTTCCCATTCCCGTCTCCCCCTTCACACCCTATACTGGGCATGAACCTAATACCCGGTAGGAGACGTGGAACCCATGGACCATGCACAGACAAGACGCTGGACGCTTTACTGGCGCGCTGTGAGCGTGCTTGTTGTGTGTGCTCTTTTCGTGCTAACACCCTACGCGGCGTTGGCGCAGCAACCGCCGTACTCGCCGCCCATCCCGCAGCCCGGCGGCTTGGCGCCGGCGAACCCCAACAACGCTGGCGAGATCGCCATCGCGGTTGAAGCCGACGAGCCGCAGATTGCCCTCACCGACGCCGGCGAATCCGCAATCATCATGGACGGCTATGACTACGTCAGCGTGTCCGGCGCTCCGCGATTGCCCGTGCGGCATCTGGAGGTCCACCTGCCGATGGGCGCGCGCCTGGATGGGGTTACCCTGGAAGATGCCACCTATCAGCCTATGCCAGGCACCTACGACATCGCTCGGGTAACGCCGGAGGCCGAGAGCGAAGGAGGAGTGCAGGCTCCAATTGAATTTGAGCCGCCTGCTTCCCAGGTCTTCCCCCAGACGCCGGTGGAGGTCAGCGCCGTTTACTCCCGTGGCGGCGCGCAGGTGGTTGCCGTGCGCTTCTATCCCGTGCAGTACAACCTGTCGGACAAGACGCTCACATGGGTTCGCAGCGGTCGGATCGTCGTGCGCTACCGTCGGCTCGGCGCCCCGACGGCGCGGCCGGGCATGGCGCAGGCCCCCGGGACGGACGCGCCGCAGCCCCATAGCGACGCCGCAGCCCCAGGCTACGCCATCGCCGTCCGCAGCGACTTCGCCCAGAGCGCAGGCATCCTGAACTTCAAGCGACACAAGGAGTCCGAAGGGTTCGCTGTGTACCTGATCACCCCCGAGAACTGGGCCAACCACACCGGCAAAGACGCCGCCGACAAACTGCGGGCCTTTCTCAAGGACAAATGGCAGGTCTGGAACCTCCAATACCTGCTCATCATCGGCAGCAGCACATCCATCCCCATGAAGACGCTCTATCCGTCCAACACGGATCACAAGAGCAGTTGGGCGACGCCTTCCGACATGTACTTCGCCGACCTCACGGGCGACTGGGACAAGGACCGGGACGGTTTTCCGGGCGAGTTCCGGGATGACGCCGTGGATTTCGGAGCAGAACTGCTAGTCGGGCGAATCCCCTTTGACGCCGAGCCTCTCATCAACTCGGTGCTGGAGAAAACCATCGCCTACGAGACCACCGATGGCGAATGGCGCAAGCGCGCGCTCTTGGCGATGGCCGTTCTGGACTACAACAGCAACGGCACCCCGCAGACCGATGGCGCGTATCTCGGCGAGTCCATGTCGGCCTACCTGACGAAGGCCGGCTTCAGCACCTGGCGAATGTACGAGGCGGAAAGCGGCGGGACAAGGCTGCCCTACGACGCGGCGCTGGACAGGGACACGCTGGCCTCATCCTGGGTCAGTGGATACGGATTCGTCTCGTGGTGGGGACACGGCAGTTCCACGGGCGCATACCGCACCCTGTGGGCCAACAGCCAGGCGACGCGCAAGGCCTTCGCCGACATCTACCACCTGGCTTCGCTCGCCACGGACAACCCGCCGATCGTGTTCCAAAATGCGTGCTCCAACGGCGTCCCCCAGACCTACAGCCTGGCGGCGCAGGTATTGCGGTACGGAGCCATCGCAACCATCGCGCCGACTGCCATCACCTGGTACCGAACCGGATGGCGTTCCGTCGCCGATGGCGGCAGCGCGACTTTCGCGTACCTCTTCGGAGATGAACTCATCACCAAGGAGCAGACGGTAGGCCAAGCTCTGGCGCGCGCCCGCGAACTCCACAGCGCGCGCTACCTCTCTTCGCCTGGCCAGCAGCAGACGGTGCTCGCCTTCGCGCTCTACGGCGACCCCTCGCTCCAGATGAAGCCGCGCCAGCGCCAGCAGACCGTGCAGGTCGCCGTGCGAGAGGGCTGGAACCTACTGGCGGTGCCGGCCGAGGTCGGGCCGCTTGCCCTGCCGAGCGCGCTGTCATCTATTGACGGCATCTGGGCAGAGGTTCACGCCTACGACCCAACCGATAACGCCACGCCCTGGAAGGTGTGCGTCGCCGGCGCGCCGGCAGAAGCCAACACCCTGCGGCAACTCAATCCCCTTCAGGGCTTCTGGCTTCTCGCCAACGCGGATGCGACTCTGACCATCCCGGTTGGCGCGCCCGCAACAGCGTCCGGCCACTCGGTGGAACTCTACCCAGGGTGGAACCTGGTCGGATTCCCAGGAGACGCCCCGACACCGGTGGAACAAGGCTTGCAGAGCATCGCTTCGGCGGTGGAGTCTGTATTCACCCTGGAGCCGGGCCCCGACGGAGCGTGGCTAATGTACAATCCGGCGACGCCCGAGGCGAGCACGCTGCGCGCCTTTGAACCCGGGCGAGGGTATTGGCTATATGCCACTGCGCCGAGCACGTGGACGGTGCCGTGAGGCGGCGAAATCGCAAAGCAAAGCAGCCCTCCGAATCGGAGGGCTGCTTTTTGTGTGTAGCACCGGTGAATGCGTTGCCTAGCGGTTTCCGAGAAGGACTCCCAGCCCGGCCAGGCTCGCATCCTCTTCGGCCGGATTCCACATCGGGTAGGCATCAACGCGCGGGTGGTTGGTCAACTGCACCGGCGCGCCCCCGCCGAAGACATCCGCCACGTACAGGTCCCAGTTTTCGCCCCGCTTGGACTGGAACACCACGCGGGTGCTGTTGCAGTCCCAGGCCGGCGCTTCATCAGCGGCCGGGTGCTCGGTTACGCGAACCTCGGCGCCCGCGGCCACGTCCGCTACGTAGATGTCATTCTGACCGTTCCGATCGGACTGATACGCCAGATACCGGCTGTCCGGCGACCACACGGCGTTCAGATTGTTGCCCGCCGCGCTCACCTTGACTGCGCTGCCGCCCTCCGCGGGCATCACATACACGTTCCACTGCCCCTCGCGGTTGGAGCGGAAGGCGATGTACCGGCCATCGGGCGAGTACACCGGGTCAACCTCATCAGACGGCGCGCTGGTGAGTTGCACCAATTCGGTGCCCGTTATGTCAACCCTGTACAGGTCCCAGTTGCCGTTGCGGTTGGACTTGAACACGATGTGGAACCCATCCGGAGACCAGAACGGATCCTCATCGGCCGCAGGGTGCTCCGTGAGCCGCGTCTGACCGTTCCCGTTCTCGTCCATGATGTAGATTTCCCAGTTCCCATCGCGGTCCGACTGGAAGGCGATTTGCGAGGAGCCGCAATCCGCCGTCCAGACAGGGTCGGTATTGTTGCCGGCGTTGGCAGTAAGTTGGAGCAGCCCCTGCCCGAAGGCGTCCACGCGGTAGATGTTCCAGAGGCCGGTTCGGTTGGACTGGAAGGCCACCCAGGAGCCATCCGCCGACCGAGCGGGGGCGATGTCCACACCCGCATCGTTGGTCAGGCGAATCACATTGTTGTTGGCCGTGTCCACACGGTACAATTCCCAGTTGCCGTCGCGGTTGCTCAGGAACACAATCCAGTCCACGCACGCGCATACACCCTGAGGCGCGAACTGGGTTACGCGGACCCTGTACCCGTTCTCGCACAGCAGGAGGTGCACGTTCTTGGTCTGAATCTTGACGTAGTACGTGCCGGTTACGGCCGCCGTGAACGAGATTGCGGATTCCTTCCCGTTCGCGTCATCGTTCGTCGCCAGCAGGGCCATGTCGGGGCCGTACAGCGTGATGACGGTGTCCGCGCCGCCATACAGTCCGAAGGTCTCTATCACGTACTCGTTGCCTGCGACCGCGTTGAACCGTATCCAGTCCACATCGCTCCCGTAGTGGAACGTGTGCGCCTGCGCCGACCCATCCACGAGAATCCCGCTGGCCAGGCTGGCAACGTTGTCAGGCTCGTAAGGGTCAGGCGCGATGCCCGGGCACGGCGGCGTGGCGGTCGGCGTTGCGCTGGCCGTCCGTGTAGGCGTCGCGGTGGGCGTATATGTCGCGGTCGCCGTGCGGGTCGGCGTGAACGTCGGGGTAGGCGCGGGATCCGTGCCCGCCGGCTTCGTCGGGGTAGCCGGCGGAGTGTTCGTCGCGGTGGCCGTCGGGGTCGCAGTGTGAGGAGGCGTCGTGGTCGGCGTGGCCGTCGGGGGAGCAGCCGGCGGCTGAGGGACGGTCG
>JBBIHX010000174.1:0-5917 GCA_037446815.1 Caldilineae bacterium | reverse complement strand
GGGCCGGGGTGAGGGCGTCGCTCCCTCGCCCGCCGGAGAGGGCCGGGGTGAGGGCGTCGCTCCCTCGCCCGCCGGAGAGGGCCGGGGTGAGGGCATTCACGTGCGACGCACTTCCGAAAGTGCGTCGCACGTTCTTTCCCATGCGTCATAGCGAGAGAGCAGCCCGAAGCATCTCCAGGGTGGTATCCACGGATGACACGGATTGCGCGGATGGGGCAAAGTAGAGCAATTGCCAGTTTGCTCTACGAGATTCTTCGCACCTCCGCCGCTCAGATGACAGCAAGCCCGACCAAGCCTTGAAGGCGCGCATGCCCTCCACACCACGCGAGATTTGCGCGGTCGGTTCAAGTGTGATATAATGCGGCCGGAAAGGGTTTTGAGTTGAGCAATGAGCGTTAAGGAGGACAGCGTGCCGCTCACGAAGTCGGAGAAGGACAGCATCATCCAGCAGTATCACATGCACCCGGCGGACACCGGTTCGCCCGAGGTGCAGATTGCGCTGCTGACCACGCGCATCAACCAGTTGATTGAGCACCTGAAAGTGCACAAGCATGACGAGCACTCCAGGCGCGGGCTCCTGAAACTGGTTGGGCAGAGGCGTCGCCATTTGGCCTACCTGAGCCGCAAGGATATCAATCGCTACCGCGCGATTGTGGATCGGCTTGGCTTGCGCAAGTAGATGGCGCCGGTCATCTCTCTATACGTTCAAGCGGAACGAGTAGATGAGCATCATCCAGCATCTACTCGTTTGACATTCTAGCGCAGGAGGTGTAGAAAGATTCTAGCGTCTCACGGACAGCCAAAACCCTGACGCATTTCATCGCCGGGGCGGATGGTACAGGAATTGGGGAGTGCCTCTCACAGGTTGGGAGATAGTCCCCAGTCCCTGACCTCCGTACCCGGCAAACTACGGAGGTTTGAATTGAATACAGTACACAGATTCACAGCGAAGTTGGGCGAGCACGACATCATCGTGGAAACGGGGCTGCTCGCCCAGCAGGCCGGCGGCGCCGTTACCGTGCGCTGCGGCGACACCATGATCCTGGCGACGGCCACCGCATCTAAAGAGCCCCGCGAGGGCGTGGACTTCTTCCCCCTCACCGTGGACTATGAGGAGCGGCTCTACGCAGCCGGTCGCATCCCCGGCGGGTTCTTCAAGCGCGAGGGCAAACCCTCAGAGGAGGCCATTCTCCTGTGTCGCTTGACCGACCGCCCCTTGCGTCCCCTGTTCCCCAAGGGCTTCCGCAACGATGTGCAGATTATCGTTACGGCCCTGTCCGCCGACCAGGAGAACTATCTGGACATCCTTTCCATCATCGGCGCGTCGGCGGCCCTGACCATCTCGGACATCCCGTTCCAGGGGCCGGTGGGCGCGGTGCGCGTGGGGTACATTGACGGCCGCTTCGTCTTCAACCCCACCGCCACCGAGATGGCGAACAGCGAGATGGACCTGCGCCTCGCGGGCACGGCCGATGCCGTCCTCATGGTGGAGGCCGGCGCCGACGAGGTGCCCGAAAGCCTGATGCTGGAGGCCATCCGCCTGGGCCACGAGGCCATGCAGGATGTCATCCGCATGCAGAACGCGATGGCGACGGCCATTGGTAAGCCCAAGCGCGAGTTTGCGCTGCACGTCGTGCCCGAGGAAACGCGCCAGTGGACGCTGGAGCAAATCGGCGACCGCGTTCAGCAGATTCTGACGGCGGGCCTGACCAAGGAAGAGCGCAACACCGCCATTGACAACCTGGCGGCGGAACTGGTGGAGAAGGCTGGCGAGCAGTTTGTCGCCGCCGATGTCAAAGAGGTGTTTGAGGAGACACTGCGCGCCGCCATGCGTGCCCAGGTGTTGGACAAGGGCGTGCGCGTGGACGGGCGCGGTGTTCGCGAGATTCGCCCGATATCCTGCCAGGTGGGGCTGCTGCCCCGCGCCCATGGCTCCGGCCTGTTCACGCGCGGCGAGACGCAGGTGCTCACCATCGCCACGCTGGGCACCAGCGCCGATGAGCAAATCCTGGACACCGTGGGGACCGTCGGCGCCAAGCGGTACATGCACCATTACAACTTCCCGCCCTACAGCACCGGCGAGGTGCGGCCCCTGCGTGGGCCGGGCCGCCGCGAAATCGGCCACGGCGCGTTGGCCGAGCGCGCGCTGGTTCCGGTCATCCCATCCCAGGAGCAGTTCCCGTACACCATCCGCTTGGTGTCCGAAGTCCTTTCGTCCAACGGCTCCACGTCCATGGCGTCGGTCTGCGGCAGCACGCTGGCGCTGATGGACACCGGCGTGCCCATCAAGGCGCCCGTGGCCGGCGTCGCCATGGGCCTCATCAAGGAAGGCGATCGCTACGCGGTGCTCACCGACATCCTGGGCATGGAAGACCACCTGGGAGACATGGACTTCAAGGTGGCCGGAACCCGCGACGGGGTAACGGCCCTGCAGATGGACATCAAGATCAAGGGTCTGGACTACAACATCCTGGAGCAGGCGCTGCAGCAGGCCTACGAGGCCCGCATGTACATCCTGGACAAGATGCTGGAGGTCATAGACAAGCCGCGCTCCAGCCTGTCGCCCTTCGCGCCGCGCATCGTCATGGTGAAGATCCCGCAGGAGAAGATCGGCGCGCTCATCGGCCCGGGCGGCAAGACCATCCGCAGCATCCAGGAGCAAACCGGCGCGAAGATTGACGTGGAAGAAGACGGCACCGTGTACATCTCGGCGCTGGAAGGGCCCGGCGGCATGGAGGCCGAGCGCATGGTGCGCGCCCTGACCGAAGAGGCCACCATCGGCAAAATCTACACCGGCAAAGTCGTCCGTACCACGGACTTCGGCGCCTTTGTGGAGATTCTGCCCGGGACCGATGGTTTGGTGCACATCTCGCAGTTGGCCGATTACCGCGTCCCCAGCGTGGAGGATGTGGTCAAGGTCGGCGACGAGATCATGGTCATGGTCATTGACATAGACAAAGACGGCAAGATCAAGTTGTCGCGGCAGGCAGTGCTGGAAGGTTGGACTGCGGAAGAGGCCCGGGCGCGCGACCGCAAGCCCAGCGGCGGCCCCAGGCCCGGCGGCGACCGCGGACGCCCTGGCGGAGACCGCCGCGGCGGAAAGCCCCCGCAGAGGCGATAGACGCGCATGGAAGACAACGTTCCGCACATGTCCGAATCGGCGCCCGAACCGACACCCGAACCGCGCCCGCAGAGCGGCGGGACATCCTGGGTCCGCGAACTGCTGGAGACCATCCTGCCGGCGGTGCTGCTGGCGCTGGTCATCAACCTGTTCCTGGCCCAGGCCACGCGGGTCTTCGGCCAGAGCATGGAGCCGAACCTGCACACCGACCAGCGCATCGTGGTGGAGAAACTGTCGTATCGGTTCCACCTGCCCAGGCGCGGCGATGTGGTGGTGCTGCGGTTGCCCCGCGACCCCTCCGAGTTGCTCATCAAGCGCGTCATCGCGCTTCCGGGCGAGACGGTGGAGATTCGCGACGGCGCCGTGTGGGTTGACGGCCAGCCGCTGGACGAGCCGTACCTGACCCAGCCGACGGCCGGGCAGATGGCCCCGCTGGTGGTGCCCGAGGGACACGTGTTCGTCCTCGGCGACAACCGCGCGTACAGCAACGATTCCCGCGCCTTCGGGCCGGTGCCGCTGGACAATATCGTGGGACATGCGTGGCTTTCCTACTGGCCGCCCAACGCCATCGGGTTCGTGGACTAAGCGATGAATCTCAAGCGCCCGCCCCATGGTGGGCGCTTGTGCTACCTCCAGTGAGTTCGCATGGCCGAGCAGAAGTGGAGCGACAGGACAAAGCAGTGGGTCTTGGCGGGGATCATCGTCCTCGCCGCTGTGGCGTTCTACCAGTTCCGGCGCATCCTCACGCCGGTTGTGCTGGCGCTTATCCTCGCCTACGTGCTGAACCCTGCCGTGTCGTTCTTGCACCGCAGGCTGCGCGTGCCCCGCACATTGGCGGCGCTGGTGGTCCTGCTCGTCCTGCTGGGCCTCATCGCCCTCGCGCCCATCCTCATCATCCCCGCGCTGGTGGATCAGGTGCGGGGGCTCAACCTGAACATCCAGGAGATGCTGGATGCGGCCATCTCGTTCCTCAAAGGCCCCGTCGTCATCGCGGGCTTCACCTTTGAGACGGGCCAACTGTACGAGCAACTGTCCACATCGCTGCAATCCGTGCTCTCATCGGTCGCCACGTCGTCCGTGAGCCTGCTCCTGAATGTCGCCTCTGGCCTGGCGTGGTTCGTCCTCGTCCTGGTGTTGGCGTTCTGGTTTGTGAAGGACGCGCCGTACATTCGCCAGAAGGTGATGGAGTTGGCGCCGGTGCGCTACCAGCGGGATATGCGCCTGCTCATCGCCGAGGTGCTGCGGGTCTGGCAGGCGTTCTTCCAGGGGCAGGTGATCCTGTGCTTGGCCGTGGGCGCGGCGGTGGCCGTAACGATGGGCATCGTCGGGCTGCCCTATGCGCTGCTGATGGGCCTCATCGCGGGCGTTCTGGAACTCATCCCCAACGTTGGGCCGACGCTGGCCGCCGTGCCCGCGATTCTGGTGGCGCTCTTGCGCGGCTCCAGTTATCTGCCGCTGACGCCGTTCTGGTTTGCGGTGCTGGTGGCCGGGCTGTACGTCCTCATCCAGCAGGTGGAGAACAACGTGCTCGTCCCGCGCATCATGGGCTACAGTCTGAACCTGCACCCGCTGGTGGTGCTCCTGGGCGTGCTCATGGGCGCGAGCATGGCCGGGGTGCTGGGCATCTTCCTGGCTGCGCCGACCCTGGCCACGCTGCGGGTCATCGGGAGGTACGTGTACCGGAAACTGCTGGACCAGGAGCCTTTCCCCGAGGCGGAGCCGAAACCCGCCGCGCCGGAACCGCCCATTGGGGCGTTGCGGCGGGACGTTGTGAAGGCGGTGCTCTTTGACCTGGACGGCACGCTGATTGACAGCGACGACGCCGCCATCCAGACGTGGGCGCGGCGACTGAAGCCCGTGGACTGGCTATTCCGCAACCGCGACCCCAAGCCCTTCCTCCGCCACCTCATCATGGGCGGCGAGGGCTGGGTCAACGGCGCGCTGACCGCGTTGGACTACGTCGGGCTGGATGGCGTGGTGTTTGCCCTGCGGGATGCCCTGCGCACCGTGTGGCGTGGCAAGCGCGAGGATTTCCTGCCCGTGGATGACATCGGCCCCATGCTGGAGCGGCTGGGCGAGCGGTATCGGCTGGGCGTGGTAACGACCCGAAGCCGCGAGGACGCGCTGGCGTTCCTGCGGCAGATCGGCTTTGACGGCCGGTTTGAGGTGATCATTGCCCGTGAGGATGTGCGGCGGCTGAAGCCCCACCCGCAACCGGTGCGGAAGGCCGCGGAGGCGCTGGGCCTTTCGCCCGCCCAGGTGGTGATGGTGGGCGACACGGCGCTGGACGTGCGGTCGGCCAAGGCAGCGGGGGCCCAGGCCGTGGGGGTGCTGTGCGGGCTGGGGATGCTGGATGACCTGGCGCGCGCCGATTTGATCCTCGCCACGACCGCCGACCTCGCCCCGCATCTGTTGGACGCATAGGCCCGGGACGGTATCCACGAATAACACGAATCCGCGCGAATAGAACGTGCGTCGCACGTTGTCCCCCTCCTGTCATGCTGAGCCGAAGGCGAAGCATCTCGGGGCTTGCATCCACCGATAACGCGGATTGCACGGACGGGCGGGAGATTCTTCGCGGCTTCGCCGCTCAGAATGACAGCACCAGAACCGCGAAGGAACGCGAATAGGGTGAGGGTTGTGCGCGCATGGCCGCGCGGGGCTAAAGCCGCCGCGCTAAGGGTAGGCGCATGGCGGCCACTTTGCTCACCGCCGAGGGCCGAGACGGTATCCACGAATAGCACGAATCCGCGCGAATAGGGCTCGGCCACATCCACGGATAACGCGGATTGCACG
>JBBIHX010000173.1:0-5994 GCA_037446815.1 Caldilineae bacterium | reverse complement strand
CGAGATTCTTCGCGGCTTCGCCGCTCAGAATGACGGTAGGTGCCAACAGACTTTGAAACCGAATCGCCCGAGTGAGTCGGCTTCATCTTGTGTTGGTGAACCGTAGGCGCACTCTCTTCGTATGTCATTGCGAGCGAAGCGAAGCAATCCCACGCCCCGGAGATTGCTTCGGGCGCTCCGCGCCCTCGCAATGACAAATACCAACAGACTTTGAAACCGTGTCGCCCGAGTTCTCCACTTTGTGCCCGCGGCGCGGACGTGGTAAAATGGTAAGTTGCGAGACAAGACGCGGTCCTACCTGTGGGCGCGGGCCGCAAGAGGAACGGCGTAATGCCCCAAGACAAAATCATCATTCGCGGCGCACGCGAACACAACCTGAAGAACATCAACCTGGAGATACCCCGCGACAAACTGGTGGTCATCACCGGCCTGTCGGGCTCCGGCAAGTCCTCGCTTGCCTTTGACACACTCTACGCCGAAGGCCAGCGCCGCTATGTAGAGTCGCTTTCCGCCTACGCCCGCCAGTTCCTGGGCCAGATGGAAAAGCCCGACGTGGACTACATTGAGGGCCTGTCGCCGGCCATCAGCATTGACCAGCGAGGCGCCAGCCGCAACCCGCGTTCCACGGTCGGCACCGTTACCGAAATCTACGACTACCTGCGCCTGCTGTTCGCCCGCATCGGCGTGCCCCACTGCCCCAAGTGCGGGCGCGAAATCGCCCAGCAGACCGTCCAGCAGATCGTGGACGCCATCCTCGCCCTGCCCGAAGGGTCGCGCATCCTCATCCTCGCCCCCATGATCAAGGATCGCAAGGGCGAGCATAAGGGCGTCCTGGAAGAAGCCCGCCGCAACGGGTTCGTCCGCGTGCGGGTGGACGGCGTCGTCCGCGACCTGGACGAGGAGATTGAACTGGAACGCTACAAGATGCACACCATTGAGGCGGTGGTGGATCGCCTGATTCTGGCCCGCGACGAGAACGGCCAGAATCCCGACGCCCTGCGCATCACCGACTCGGTGGAGACGGCCCTGCGCATCGGCGAGGGCGTCGTCATCGTCAGCGACGTTACGGGCGACGAGCCGCGCGACATGCTGTTCTCGGAGCACTTCGCCTGTGTCCACTGTGGCATCTCCCTGCCGGAGATTGAACCGCGCACCTTCTCCTTCAACTCGCCGCACGGGGCCTGCCCGGTATGCACGGGCTTGGGCGTGCAATTGGAGATAGACCCCGACCTGGTCATCCCCGACAAGGAGCGGAGCCTGGACGCGGGAGCCATCGCCCCCTGGCGGCAGACCACCACCGACAACGGCTACTACGCCCAGTTGCTGCGGGCCGTCGCCAAGCACTACGGCATCCCGACCAACGTCCCTATCTCCAAACTGTCGCCGCGCCAGGTGGACATCATCCTGTACGGACAACGCTCCGGCGAGACCATTACCTTCCGCTACAAGAACAACGACGGGCACCTGCGCACGTATCAGACCGCCTACGAGGGCGTGATTCCCAACCTGGAGCGCAGGTACCGCGAGACCAGTTCCGACTACATCCGCCGCGAGATTGACCGCTACATGGCCCCGCGGCTGTGCCCCGCGTGCAAAGGCAAGCGCCTCAAACCCGAGAGCCTCGCCGTTACCGTGGATGGCCTGTCCATCGTGGACGTTACCGCCTTCTCGGTAACCCAGGCGCTGGACTTCTTTGACCGCCTGGAGGCCACCCTGACCGAGCGCGAACTCACCATCGCCCGCCAGATTCTGAAGGAAATCAAGGCCCGCCTGCGGTTCATGGTGGACGTCGGGCTGGATTACCTGACGCTGGACCGCGCCACGGCGACCCTGTCGGGCGGCGAGGCCCAGCGCATCCGCCTGGCCACGCAAATCGGCTCGCGCCTCATGGGCGTCCTGTACATCCTGGACGAGCCGAGCATCGGCCTGCACCAGCGCGACAACGCCCGCCTCATCCGCACGCTGAAAGACATGCGCGACATCGGCAACACCGTCATCGTGGTGGAGCACGACGAGGAGACCATACGCGCCGCGGACTTCATCGTGGACCTGGGGCCGGGCGCGGGCGAACACGGCGGCCACGTCGTGGTAGCCGGCACGCTGGACGACGTGATGGCCTGCGAACGGTCCATCACCGGCCAGTACCTGAAGGGCGCGCGCCGCGTCCCCATGCCCAAGGTGCGACGGCCCGGGCGGGGGCAGTCGCTCGTCATCCGCGGAGCGCGCGAGAACAACCTGAAAGACATCACCGTGGAGATTCCTCTCAACAAGTTCGTGTGCGTAACGGGCGTCTCGGGTTCGGGCAAGAGTTCCCTCATCGTGGAAATCCTGTACAAGAAACTGGCGCAGGTTTTCTACGGGGCCAAGGACAAGCCCGGCCTCCACGATGACATCCTGGGCCTGGAGTACATAGACAAAGTCGTGAACATAGACCAGTCGCCCATCGGCCGGACGCCGCGTTCCAACCCGGCCACGTACACCAACGTGTTCACGGCTATCCGCGACCTGTACGCGGCGCTCCCCGAGGCCAAGATGCGTGGGTACGCGCCGGGGCGCTTCTCGTTCAACGTCAAGGGGGGCCGCTGCGAGGCGTGCCGGGGCGACGGCATTATCCGCATTGAGATGCAATTCCTGCCCGACGTGTACGTACCGTGCGAGGTGTGCCACGGCAAGCGCTACAACCGCGAGGCGCTGGAAATCCGCTACAAGGGCAAGTCCATCGCCGACGTGCTGGACATGACGGTGGATGAGGCGCTGGAGTTCTTCAAGAACCTGCCCAAGATTCGCAACAAACTGAAGACGCTCCACGATGTGGGGCTGGGCTACATTCGCCTGGGGCAGCCCGCGACCACCCTGTCGGGCGGCGAGGCCCAGCGCGTGAAACTGTCGCGGGAACTGTCGCGCAGGGCCACCGGCCGCACCCTGTACATCCTGGACGAGCCGACGACGGGCCTGCACTTCGCCGATATTGAGCGCCTGCTGCGGGTGTTGGCGCTCCTGGTGGACGCCGGCAACAGCGTCATCGTGATTGAGCACAACCTGGATGTCATCAAGACGGCGGACTGGATCATAGACCTGGGGCCCGAAGGCGGCGAGAAGGGCGGGTACGTGGTGGCCCAGGGCACGCCCGAAGAGGTGAGCCGCGTGCGCGGGTCCTACACCGGCGAGTTCATCCGCCGCATCCTGGAGCGCGAGGGCGAGGCTCTGCGGGTTCCGCTTGCGACGGAAGGAGAGCGAACATGAATTCTCGGCAGTACGATGTCGTCATCGTGGGCGCAGGCCCGGCAGGGATGTTCGCCGCGCTGGAACTATCGCAGCGCAAGGGAATGAGCATCCTCATCCTGGACAAGGGGCCTGCGCTGGACAAACGCACCTGCCCGTCGCGCATCAACGGCGGCAAGTGCCTGGAATGCAAGCCGTGCCGATTGGTCTCCGGTTGGGGCGGCGCGGGCGCCTTCTCCGACGGGAAACTGACGCTGTCGCCGGATGTCGGCGGCCAACTGCCCGACATTCTGGGCCGCGCCACCACGGAGGAACTCATCCGCGAGGTGGATCAGACCTGGATGCGGTTCGGCGCGCCGGACAAAGTGTACGGCACCGACCAGGACGTGTACGAGCGCCTGGCGAAGCAGGCCGCGCGCGCCGGGCTGCAACTTGTCTCCGCGCCCATCCGCCACCTGGGGAGCGACCGCGCCCAGGGCGTCGTGAGGGCCATCCGCGAGGAACTGGAGCGGCGCGGCGTGGAGATTCGCCTGCGCACCGAGGTGCGGCGCCTCCTCACCGAGAACTCGCGCGCCGTCGGCGTCTCCACGGCCAAGGGCGAGGACATCCTGGGCCGCTACGTCATCGTGGCGCCAGGCCGAGAGGGCGCGCCCTGGCTCACCGAGCGGGCCAACGAGCTGCAACTGGGCCTCCAGAACAACCCGGTGGACGTGGGCGTGCGCGTGGAACTGCCCGCCACGGTCATGGAGTCCCTCACCGATGCCGTGTACGAGCCCAAACTCCTGTACTACACCAAAGCCTTTGACGACAAGGTGCGCACCTTCTGCGTCTGCCCGTATGGCGAAGTGGTTACCGAATACGCGGGCGATGTCATCACCGTCAACGGCCACAGTTACGCCGAGCACCGCACGGCCAACACCAACTTCGCGCTCCTGGTCAGCAAATCCTTCACCGAGCCGTTCAAGGAACCCATCGCCTACGGCAAGTACATCGCCAGCCTGGCGAACCTTCTCGGCGGGGGGATCATCGTCCAGCGCCTGGGCGATTTGGAGCAGGGGCGGCGCTCCACGCCCGAACGGCTGAGCCGCAGCATCGTTACGCCCACGCTGCGCGAGGCCAGCCCGGGCGACCTGGCCCTCGTCCTGCCCCACCGCTACGTGGTGGACATCCTGGAGATGCTCAAGGCCATGGACGATTTCATCCCAGGCGTGTATTCGCGCCACACGCTGTTGTACGGCGTGGAGGTCAAGTTCTACTCGTCCAGGCTGAGACTGAGCGCGAACCTAGAAACCGCCGTTACCAACCTGTTTGCCGCGGGCGATGGCGCGGGCGTAACGCGGGGGCTGGTGCAGGCGTCCGCCTCGGGCGTGTGGGTGGCCCGCGAGATTCTAAGGCGAGGGTGAGATGCCTCCTCGGTACTACGTGTGGAACATCGGCTGCCAGATGAACGCCGCCGACGCCCGCCGCGCCGAGGAGGGCCTGGAGGCGTTGGGCTTCCACCGCGCGGCGCAGATTGAGCAGGCCGATGTCATCGTGCTCAACACCTGCGTCGTCCGCCAGAGCGCGGAAGACCGCGTGTGGGGGCGGCTCCACTCGCTCAAGCCGGTCAAGCAGAGAAACCCCAGGGCCTTCCTCGTGCTCATGGGCTGCGCCGTGGATGACCCCGAGGCCCTGGCGCGGCAATATCCCTACGTGGACGCCTTCATCCGCCCATCGGACGTGGAAGGGCTCCTGCGAGCCGTGGAGCAGACCGGCCTCGCGCCCGCCCACATCCGTCCTTCGGAGCGAAGCGAAGAATTCCGCGCTGCACCGGCCGCCCATCATCCCGAGCGCGGGGAGGAATCCCGCGCCGCGCTGGCCCCGTGCCCGTCCGCGCGCGACGAAGAACCCCGCGCCGTCATCCCGCCTTCGCCCGTATCGCGCGGCATCACCGCCATCTACGGGTGCAACCACCACTGCACCTACTGCATCGTGCGGCTGCGCCGGGGCGGAGAGACCAGCCGCCCCATAGCCGACATCGTGCGGGAAGCCGAGCAGGCCGCCCAACGCGGCGCGCGCGAAATCGTCCTGCTGGGCCAGAACGTGGACGCCTACGGGCGCGACCTGAACCCGCCGCTGGACTTGGCCGACCTGCTCCACGCCGTGCACGCGGTGGAGGGCATCTGGCGCATCCGCTTCCTGACATCGCACCCGGCCGACCTGTCGCCCCGCGTCATTCGCGCCGTGCGCGACCTGCCCAAGGTGTGCGAACACTTTGAGTTGCCCGTGCAATCGGGCGACGACGGCATCCTCCGCCGCATGGGACGGACGTACACGGCGGGCCAGTACCGCGAGTTGGTGTCCGCGATCCGCGAGGCCATCCCGGGCGCGGCCATCGCCACCGATGTTATCGTCGGCTTCCCGGGCGAGACCGAGGAAGCGTTCCAGAACACCTACCGCCTGCTGGAGGAGATTCGCTTTGACGCCGTGCACGTGGCGGCCTATTCGGTGCGCCCGGGCACGCCTGCCGAGCGCCTACCCGAGGACGTGCCCCCCGACGTGAAGGAGCGCCGCCGCAAGGCCGTGGACGACCTGCAGAAGCGCATCGTCGGCGAAATCAACGCGGCGCTGGTCGGCCAGGTGGTGGAGGTGCTGGTGGAGGGGCGGAAGAAGGGGCGATGGTTCGGCCGCACCCGCACCAACAAACTGGTCTTCTTTGACAGCCCAGACGACTGGACGGGCCGCCTGGCCCAGGTGCGCATCACCTGGGCGGGGCCGTGGTCGTTGGTGGGG
>JBBIHX010000172.1:0-6016 GCA_037446815.1 Caldilineae bacterium | reverse complement strand
CGCGCGACAAATGAGCGGCGTCTTGCGGGGGCGGTGCGCGCATCGCCCCCGCGGCTTTTGGGTTCGGCGCCACTCCGCCACAAGGCCGCCCCGCCTGTTTTGACCATTCCGCCGCACCGTCCTATACTCGCCCCGAAACGACACCAATTCTACCGAGGAGCGTGCTGTATGCATCACAGGACTTTGCTTCGCCGAACCCTCGCGGCCGCGGTCGCCGCGTTGCTCATTCCGGCGCTGCTGTCGGCCTGCACTCCGGCGGCCTCGCCTTCCGCCGCGCCGCAGCCGACGACGCCGCGGCCCACCGCTACGCCCGAACCCAGTCCGACCCCGACTCCCAAGCCGGTGGCCGTGGCGCTAGTCGGCCTTCCCCAGACCTACGCCGACGCCCTTCGCGCTGCGGTTGCCGATGTCAAGGCCGTGGCCGATGGCGCCGAAGAGCGCCCCGTGGTGTTGACCGATGCCGATGCGGCCACGGCGCGCCTGGCCCTCGTCCCGCTGCCCGTGGCGCAGAACCCCCTGGCCGAGCGGTTCTACGCCGTCGTGGTCCCGTTCCCGACCATCGCCGACGATATCACCCTGGTTGAGTTGCGCGGCCGATGGACGGGTGTATCCAGCCAGGGCATCCTGTACGTTACCCAGGACGCCGCCGATGACCTGGCCGCCGTGCTGGGCGACCAGCGGCTGGCCGAAATCGTCCCCGCCGAGGAGATGCTTGCCCGGCTGGAAGCCGCGCGCCACGCCGTGGGCATCCTGCCCTTTGAGCGACTGGACCCGCGCTTCAAGGTCCTGACCGTGGACGGCGTCAATGTGCTGGACAACCACCTGGACCCGGCGACGTATCCCCTGGCGGTCGGCGTGGCGGTGGAGGGGCCGGATGCGGCGCTCCTCGCCCCGCGGTTGGCCGGGGCCATCCAGCCGCGCACCAATCGCGACGCTGCCAAACTGACCACGCTCATCATGACGGGCGTAACGGCCATGACCCGCATGACGGCGCTCAAGATGGAGCAGAAGGGCTACACCTACCCCGCCGAAATCATCTCAGCCACGCTCCGAGCCGCCGACATCACCCACGTGAGCAATGAGGTGCCCTTCATCCCGGGGTGCAGGGTGGACCCCACGCCGGGGAACCTGACCATGTGCAGCGATACCACCTACTGGGCCGCGCTGGAGGCCATCGGCACCGACATCGTGGGCCTGAGCGGCAACCACGTCAACGACTTCGGCGCCGAGGGTGCGCGGACATCGCTGAACTGGTACCGCGAGCACGGCATCCCCATCTACGGCAGCGGCATGAATACCGCCGAGGCGTGCGCCCCGCTCATGTGGGAGCACAACGGCAACACCTTCGCCTTCCTTGCGGCGCTGGCCTTTGACCCCTGGTACGCCTGGGCCACCGACACCGAGCCGGGCGCCTGCTACTACTACGATCACAAGGACGAAATCCTGAAGAAGGTGTCCGAATTGAGCCAGCAGGTGGACATCGTGGCCGTGGAGTTGCAGTACTACGAGACGTACAATCCCTTCCCCACGGACAAGCAGGTGGAGGAATTCCGCGAACTGCGCGCGGCGGGGGCAGACATCGTTACCGGCGTCCAGAGTCATGTCCCCCAAGCGATGGAGCCGTATGGCGCGAGCGACCCGGGCGGCCCGGGCATCATCGTCTACGGCCTGGGCAACCTGTTCTTTGACCAGATGTGGTCATGGGAGACGCGCACCGAACTCTACGCCCGCCACACTATCTACGACGGGCGGCTGCTGAGTACGGAGATTCTGACCGGCGTCCTGGAGGACTACGCGCAGCCGCGCTGGGCCACGCCCGAGGAGCGCGCCGGCATCCTCAAGAGCATCTTTGACGCGGCGCCGAAGCGGTAGCGGTCGTCGACGCGCAACCCGCCGTAGGGGTAATCCCCGGGATTACCCCTACGGCTGCGTCTGACACCACGCCCTAGTACAGCGCATCCATGCCGCGGACATCGCCGAGGCCGAGGGTTACCTTCTTGAGTTCGCCCTTGTCGCCGTACCCGTACATCGTCAGGTCTTGGTCTACGTCGTCGTACAGGTCATCCAGGCCCACCCAATGGCCGACCTCATGGGTCAGGATGTTCTGCACGTCATAGGCGTACAGGTCGCCGCACACCGCGTCGTAGTTGGAGACGTAGGTCTGCTTCCACGGCAGTTTGGCGTTCATGATAACATCCTGCTCCACGGCCTCGCCCGTGCTGGAGTTGTACCACGTGTACGTTACGGCGATGGCACCGGAGGCGGACACGCGCCCCCAAGCCACCAGGTTGACCCCGTCCAGTTTGTACCTCGTGAGGGTCGTGGGCGCGCCTTCCATGAAGTCAACCTTGCCGCCGGTCTGCTGCTCCCACACCTCAAACGAGTTGGAAATCGCCGGCTGTGGCTGTGTTACCGTGCTGGGGATGGAACTGTAATTCACCCGATACACCACCGTTCCCGAGCGCTTCCAGCCCGCGAGGCCGTAGTTGGCCGTCTCGTTCTGGGTCGGGTCGCACACGCCGGGGTTGGGCTGGGGTTTGCCGGGCTTGGGGTAGTGGACGAAGACACGCAACTTGATCGTGTCTTTGCCATCATCGGGCGGCTGGGCCAGCGCGGGGGCCGCGGCCAGCACCACCAAGACCATCACGAGCGCAATCATCAGAAGCCGTTTCATCTCTCCCACCTCCACGCGGAATTGCAGCATGAGTATAGCAGGCCCCCGGGCAGATGTAAACTCGCGCCCGCGTAGGGGCTCCGTTTCAGCGCATTGGGATTGGGAACGGAACGCACGGGCGTGCCCGCCGTAGGGCAAATCGGCAATTTCGCCCTGCGAGCACCGCTGAGGGAGCAGCGGCAACCAAACGCGCACCTATATCCAGCCCAACACGCCCCCGAAGACCACGAGGCACACCAGGTCAAACCCCAGGATGGCGCCGACGGTCATCGCCTTCTTCCGCACGCTCTCCATGTCGTGTACCCAGAACGACACCAGGAAGAACGGCAGGTAGCCGATGAGGAAGATAAGCCAGGGCGCGCGGGCGTTCCACCAGGCATAGTCCCAGGTCAGGGCGTTGGCGGCATTCAGCAGAATCTCCACGATGACGCAGAAGATGGAGCCGGCAACCGCAAAGAACAGGCGGTTCGGGATGCCCAGTACCTTCATCCACTTGTCCGGCGGAAGCATCTTGGCGAAGCCGATGCCCGCCACGGCGAACATGAAGCAGATTTCAATGTTCAGCCCGATGAGGATGAGGTAGGCCGTGGCCCCGGGCGCGCCCCATACCGGCGCGTACTGCGTGAAATGGAACACGAGGCCGTTCCAGATTTCGTTGAACCAGTCCATGCCCCAGTAGGCCAGGCCGGCGAATACCAGGCTCCAGTTCCGGCGCTCTATCTCATTGGCGTACACAATGACCACCAGGGCAAAAAGGGGAATGACGTACCATTGGAACTGCGACGGGTCGCGAAGGATGCTCAGGGCCTGGGCTGCGGATTCGGTCATCGTCTCCCTCCTCAACACGGATATTCGGGGTGCGAGGTGGCCCACATCCCCCGCGCACCCGCGGCGAAAAGCCGATGCTCTCGGCCCGAAGCCGGCTCACCCCACCGGCGGCCAGGTGAGGCTTTCCTTGAGCGTGGCCGACCAAGTCTCAAATGACGGGAACCCCCGCCGCTCCTGACCGGGCGGCGCGTCCTCGTCCTCCGCGTGGAAGATGGCGTAGGCCATCTGCTTCCAGGATACAAACCCGCCCCCGGCGGCCTCCACGTGGCGCGTGCCCCAGAACCCCGCGTTGATATACACCTGTTCCACGGGCCTGCCGTCGGCGGTCTCGCGAATCTGAAGCGGGACCTGCACCGGCTGGTGCGTGTGGCCGTAGACGAGGTAGTACACATCCGGGCCCAACTCCGCGGCCTCCTTGCGTGCGGCCTCCTCGGCGGGCTTGGGACGGATTCCCTTGAGCGCCTCGGCCAGGGACAGCAAGCCCCCCATGCGCGTAACGCGGAACTTGTCCAGCACGAACAGGATGGTCTGAATCTGGTCGGCCTCGTCCAGCGGATTGGGCCAGCGGTCGTGGCGGCGATACCAGTCGCGGACGAAGGGCAGGTCGCTGAACTGGGCCACGATCTCGTCAATGGCCTCCTCCACCACATTGCGCAGCCACTCGTGCTGCTGGACCTGGTAGAAGAGCCAATGGAGGGCGGCATGGAGAGGGCGCACGTTTTCAATCTGCTGCAGGTTGCGCCGCAGGGCCTTCTGCGTGGCCTCGGGCAGGCTCTGGATTTTGGAATGCCTCATGATGGTGTAGGGAAGGCACGCCACCATTTCGGTGGCAATGACATCCCCAATGGGGACCTGCACGTAGTCCTCGTCGGAGAGGGCAGGCCCTCCCTCGTAGTTGAACACATCCCACTCGTGCCCGTGCCGCGCCAGCACGCCGTAGCGCGGGTCGCGGTACACGTGCCGCACGGGGCCGGGGGCCGCGCCGAGGGCCTGCTGGGCCTTGCGCAAGAGCGACGGGAACTGCGCGCACAGTCGGTCGTGATTCCCCACCACATACAGGCGTTCCGGCTCCGCGGGGAACAGCGGGAAGCGCTCCTTTAGGCTCCCGCCCAGCAGAGCGAAGGTTTCGCGGTTCACCGGATGCTCCAGAATGGCGTCCAAGATGCGGTTCGCGTGGCGCTCCAGCGCGTCCGTCGCCCCCGCGGGCAGTCCCCAGGGGCGCTCGGATTCGGGCACGTCAAACCACAGTTCGGTGCGCAGAAGGTCAAAGATGTCGCCGAGGAAGAGGATTTTGACTTCGCGGGCGCACATCGCTCTCGCGGCGGCGGCGAGCGCCTCCAGGAAACCCTCAAACGCCCGCGGGGAAGCGTTATGCTCCCCCGCCGTCCCGTCGCGAAAGTGCAAGTCGCTCACGATGATCAGCATGGTTCAAACCTCTGGCAACCTTGTTTCACCGCGGAGAGACCGCTGAGAGCGCAGAGAAGACCTTGTATACCTCTGCGTTCTCCGCGCGCTCCGCGGTGAAAGCCTCTCCTACTCGCCCTCACGGGGCGGAGCGGCCCGTCAGCAGCCTGGCTCGCCATAGTTGCCGCAGCAGGATTGGCCCGTGCGTATCTTTTTCCAGTTGTTGCGGATGAACAGGCGAATCTTCCGGCCCAGCGGCATAGGCTGACGCAGGTTCTGAACGGTGTCGCTGACGCTTGGCCTATCGTGAGAGTGTCCGTCGCACATGGTTTGCCCCTCCATCAGTCCGGCCAACCCGGCCGCTCCAGTCGCTGCACGAGCGATTCCAGGATGAAACGAGCCTGGGCCACGCCGCGCTGGAACGCCACAACCTTCTCTTCGTCCGAAAGGCACGCGGCGTGCGTGAGCGGCGTGTAGCGCACCTGGAGGAAGATGGCCACCTCCCGCGACTCGTCTCCGAAGATGCGGCGGATCGCTGCCTCGGCCTCTTCGCGCCACGCCAGGAATGCGGGCGTTGGCCCGGCCTCTCCCGCGAATTCGTCCAGGCGGGCCAGCAATTCATGCAGTTGTCGTGTGGCTTCTGCTGTGTTCACGATGGCGATGGCCTCACTCCAGCGTTGGGGGCATTCTACTACCCGACGGGAAGAGCGTCAAGGCGCGCGAGGGTTGTATTCGGTTCCAAAAAGTGTTGGCGCAGTTCACGCGGCTTGGCGTCGCGCACAATGCCGCACGACACGAGGCAACTTCGGAGGAGTGCAACCGTCAATAACGCGAATCCACGCGAACAGGGTTGGGGTGCATCCACGGATGGCACGGATTGCGGGGATTGGGGAGAGTAGGGGCGACCGATCGGTCGCCCCTACGCGATGGCGCCCCGCATTCGGTTCCAGCGTCTGCGGGTGGCCGTCATTGCGAGGGCACGCAGTGCCCGAAGCAATCTCCGGGGCGTGGGATTGCTTCGCTTCGCTCGCAATGACACACGAGGAGAGTGCGCATGCGTTTCACCAACACAGTTTGGAACCGACCCGAGGGTTGTATCCACGAATAACA
>JBBIHX010000171.1:0-6034 GCA_037446815.1 Caldilineae bacterium | reverse complement strand
GATGTACGACGTCATCGTAGTGGGTGCGGGACATGCGGGGTGCGAGGCGGCCCTGGCGGCGGCGCGCATGGGCTGCCGCACGCTCCTGCTCACCATGAACCTGGACCTCATCGCGCAGATGCCGTGCAACCCCAGCGTGGGCGGGCCGGCCAAGGGGCACCTGGTGCGCGAGGTGGATGCGCTGGGCGGCGAAATCGGCCGCAACACCGATCGCACGTTCATCCAAATCCGCCTGCTGAATTCGTCCAAGGGGCCGGCGGTGCAGGCCCTGCGCGCCCAGGCCGACAAGCGCTTGTACTCGCTGGCGATGAAACTCACGCTGGAAGCCACGCCCAACCTGCACCTGAAGCAGGCCCTGACCGAGCGCGTGCTGGTGGAGAAGGGGCGCGTGCGCGGCGTCGCCACGTCCACCGGTCAACTGTACTACGGCCGCGCCGTGGTGCTGACGACGGGGACGTTCCTGGCCGGGCGCGTGCTCAGCGGCGAATGGAGCCATCCGGCGGGCCGCGCGGGGGAGTTCCCCGCCGTGGGCCTGTCGGCCAGCCTGCGCGACCTGGGGTTCCGGCTCAAGCGGCTGCAGACGAACACGCCGCCCCGCGTGGATGCGCGCACGATTGACTTCTCGCAGACCACGCCGCAAATCGGCTCGGAGATCCCACTCTACTTCAGCCGTCGGCGCGACCTGAATCCGGTGGAGATTCCGCTGCCGCCGCCGAATTCGGTGTACCCCATCCCTCGGCAGACGGACTGGCGGCCCCAACTGCCCTGCTACCTGGTGTACACCAACGCTGAGACGCATCGCATCGTGCGCGAGAACCTGCACCGCTCGCCCATCGCGGCGGGGTTCATAGAGGGCGCCGGCCCGCGCTACTGCCCGTCCATTGAGGAGAAGATCGTCCGCTTCGGACACAAGGAGTCGCACCAAATCTTCTTGGAGCCGGAGGGGTTCCTCACGGGCGAGGTGTACGTGCAGGGGTTCTTCACGTCCATGCCCGAGGACGTGCAGCGGGCCATGCTCCACAGCATCCCCGCGCTGCGCAATGCGGAAATCATGCGCCCCGGCTATGCCATTGAGTACGATTCCGTGCCCACGGACCAGATTCTGCCGTCGCTGGAGACGAAGTTGGTGGAGGGGCTGTTCCTGGCGGGGCAAATCAACGGCACGTCGGGGTACGAAGAGGCGGCCGGACAGGGGATCATCGCGGGAATCAACGCCGCGCGCCAGGTGCAGGGGAAGCCGCCCATCATCCTGCGCCGCGACGAGGCCTACATCGGCGTGATGATAGACGACCTCATCACGAAGGAAATTGACGAGCCGTACCGCCTGATGACTTCGCGGGCCGAGTACCGCCTGCTGCTTCGGCAGGACAACGCCGAATTGCGCCTGGCCGACGTGGCCTATGAGTGCGGCCTCATCTCGCGGGAGGAGTATGAGCACCGCCTGGCGCGGAAGGCGGCCATCCGCGACGAACTGGCGCGCCTGCGGACGACATACCTGCGCCCCGACGCGGAGACCAACGCCATTCTGTCGCGCCATGGCCTGGAACCGCTGTCCGATGGCGTGAACGCGCTGCTTTTCCTGAGCCGGCCGGAGGCTCGGTACGACGTGCTGGCCGAAATCTGCCCGCCGCCCGCGCCCCTGGACGCCTACACGCGCGAGCAGGTGGAGATTGAGGCGAAGTACGCGGGGTACATAGAGCGGCAGCGGGAGCAGGTGGAGCGCGCCCGCCGCCTGGAGGAGATGCGCATTCCGGCGGACCTGGACTACGCGGCGCTGACGGGCCTGCGCAACGAGGCGAAGGAGAAATTGGCGCGGGCGCGGCCGGCGACGGTAGGGCAGGCGTCGCGCCTGTCGGGCGTCAACCCCGCCGACATCGCCGCGCTGCTGGTGCACTTGCAGCGGGCGCGGGGGTAGGGGCGCGCGGCGCGAAAAATGACAACTTCGCCGAAGAATGGTATAATGCCCGCCATGAATCGTTCCGGCAGGAGGAAGGAACCCTGACATGTCCAACTTGATCAACAACCTCATCACCATCGTGCAGATTCTGGTAGCCGTGCTCAGCGGCTTTTTCGTGGCCTTCACCCTGAGCCTTGTGGTGTGGACCTACCGCGACATCCGGTCGCGTTCGCGAGATGTCTTCGCTCACATCCTGGCCGCGCTCATCGTGTTGCTGTTCAATGTCCCCGGCCTGGTCATCTACCTCATCCTGCGGCCCAAGGAGACGTTGGCCGAGGCCTACGAGCGGGCGCTGGAAGAAGAGGCGCTGTTGCAGGACATTGAGGAGAAGCAGGCGTGCCCCGGCTGCAAGCAACCTGTTCAGCCGGACTACATGGTGTGTCCCAACTGCCACACCAAACTGCGCAAGCCGTGTGTTCACTGCGGGCGGCTGCTGCACCTGAAGTGGAACGTGTGCCCGTACTGCGGCACGTCGCAGGTGGCCCCGCCCATCCCCGTCGCCGTCGGCGAGGAGGCCAGCCCGGACGACACGCAGTAGGGGCATTGTGAGGCCGCGCCCGAGGACGCCGCACGGCCTGCGTCGGGGGCTCGCACAGGCTCCGGCGTGGCGCCTACCCCAAGCGTAGATTCGTGTGGGAGCGACGGGCGCGCCACAGGTCCTCACGCCGCAGAGGGAGTGCCTCATGGACATCCGAGCCCATAACCGCCGCGCCTGGGATCTCCAGGTGGAACGCGGCAATATCTGGACGGTGCCCGTCGGCCCCGATGCCATCGCCGACGCCGGCATGGGCCGCTGGGACATCTTCCTCACGCCCACCCGCCCCGTGCCCAAGGCGTGGTTCCCCCGCTCGATAGCGCCGAACCCCTCAACCGCTACATGCCGATGTTCATCGCCACGCGGGCAGTGAAGATGTGAGGTGCGCGGGATGAACGCGGCGCAGCGCCACGGTGCCGGGCGACAGGCGACCTGGTGTGTGCTTCTGGGCATGGCGCTGCTCCTGCTCGCTGTCGCGGCGTCTGCGGGCACGGGCGGCCCGCCGGATGCCTACCCTGCCGCCGAGACGCGCTTTGCGTTCGCCGTGGCCGCGGACATGCGCTACTACGCCGGCCCGGGCGTGTACGACAGGCCACAGTACTTTCGCGGGGCGACGCAGGCCCTCGCGCCGTTGGGCGCAGCGTTCCTCGTTACCCCCGGCGATATGGATCCCGTGGCGGGCGCGTACTGGACCATCACGAGCACCCTCGGCGCGATCCCCTGGTACCCCGTCGTCGGCAATCACGAACTGCCCGGGCAGGGCCGCGAACCGGCCTTCGGGGCGAACCTGGCCTGGCTCAATACCTACGATTATGGGGCGGTCAATCCAGGCCCGACGGGATGCCCCACCACCACGTATTCGTTTGACTACGCCAATGCGCACTTCGTGGTGCTGAACCAATACTGCGACGCGGCAGGCGACCATGTTACTGATGGCGACATCCCCGACCATCTGTACAACTGGCTGGCGGCCGACCTTGCCGCGACAACACAGGAGCACATTTTCGTCTTCGGGCACGAGCCGGCGTATCCGCTCCCCGACGCCGACAATGGCCGCCTGCGCCATGCCTACGACAGCCTGAACGCGTACCCATCCCACCGGGACCGATTCTGGGCGCTGCTGGAGAGCGCAGGCGTGCGGGCCTACGTCTGTGGCCACACGCACAACTTCAGCGCCGCGCGCGTCGGCGGCGTGTGGCAGATTGACGCAGGGCACGCCCGCGGGCTGGGAGACCCTGGGGCGCGGAGCACGTTCCTTGTCGTGTATGTGGATGGCGGCCTAGTGCGCGTTCACGCCTACCGCGATGACGCCGCGGGCGGCGTGTACCGCGTGCGGCATGTGGGGTATCTGCATCCCGAGGAGCGATTGTACCTGCCGCTGGCGCTGGGGCCGCACGAGGCATCTTTCCCCGAATCGCCCCGCTGAAGCGGCTTTCACGCCGAGGGCGCAAGGAGACCGCGGAGATTCCGCAAGGTCTCTGCGCACTCTCCGCGGTCTCTGCCGTGAGGTCAGGTGCGACGCACTTCTGAAGCGCGTCGCACCTTGCCGTTATCATGCCCCCATGTATCCCACAAAGGGCCGCCAGTTGACGATGCCCGCGCCAAACTCAAATCGCACCTTGTACGAGATTTGGTCGTGGGTGAAGACGCTGCCCACGCGCGGGTCGTCCTGGATGAACAACTGCGGCGAGTCCACGCCCTGCACGAAGCCGATTTCCAGACCGGCGCAGTCGGCAGGATCGCCCACTATCCACCACTTCTCCTGCGAGTCGTTCCAGGGAGCGACGATGTAGTCCAGCCCGCTCTGGCGGAAGAAGTTATAGCCGGTCGCGGGCGGCTCCTGCCCGCCCCAGGCATAGGCGCTCCCGCAGAGTTGCGCGGCGGTGAGTTCCAGCGCCGGCGGCACCACCAGCCACACCTTGCGGAATACGATGGGGCTGGCGTTGGCCCCGCCCCGCACGCGCCGAAGTTTGCTCAGCGCGTCGGCCAGTGCCTCCGAGTCCAGCGGCCCAGACGCCAGATTGCCCGCCGCGCCTCTCGCCGTTGTCCCCAGAAACAGCGCCAGCCCGTCGTAGATGGTCGTGTTGTCCTCCACCAGGCCGTACACCGTGTCGTTGAGGCGCAGCGCGGCGGCCTGTGCCAGTTTCCCCGGAATCCGCGCCAGGCCGCGCAGGTCGTCGCGCAGGATCATCTCCCGCGTGATGGTGATGAGTTCGCCGTACTTGTGCGGCGTGTACGACGCCTTGAACTCATCCAACTCGGCGGTGGTGTAGGGATCGCCTTCGGCCACTTCCGGCAGCGCGCCCAGATCGTCCAGCTGCACGCTGTCCTGCTCCGACAGGCTGGGGATGGCAACGACGCTGCACCACTTGCGCCAGTCCTGGGGGTAGTGGTTGTACTCCACCTGGAGTTTCTTGTTCAGGGTGTCGGCCAGCAGGTTGGGCAGGTCGGTGGTGAGCATGGCGGCCTCCTGGGCCCGCGCCCAGAAGTGCCCCGCGATGGCATAGTCGCCGGTGATGTGAACGTACAGGTCGCGCAGGCCCAGGAACGGCCGCACGCGCCCGTTGCCCAGGCGACTCTCGGCGGCGCGCAGTTCCTGCTCCCAGTGCTCCGGCGCGATGCCGAAGGCCCGATAGCACGCCGCGCGCACGGCATCGTCGGGGCTCAGGCCCATGGCGACGGTGGGCGCGTTGCCCGTCCACTCGCGGGCGGCCAGGGGCTTGGCCGTCTCCAGGCCCGTGGGGCGGGACGCCGGCGCAAGGGTTTCTCTCTCCTCTGCGGGAGACGCCTCACCGTTGGGAAAGTCGGATTGCCGATTCAGCGACTCGTTCGTCTTCTTCATTTCATTCGCTCCTTCCTCTGTGTCCTGCGCGGCTCCGCGGCGCAACTCCAGCCTCGCCACGTCGTAGGCTTCGGTGATGCGGTCCAGACTTCCGCCGGCGCTGGGGTGCAGGACGATGTCGGCGGAATGGACGGCGGCGATGCGTTCCACCAGGCGCGCCGGGCGCCCGCCGTAGCGGACCGGCCGTGATTCCACGGTAACGTCGGCGCTGATGCCGACGTTCGGGGTGGGGCGGCCCTGCTCGCGCGCCAGGACGCAATCGCGGGCCAGCCGCCATGCGTCCCTGGCCGACGGCAGAAACGCCAGCCGCGCCTTCAGCCCGTCGGGCGTGGCGCGCACCGAGTGGTAGGCCCCCACCGCCTGGCGTACCGATGGGTGCTGCCCCGGCGGGGCGTGATCCATGAGGGCGGTGGCTCCCTCAAACAGCGGCGCGGCCTCGGCCAACACCTCCGGCGTCCACAGCCACCCGTTGAGGCTCAGGCCAGGGCGGATGAGGGTTACCTCTACCTCGCGCGCCGCGCCGGGCACCAGCGCCGCGTCCAATGCGTTGGTGATGCGGATTTGGGCCATGGCAAACCTCCTGTGTGCGATTGCAAGGGATATAGCGCGGGACGAGCGGCTTGATAAGGGAGAAAGGCGCGAGAGGCGGATTCGGTTCCAAAGTCTGTTGGCATCTACTGTCATTCTGAGCGGCGAAGCC
>JBBIHX010000170.1:0-6076 GCA_037446815.1 Caldilineae bacterium | reverse complement strand
ACACAAGATGAAACCGACTCTCCGTGGGGGCGCAATTGAATCGCGCCCCTACGGCCGGGGCAATGCGCACACGTACAGCGCGTCGCCCGCGGTGAAATACAACCGCGCGCTGGCCTCGTCCACGCGCAGGTCGGTGATGCGCGCGAAGAAATCCCCCTCGCGGAATCGGAACTGCCGCACGAATCGGCCATCCTTGGCGAACTGCACCACGCGCTGCGCGCCCGGGTCGGCCACGTACACGTGCTTCGCCTCATCGTCCACGTCGGTGTACAGGGCCACTGGCTGCTGGAGCGGCTGGGCCAGGCCCTCCAGCGAGAAGGGCTGCTTGTCGCCGCGCATGAACTTCTCCAGGCGGCCGGCGCCGTACAGGATGTAGATGGCGCCGTCAATGGCCATGTCCACTGCGCCTCGCAGGTCGCGGGCCTGCGACAGCGCGAACCAATCGTCAGGAGCAGCCTCGTACCCGCCCGCGGTGGGCGAGTAGCGGTAGATTTGATTCGCCCCGGCATCCAGCACGTACAGATTGCCCCGATACGATGCCATGGCCGCGGGCTGTTGCCATTTGTCGGTGCCGGCCAGCGCGAGCAGGCTCAATCCGCGCCGGGGGCTGTACTCCAGCAGTCGGCGGTCGGCGGTGGCCACGAGGAGCCCGCTGGACGCGCGGTTGTCCATGGCGGCCGCCCACGCCATCTTCCATAGGTTTGCGACGGCGTACCCCCCGACGGTAGCCCCGCGGGCCACGATGGTGGGCGCGCCCTGGTCCGGCTGCAGTCCCACGCCCGTCTCGTCCAGCGTCTTGCGAATCAGCCGCGCGTTCTTGGCGTCCAGCAGGTACAGGTCGGACCCGGCAATGACAAGCCCGTCCAGGGCGGCCTGCTCCGAGGCGGGAGGTTGGTAGAGGACGAGCGGCGGGTCAAGGCGAACGGTGCCCTCCACCTGATCCAGCGTCGCCTGCACCTGGGCGGCCACTTGCGCCGCGCGCGGGTCATGGGGGCCGATGGCGCGCGCCTGCCCCAGCAGCACCAGCGACTCGTTGAGCAGCGTCTGTTTCTCCTGGGCAGTGGGGGCGCTCTGGGCCAGGGCCGCCTTGCTTTCGGCCAGGCGCAGCAGTTCGTCGTAGCGCTGGAGGCGCTGCTTGGACTGGATCAATTGCGTTACCAGGATGAGGATGATGACCAGCGGGATGGCGATGGCGAGCAGTAGCCACAGGCGCCGCACCGCCGGCCTTGCCGCTCTGGCGGCGGGCGCGGGGCGCGGGCGGGCGGCGACGGGGCGCGGCTTCCGGCGAAACAGGGATGCCAGCCAGCCCGCGACGACGGCAGACCCCAACGCCACATCCGAGAAGAACGCGCGAAGGCCCCTGCGGAGGGCGCGACCCAGCCCCAAGAGGGAGAAGCCGCCCCTTGCGGGCCGCGAGGGGGCGCGGACGGGCGCGGCGGGCAACTCTGCCTCTTCGGCCTCGGCCGCTTCTTCGGGCAGGGGCAACTCCTCCAGGTCGGGCGCGGCGGGAGCGGGGCGTCCCGGAGCGAGCGCCTCGGCGGCTGTCTCCCGGTCGGCGGGGAGCAGGTCTTCTTCCGCCAATTCGGCCTCCGGTGCGGCTTCTTCCGGCAGGGCCGCCGGTTCCGCCTCCGGCGGCGCTTCGGGTTCGGCGGGTTCCTCGGCAGGAGCGGCAGGAGCGGCCGGCGCGGGCGCTGCGACGGCGGGCCGCTCGCCCTTGGCGTGGACGAGGATGACCATGCACGCGACCTCCGCATCGCCGCACAGGCGCGCCAGGTTGTACAGCGCATCCTCTATCGGCTGGAACAAGACCGCCTCCTCCACGGCCTTCGTCGCCACGGTGTGCGCCAGAGCGGTTGTGCCCAGGACGAGGACGTCGCCCGGCTGCACCGTCGCGTGGAACAGGTTCGCGTGCACCGTGGCGTGGACGCCGAGGGGCGCGGGGTAGAGGCGCTCCGGGGCGCTGGGGAGCGGCTTCTGGAGCCAGGGCGAGGATTCCGGGAATCGGCGCAGGGCGCCTTTCTGCCCCAGGAAAACCACGGCGGGGCCCGCCTGGCCGATGTACACATCCTGCCCCATGTGGAAGACGCAGGTAACCCCGCCGAGAAGGCGCTCCTCCGGCAGGAGCGCGGCGTTGGCGTGGACGAGGAGCGCGTTGGCCTCCTGGATGGCCTCTTGCAGGCGCGCGGTGATGTTGCCCGGATGGCGGAAGTAGGCGTCGCTGATGGCCTGGAGGAGTTCCTCGTACATCTCCTCTTCGCCCAGGGAGCGGCCCACGAGTTCCACGGCGATGGCCAACTGGCCCGCTTCGCGCCCCTGGGCATCCAGCGGCCCGCGCGTTACCAGCAGGTTAGGGGCTTCGTCCTGGACGGTGCCATCCAGGATGCTGAACAGGCCGACCGTTGAGGTGAGATCTACCGCCATTCTCCTCCCTCCTCTTGTCCCGCGCTCCGCGCAGGAGGCGGGGCCCTGTCTCGCCCGACAATTGTCCGTGCAATCCCTGTGCCGCGCGGCGCGCTCGGCTAGTCTTGCCCCGAGGCGGCCTCCCTCAGGATTTCGCTTCCCTTCTCGCGCAACACCTCAAACCGCTCCTTGGGCTCGTTCCTCTGCTCCAGGTAGCGGACGAGGATCTCCTCGGGCGTCAGTTGCTCCAGTGCCCCGACGCCAAGCCGTGTGCGAAACTGCCGCTCGGTGTCAATGTTCACGCCGACGACGTAGAAGGCGTCATCCAGCGCGTCGCGCAGCGCCTTCTGGTCAATGCTGCGCGCCTGGTCTTCGCTGCACTGAACGAAAACGCGGACGATGGCATCCCTGGGGCGGGCTCGGGCGATGGCTTTCAGCGCCTCGGCGGTTGGGTCGTCGCCCTTGGGATGCACGCGCACGGTTACCATGCGACGCGCGGGGACGGGATGGAACTCCAAGCGCGCGCGGCCCTTCTCCACCTCGGCGACGACGAACCCCTTGTCGTCCTTCTCCTCGCCGAAGTCTATGCGCTCCATGCTCCCCGCGTACACAACCGGCGGCTGTTCGCGCAGCACCTGGTACTTGTGGATGTGGCCCAGGGCCACGTAGTCAAAAGTAGCGTCGCCGATGTCGCCCATGGGGAGGATGATGTCCTGGCCCAGCATGATGTTGCGTTCGGAGCCGAAACTCGCGCCGTGGACGCTGGCGTGGGCGGCAAGGATGGCGGGGACATCGGGCGAGAGGGCCTCTTTCTCCTTGCGCAGGTACTCAAGGATTTTGCCCATGAGCGCCTCATCCACCTCCTTGACCGACTTGCCCCGCAGGTCTTCTCGGGCGAGGAAGCGGCTGCGCTGAACCCAGGGCAACGTTACCACCTGCACAGGGCCGCCCTTGGTTTGGATTCGGAGCGTGGCCATGGTGCGGCCCACGTACACGTTCTCGGCGTTGAAGGTGGTGAACACATCCAGTGTGCTGGCGCGGCCCTCGGCGGGGGCCAGGTCGTGATTGCCCACGATGAGGACAACCGGAATCCCCGCCCGCGCCATCTTGAGGATGCGCGTGTTGAACTCGCGTTGATAGGTGGGATTGGGGTCGCGGGTCTTGTAGGCGTCGCCCGCGAAGATGACCAGGTGGATGTCGTTCGCCAGCACGAATTCCACCATGGCGTCCAGCGCCGCCAGGAAGTCCACGACGCGGCCCGGCAGGCCCGTGGCGGCATCCAAGCGCCCGTAGGATTCCATCCCCAGGTGGAAATCGGCGAAGTGCACGATGCGTATCATGTTGACGCTCACTCCCATTCTATCGTTGCCGGCGGTTTGCTGGATATGTCGTACACCACGCGGTTCACGCCGGGCACCTCGTTGACGATGCGGTTGGAAATGCGCGCCAGGACGGCGTAGGGCAGGCGCGCCCAGTCGGCGGTCATGCCGTCCACGCTGGAGACGGCGCGCACGGCCACGGTGTTGAGGTACGTGCGGCCGTCGCCCATGACGCCCACGGAGCGCACCGGCGTGAGGACGGCGAAGTACTGCCACACCTCGCGGCCCAGTCCGGCGGCCTCAATCTCCTCGCGCACAATGGCGTCGGCTTTGCGCAGGGTGGCCAGGCGCTCGGCGGTAACCTCGCCGATGATGCGGACGGCCAGCCCAGGCCCGGGGAACGGCTGCTTGTGCACGATCTCCGGCGGCAGCCCGAGCGCCAGCCCAACCTCGCGCACCTCGTCCTTGAACAGGTATTTCAGCGGCTCTACGAGTTCAAACCGCAGGTCGGCAGGCAGGCCGCCGACGTTGTGGTGCGTCTTGATGCGGGCGGCGGCCTTGGTGTCGCGGGTCGTGCTCTCAATGACATCGGGGTACAGGGTGCCCTGGAGCAGGAAACGCGCCTGCCCTATCTCGGCGGCCTTGTCCTCAAAGACGCGGATGAAGGTCTCGCCGATGATGCGGCGCTTGGCCTCGGGGTCGGTAACGCCGGCGAGGGCGGCCAAGAAGCGGGCCGATGCGTCCACGGCGATGACGTTCAGTCCGACGCGCTCACGCAACACCCGAAGGGTGGCCTCGGCCTCGCCCTCGCGGAGCAGGCCATGATCCACGAAGATGCAGGTCAGGCGGTCGCCGATGGCGCGCTGGACGAGGGTGGCCGCGACGGTGGAGTCCACGCCGCCCGACAGCGCCCCAAGGACGCGCCCATCGCCCACCTGCTGGCGGATGGATGCAACCGCCGACGCGATGAACGATTCCGGCGTCCACGCGCCCAGGCAACCGCAGACGCCGTACAGGAAGTTGCGGAGGATGTCCTTGCCCAGGGGCGTGTGGGCGACTTCGGGGTGGAATTGAACGCCGTAGATGCGGCGCTCCGGGTGGCCCATGGCGGCGATGGGCGAGTTGTCGGTGGATGCCAGCGTCTGGAACCCAGGCGGGAGTTCGGCGATGGCATCGCCGTGGCTCATCCAGACTTGGAACGAGAAGGGCAAGCCCGTCCACAGGGGCGATTCCAGGTCGTTGATGTAGAGTTCGGCGGGGCCGTATTCCCGGCGCTGGGATGGGGCGACGCGTCCGCCCAGGGCATGGGCCAGGAGTTGCATGCCGTAGCAGATGCCGAGCACCGGCAGGCCGCTGCGCAGGACGTAGGCGGGCAGTTGCGGCGCGCCCTCGTCGTACACGCTGGCGGGGCCGCCGGATAGGATGAACCCGACCGGCGATAGCGCCATGACCTCGTCCTCGGGCGCGTCGTGGGGCACAAGGACGGAGTACACGTGCTGTTCGCGCACGCGGCGCACGATGAGTTGCGCGTACTGCGAGCCGAAATCCAGCACGACGATGGTTTCTCCGCTGCTCACCGCTCCGCTCCGTCGGCAAAGGTGATCTTGCCGTTTTCCATGCTGGTGATGGTAACGAGGGCGTAGATGGGCACGCCGTGGTGCTCCAGGACGGCCCGTCCGCCCTCAAAGGTTTTCTCAATCACCGCGCCGATGCCCACCAGTTCGGCGCCGGCGTCTTTGACGATCTGCACCAGCGCGTCAATGGTCTTGCCGGTGGCGAGGAAGTCGTCCACGATGAGGACGCGGTCGCCCGGGCCGAGGAATTCGGGCGAGACCATCAGGGCGACCTCATGCCCCTTGGTGTGCGACGGCGCGGTGCGGATGTAGATGCGCTCGGGCATGGTGATGGGCTTGGTCTTGCGGGCGTAGACGATGGGCACGCCCAGGGCCAGCGCCGTCATCAGGGCGGGGGCGATGCCCGAAATCTCGGCCGTGAGGACTTTGGTAACGCCGAGATTGGCGAACCGATGGGCCAGGGCCTGGCCGGCCTCGTACATGAGGGCGGCGTCCACCTGATGGTTGACGAAACTGTCCACCTTCAGGATGCCTCGGCCCATGTTGCGGCCTTCCGCAAGGATGCGGGCTTTGAGGGATTCCATGGAGAACACCTCCCCGGAGTTTAGCCTATTGTAGCAGAATCGGGGGCGGGGCGCAAGGCGCGCGTGGATCGATTCGGTTCCAAAGTCTGTTGGTGGCTGTCATTGCGAGGGCGCGAAGCGCCCGAAGCAATCTCCGGGGCGTGGGATTGCTTCGCTTCGCTCGCAATGACACACGAGGAGAGTGCGCCTACGGTTCACC
>JBBIHX010000169.1:3686-6089 GCA_037446815.1 Caldilineae bacterium | reverse complement strand
GAACTGTCATTCTGAGCGGCGAAGCCGCGAAGAATCTCGGCAACCGAGAGGCTTCACGTTCGGCTCAGCGCGGCATAGGGAGAGGCAACGCGCGGACTGACCAACACAACACGAAACCGATACGTGCGAGGCCACTACCTCACACCAACCCCATTTCGTGCAAATCCGTGTCATCCGCGGATACAACCCTCCGAGATTGAGGCGCGGCGCGGGAACTGTGCCCCTCGCGCCGCTCACCGGCTATACACATCCACGCCCGCGGACTGCGTCCCGACCCAGATGCGCCCCAGCGCGTCCTGCGCGATGGCCAGCGCCTCTCCGCCGGAAAACCCCGCGCGTCCGGCCACGTACCGCCTCCACGAGTGCCCGTCAAACGACGCCAGCGCCCCGCCGAACTCCGTCGGCCACGAGAACCCCACCCACAGCACGCCGGCCTCATCCTCAAGAACCTCCTGCACCGTGTTGGACGGAATGCGCGAGTTGCTCACGTTGAACACGCGCCAAGCCTCGCCATCCCACACGCCCAGCCCCCCGCCCAACGTCGCCGCCCACACGCGCCCGGCCGAGTCCACCAGCAGATCCGCCACGCCGCCCACGCCGATCGGCGAATTCTCAGGCGTGAAGCGCGTCCACCCGCCCGTGCCCACGTCCAGTCGCGCGGCGCCGCTCGCCGTCCCGAACCACACCGCCCTCCCCGTCGGCTCCGCGGCGATAGACAGCACCAGCGCATCGGCGAGGCCCGACTCCGGCGCGAGCGGCGTCCACGTCGCACCGTCAAAGGCCGCCGCGCCCTTCTGCGTCCCTGCCCACAGCACCCCGTCTGGCCCCACGGCAAGCGCGAGCACGCGGTCGCTGCCCACGCCCATGTCGGAAGCGCGAAAAACCTGCCATTGGCCGCCTGCATAGCGCGCCAGCCCCGACGCCGTCCCGAACCACACGGCGCCCGATGGGTCCCCGGCCACCGCCAGCACATCATTGTCGGGCAAGCCCGAGTTCTCGCGGGTGAACACCGCCCACGATTCCGGCCCGCTCGCGGTTGGGGGAGACCAGACCACGCCCCCCGCGCTCGTCCCCAGCGCCACGCGCCCGTCCGGCAGGGTGGCGATATCGCGCACGGCGTTGGCGGGCAAGGGCGTGTTGGCGCTGGTAATGTGGCTCCAGTGGCGTTGCTCCAGCGCCGTCTGCACCCCCGCCGCCACGTACAGGCCGACAAACGCCAGCGCGACCAGCCCCAACCCGACCCAGAAGGCCCTCGGCGGTATGGGCACCATCTGGCGCAGCCACTCCCAGTACGTCTCCTGTTCGGCGGCCCACCGATAGGCACGTCGCGCCGTCCCCGCCGCCATCAGGCACAGCGCCGGTACGACGACGAGCGCGTACTGCGGCCACTTCGTCGGCCAGGCGAGCAGCGCCAGCATGGACGTCGCGGCCCACACCACCGCCCAGCGCCGCTCGCGCCACTGCCACCACGCCCCGCCGACAGCCAGCAGGAAGAACAGCCCGTCAAACCCGCCGTAGAAGAAGACCTCCGGATGCCAGGGAACCGAGAACGCAACCCACAGGATGGGCTGAAACCAGGGATAGCCGATTTGCTGCACGTGGGTGCTGCGCGAGTACTGGGCATGATACGTGAGGGCTTCCGCCAGGCGCGACAGCGGCTCATGCCACAGCGTGGGGTTGAGCAAGAGGAACACGGCAGCGGCCAGCGCCAGATACGGCACAAGGTCCGAGCGGCTCGACTGCCTCTCCCACAACACAATGTACCCGATGGCGAACACCACGGGCGCATACGAGAGTTTGCCCGCCAGCGCAAGTCCCAAAGCCGCCGCCGACAGGTACAGATACCGATCGCGTCCGGCGGAGCGGCGCAGTGCCAACACCGCCGCGATGCACGCGAACGAAGGCAGCGCCTCCAAGTACGCCTGGCTCGTGTACTTCACCGCCAGCGTATCCACCGCCAGCATCGCGCCCGCCAGCGGGTCAGCCAGGGACAGCAGGAGCACCGCCAGCGTTCCGAACAGGGCCGAGATGAGCCGCCCCATCAGCAGCGCGCCGTCCCATGTGGCCCCCTCCCCCAGGGCAAGCACGCCCGCGCCGTACAGGAGTTTCACCAACGGCGGGTGCTCGCGGTTGCCCGCGTAGTCTATGACCGCGCTCCAGTCGCCCGCGCGGATCGCCGCTGCATAGTCAAACGCCACCTTGATGTACACCGGCTCGTCGTAGTCCACCGGCAATTGCCATGCGGCCCACAGCCGCAGGAGCGCCGCCAGCAAGACGATGGCAGCAATGGTGCGGCGGCGCGTCCACCAGCGCCTGGAGAATGGGGAAATCCTCGGGGTTCCGCCCATGGTTACGCTCCTCAGTTACGGGGACATTCTACGGTAACCGCGCCAGGCGTCAAGC
>JBBIHX010000169.1:0-3586 GCA_037446815.1 Caldilineae bacterium | reverse complement strand
TCGCCTTGCCCCATGCCACTCCCGCCGCCATGAGCCCACTGGTAACCAGCAGAAAGATGACCACCGCCTCGGTGATGCCTCGCGTATGTCGGCTATGCACCAGCACGCCCTGGTACCAACTGTACACCGCCGTGAGCGCGGGAAGCGGCAGCGCATACCAGATGGCGCGCTTCGCCAAATCGCTCAGCGTTGGACTCAACCCCGACACCGTTTGAAACCACAACTTCGCCAGCGGCGTCGCAGCCAGAACCAGGAGCAGCCCGCCGAGAGCAATCGCCAGAATCACGGCGAAGCGCCGCAGGTTCCGCCATGCGCCCCGCTCATCCAGCAAGGCCACCACCACCTCGTTGTATGCCATCCCCACGCTGCGCAGCATGAACACCAAACCCGACACCACCGGCCAGGCCGCCAGCGATGAGAGCGCATCGGGCATGCGGCTCAGGCCCGCCGCGCCGATGGGCTGCATCAACAGCGACAGCAACGACGTCATCGCCAGGGGAACATAGAAGGCGAAGAACGCTCGCCAGGTCAGCGCGGGTTCCACAGGCGGGGCTTGGCGCAGCGCGCCGTTGACGATGGGGCGCGCCCGAAGCCCGATGAAAGCAGCCTCGCTCACGACGCCCGCTGCCACCGCCCCCGTCGCCACAACCGTGCCGGGCAACGTCCCGATGGCAAATCCGCACGCCAGCACCGCCAAATCCGCCAGCAGCCGAATCAGCGTGCCCACGCTCACCGAGCGCGATCGGCCGAATCGGATGAGCACGCCCTGATGGAACCGCCGGTATGCGATAGACCACGTCCACGGCAGCATGATGCGGAGCCCGAGTCTGGCTGGCCCGATGACCTCCTCGGGCGCGCCGATGAGCCCTTGCACCACCACGTAGTACAGCGGCGTGAACGCCACCAGCGCGTGCAGCGCCGTCAAGATCGCCGACGTGCGCATCATGAAGCGCCGCACTTTGGCGAACGAAGCCCAATCTCGGCTCAACGCCGTAGAAGCGGCCAACAGCATGATGATGGGGGATTCAATGATGAGCGCCAGGGGGAAGACGACGCTCCCGTAAGCCGCCAGATGGATTTCGGGATGCGCCAGGCGGGCCACGAAGGCGCTGAGCGCAGGCCCCTCCAGACTCATGAGCAACCACGACGCCGCCAACGGCCACCACGTCGCGGCAATGCGCCGCAGGGAAACGCGACTTGTCTCGGATACGCTTGTGGCGCTGGCGGACATGGCATCCTCTATGCTGGCTGAGTCAAGCGGCCTCGCCGCGATGGTGTGCCATTTTACCCGCCACGGGCCCCGCGGTCAACCGGCGTCCTTCTGCCTGAATTGCGAGCGGAGCGAAACAGTCCCCGACCCTATCCGCGAATGCCACGAATCCACGCGAATAGAGAACAGGCCGCCCCGAAGGCGCTTCGCTCCCTCAGCGCGGGGGGGCGGCCCCGCGCGGGAAGGGCCACGTGCGAGGCACCTCGGCGGTGCGTCGCACGTTGTCGCCCCACCATCCCTGTAAGCGAAGCGGATCCACCTTGCGCCCTGGAGATGGCTTCGGGCGCGCTGATCCTTCGGTGAGCCTGTTTGCGCTCACGGCGGGCTTGTGCTAGAGTATCCCACAGTGCGGGCTACATCCCATCGGCAGGAGGCCCTATGGCAACACCCGACCCCCAGCAAATGCTCACCCTGCTCCATGCCCAGGTGCAGCCCTGGCACGATGCCGTCGCCGACCCCGCCCGGGCTCAGGACGCCGTCCTTCACCGCTACCTGCAAATCTACGCCGCCACCACCTACGGCCAACAACACGGCGCGCAGCACATCGGCTCTCTAGACGACTTCCGCCGCGCCTTCCCCATCATGACCTCCGAGGACTACAAGCCCCTCATTGACCGCGTGATGGCCGGCGATGTGGGCCTCCTCCTCACCGAACCGCCGGTCGGCTGGGCCATCACCCGCGGCACCACCGGCGACTCCAAGTTCATCCCAATGACCGCCACCGACCTGAAGATGCGCGTCAGCGCGGGCCGCGCCATGCTCAATTACGTCCTTTCTACCCGCCGCTTTGACCTGTTCCAGGGCGTGAACCTGAACCTCAACTTCCCCTCGGTGGTAGGCACGGTGAAGGTCGGCGATCGCGAAGTGGAGTATGGCTACAGTTCCGGCATCTACGCCAAGTACGTCTCGGAGCGCACGCCCATCCGCTCGGTGCCATCCCAGCCCGAGATTGACGCCCTCGGCGGCGGCAAGACCCTCCGAGACTGGGAAGCGCGGTTTGAACTGGCCTATCAGAAGTGCAAAGACCTGAACGTTACACTTGTGGGTGGCGTCGCGCCGACGGCCGTGAAGTTCGCGCGATACCTCAAGAGGAAGCGCGGCGTCTACCCCAAAGACCTGTGGAAGACGCAAATCATGACCCTGGGCTCCGTGCCGGGCATCAACACGCGCCTGGAGCCATCGCTCACGGCCCTGTACGGCCGCGTTGCCATCCGCGAAATCTACGGCGCGACGGAGGGGATGTTCGGCCAGCAGATGGACGAAAAACGCGCCTGGGTTCCCAATTACGACCTGTTCTTCTTTGAGGTGCAGACGCGCGCGGGGGTGAAGATGCTCCACGAGATGCGCCCGGGCGAAATGGGCAGCCTGGTGGTGTCCACGCCCATCCTGGCGCGTTACCGCATCGGCGACCTCATCCTAGCGGTGCGCCCGCCGTACTACCGCTGCATTGGGCGCGACCGTTGGCACACGCCCCTGCGCTACCTGTGGGACGAGTTCATGACGTTCAACCTGGGGCGGCTGTAGCGCCTACCGCCGCCGGGTGAACCCCCGCAAGAGAATGGACAGGCCCAAGATGATGAGAATCGCCGGCCAGATGAGTTCCCACCCGAATCGGTCGCCCAGGCCGATGCCAAACAGAATGAGCGCGAAGATCGCCGTGCCCACGACAGGGCGTCGGTAGGCGGGGATAGCCAGGCGCAGCACAATCTCCAGCACCAGCAGCAGCGCCGCGCCCAGAAACACGAAGTTCCACGCGGTCAAATCGGGCACGCCGAGTTGCGTGGCCCACGTGTCCAGATAGCCCAAGTTGCTGGCCAGCAGGACCACGCCTGCCCAGATGAGGATCCCCGCCCAAATGAGCGTTCCCAGAGGGTCGCGCTGCCACTTCTCCTCCGCGCTCTTCTCTTCCCGCTTCTCGTCCTCCTTCTCGTGGCGCTTCTCTTCCTCTTTCTCGTCATGCGGCCGCGACTGCTCAGACATCATGCCCTCCTTGTCTAAACGTACAGACGGAACCCGCGCTCACATTATGCCACATATTGCGGCCCGCGTACAGCGGAGCACGCGACCGACTCGGTTTCAGAGTCTGTTGGTGGCTGTCATTGCGAGGGCGCGGAGCGCCCGAAGCAATCTCCAGGGCGTGGGATTGCTTCGCTTCGCTCGCAATGACACATGAAGAGAGTGTACATGCGGTTCACCAACACAAGATGGAACCGAATCACCTACCCGATTCGGTTCCAAGTGTGTTTGGCCAATCCCGTCGCGAGAGGGCTGGGGTGAGGGCAACGCTCCCTCGCCCATCGGGAGAGGGCTGGGGTG
>JBBIHX010000168.1:0-6093 GCA_037446815.1 Caldilineae bacterium | reverse complement strand
CCATTTGCCCCGCATACCCTTTTCTGATAGTATAGAATCCACACCATACCCCGAATCCACAGGCTTGAAGAAGAGATGAGACGGTCTACGAAGCAGGTCTTGATCCGCCGTCGCGCCCGAAAGAACGGCGGGATGAGCATCTTTGCCAAGGGGGCGCTGGCGTTTGTTGCCCTGATGCTGGGCGGAATCCTGGCGCTCGCCCTCACGGGCGTGGCCGCCGTGGTGGGCGTGTACGCCTACTTCGCGCAGGAATTGCCCGACCCCAGCGCGATTGAGATCGCCGAGCAGGACTTTGAGACGACGAAGATATACGACCGCACGGGCCAGTACCTGCTGTACGAGATTTTTGACCCCAAGTGGGGAGACCGCACGTACATCCCGCTGGATCAGATTCCGCTCTACCTGCGCCAGGCCACCATTGCCATTGAGGACAAGTCGTTCTACGCGAACCCGGGCGTGGACCTTCGCGGCATCGCGCGCGCGGCGCTGTCCAACCTGCGGGGCGAGCAGATTCAAGGCGCCAGTTCCATCACCATGCAACTGGTCAAGAACGTCCTCATCCCGCCCGAGGAGCGCTACAAAATCTCCTACGAGCGCAAGATTAAAGAGGCGATTCTGGCGCTGGAGATTTCGCGGCGCTATCCCGGGCGCGAGGGCAAGGACAAGATTCTGGAATGGTACCTGAACAACAACTTCTACGGCAACCTGGCCTACGGCGTGGAGGCAGCGGCGCAGACCTACTTCGGCAAGAGCGTGCGCGACCTGAACCTGGCCGAGTGCGCCATGCTTGCCGCCATTCCGCAATATCCCGGGATGAACCCCATTGACAACCCGGACAAGGCCAAGGAGCGCCAACACCTGGTGCTGGATCAGATGCTCCGCGAGGGGTACATCACCGAGGAGCAGGCCGTGGAGGCCAAGTACACCCCGCTGCAAATCGCGGAGCAGCAGCGATTTGACATAGAGGCGCCGCACTTCTCCATGTACGTGCGCCAACTCCTGGTGGACGAATTCGGCGCGGACATGGTGTATCGGGGCGGGCTGAAGGTTTACACCACGCTGGACTACGACATGCAGAAGTTGGCCGAGCAGTTGGCCCGCGACCAAATCGCCAAACTGCGCGCCGAGAACTGGGACATCAACAACGCCGCCGTCGTCGCCATCCGCCCCAACACCGGTGAGATTCTGACCATGGTGGGGTCGCTGGACTACTTCAGCACGACTATCAAGGGCCAGGTGAACGTGGCGCTGTCGGAGCGGCAGCCCGGGTCATCGTTCAAGCCGTTCACCTACGTTACTGCGTTGGCCCAGGGGTACACGCCCGCGACCATGCTCCTGGACGTGCGCCAGGCGTTTGACGACTACCCCAACCCGCCGTATGTGCCCGAGAACTACGGCCTCAACTATCGCGGGCCCCAGCGGATGCGGCTGGCCCTGGCGCGCTCGCTGAATATCCCCGCCGTGGAGATGCTGAGCAAGGTCGGCGTGAAGAACGTCATCAACACGGCGCACCAGATGGGCATCAACACGCTGACCAAGGATTTCTACGGCCTGAGCCTGACGCTGGGCGGCGGCGAGGTTACGCTCCTGGACATGACCTATGCCTACAGCGTGTTCGCGAACAACGGCGTCATGGCCGGCCAGCCGATCCCGCCCAGCCGCCTGCGGCCCGGGTTCCGGCAGTTGGACCCGGTGGCGATCCTGCTGGTTACCGACCGCGATGGCAAGGTGCTCAAGCAGTTCAAGCAGCCGGAGACCCGCGAGGTGCTCAGTCCGCAGTTGGCCTACCTGATGCAGGACATGATGTCGGACAACAACGCGCGGGCGGCGGCCTTCGGCCCCGATAGCCCGCTGAAACTCAGCCGCCCGGCGGGGGTGAAGACCGGCACCACCAACGACTTCCGCGACGACTGGATTATCGGCTACACGCCGCAGGTGGTTACCGGCGTGTGGTGCGGCAACACCGACTACGAGCCGATGGGCCGCATCCCGGCAAGCCGGGCGGTCGGGCCCATCTGGCACGACTTCATGGAGAAGGTGCACGAGAATCTGCCGGTGATGGAGTTCAAGCGGCCGCCGGGAATCATTGAGGTGTACGTGTGCCCGCTGTCGGGCCTGCTGCCGACGGAGCACTGCCCAAGCCCGGTGAAGGAAATCTTCATCGCCGGAACCGAGCCGACCCAGCCGTGCGACATGCACCGCGAGTTCAAAATCAACAAACTCACGGGCAAGTTGGCGACGGTGTACACGCCGCCGGAGTTAGTGGAGTCGCGGGTGTACGAGATTTACCCGCCGCGCGCCGCCGACTGGGTGCGCGAGCAGGGCATCCCGCAGCCGCCGACGGAGTACGACGACATGTTCGGCCCGGGGCCTGCCCAGGGCGACGTGGCCATCATCTCGCCCGCGCCCTATTCCTACGTGCGGGGCGGCGTGGTCATCATGGGCAACGCGCGCTCCGATAACTTCCACTACTGGCGGCTGGAATACGGCCAGGGGTTGAATCCCTCGGCCTGGAGCCAAGTCGGCGGCGAGCACTACAACCAGGTCAGCAACGGCCCGCTGGAGTACTGGGACGTGAGCCAACTGGACGGCCTGTACACGCTGCAACTGACCGTCGTCCGCCAGGATCAGAGCGTGCGCCAGACCGCAATCCAAGTGAATGTGGACAACCAGCCGCCCAAGATTCAAATCATCAATCCCGATGAGGGTAGGGTCTACATCAAGGAGCAGGACGACTACATCAACATCCAGGCGGATGTCCGCGACAACCTGTCCATGGATCGGGTGGAGTTCTTCGTGGACGGGCAGTCGGTGGGGTTCACCACGGTGGCGCCGTATAGCCTGAAGTGGACGATTGTCATGTCGGACACGATTCCCATTCCCGGGACGGTCATCACGACGACCGGCCCGATTACCGGCCCCGATGGCGTGGTTACGGAGGGCGTCATCACGGTAACCGAGGTCATCGCCGATGAGAACGGTCGCCTGATACAGGTGTGGGCCAACGGGATGAGCATCATCTCCGACACGCACGGGTACACGGAGACGCACACGATTCACGCCGTGGCCTATGATTCGGCGGGGAATACCACCGAGAGCGAGAAGGTGCACGCGCAGGTGATTCACCGGCCCAAGCCGGAGAAGAAGAGTTCCGTGAGCACTCCGGTCGCGCCGGTGGCGTGGCACGACCGACGCGCGTGGAATCTCATCGTGTAGGAGAGGCAGCATGTCCCTCATCCTCATCACCAACGACGACGGCATAGATTCGCCCGGGCTGGTGGCGCTGAAGCAGACGCTGGGGTGGCTGGGCGAGGTGGCGGTGTTCGCGCCGGCCCACAGTTGGTCGGCGGCCGGCCACACCAAGACGATGCACAAGCCCATGCGGGTGCGGCGCGGCGCGCTGGCCGACGGCTCGGAGGCGTGGGTTACCACCGGCTCGCCGTCGGACTGCGTGGCGCTGGCCCTGTTGGGCATCCTGGACAGGCGGCCCGATCTGGTGGTCTCGGGCATCAACAAAGGGCCGAACATGGGCGAGGACGTAACGTACTCGGGCACGGTGGCCGCGGCCATGGAAGGCGTGGTCTCCGGCATTCCGGCCATTGCCGCCTCGGTGGATGGCTGGGAGGGGTGGGACTTCGGGCCGGCGGCGCGGGTCGTGGAGCAGGTGGCTCGCGAGGTGCTGGCTCGCGGCCTTCCGGCGGGGACGCTGCTCAACGTGAACGTGCCCGCGCTTCCCTACGACGCGCTGAAGGGCGTGCTGGTAACCCGTCTGGGGCGTAGGGTGTACAAGGATGTGCTCATTGAGCGCAAAGACCCCCGCGGCGAGAGTTACTACTGGATCGGCGGCGACCCGCCCGATGGCGAACCGCTGGAGGGGACGGACTTCTGGGCCATCAAGCACGGCTACGTGTCCATCACGCCCCTCAAATTGGACTTGACCGACTACGCGCTCCTGGAAAGCGTGCGCGGCTGGAATCTACAACTGGAGAGGTAGGGCTCATGGAGTTCTGGGACGTCATCCATGCTCGGCGCAGCGTGCGCCAGTTTCGGCAGGACAAGCCGGTGAAAGAGGCGCAGGTGCAGAAGTTGCTGGAGGCGGCCATCCGCGCGCCGTCGGCCGGCAATCGGCAGCCGTGGCATTTCTACGTGGTCTGGTCGCAGGACGTGAAGGACGGGCTTGCGGCGGCGGCGTTTGATCAGACGTTCGTAGCCGAAGCGCCGGTGGTCATCGTGGTCTGCGCCGACGCGGCGCGGTCGTCCGCCCGCTACGGGAGCCGCGGGCGCGATCTGTACTGCATCCAAGACACGGCCATCGCGACGACGTACATCCTGCTGGCCGCCGTGGACATGGGCCTCGGCGCGTGCTGGGTGGGGGCCTTTGACGAGGAGCAGGCGGCCGCGGTGCTGCGGCTGCCGGCGGTGCTGCGGCCGGTGGCCATTGTGCCCATCGGCTACCCTGCGAAGGAAGGCGGCGCGCACACCCCGCGCAGGGGACTAGACGAGGTCGTTACGACGGTGAAGTGAGCCGCGCATTGGCAATCGGCGCGTGTTGGCGGGACGGGTTCTCGGTAGCCCCGTCCCGCCTTCGCACGCCGATGGGTTACGCTCCCCCGCTCCAGGTACGGATTGCCTGCGCTGCCTCGGACTGAGGCACGGTGCGCTGTTCGCCCAAGTCCAGGTTCTTGATGGTAACCTGGCCCTGGGCTGCCTCGTCGGGGCCCAGGATGGCGGCGAACGGGATGCCCTTGCGGCTGGCGTACCGGAACTGCTTCTTCACCGAGTCGGGCTCAAAGTACACTTCCACGCGCAGGCCCTGTTCGCGCAGGTCTCGGGCAAGTTGGAGCGTCTGCGCCAGGAGCGCCGGGTCAAACTGGAGCACCAGCACCTCCACCAGCGTGCGCCGAAGGGACTGCGGGAACATGCCCAGTTCATCCATCACGTCAATGATGCGCTCAATCCCGATGGTCGTGCCGGTGGCCGGATAGCCCCTCTCGGAGAACATTTCTATCAGGCGATCGTACCGTCCCCCACCGGTGATGCTGCCGATCTTCGGCTCTTCCACGACGGTCTCGTAAATGGGGCCGGTGTAGTAGTCCAGGCCGCGCACCATGGCGAAATCAATCTGGTATGCGGTTTCGGGCACGCCCATGGCGCCGAGGTACGATACGAGATCGCGCAGTTCGGCCAGGCCCTCCTCGGCGATGGGAATGCCGGCCAGGCGTTGCGCCATCTCGGGGATGATCGTGGACGTGGAGCCGCGTATCTGGAGCAGGTCCACCATGCGGGCGACGACATCCTCGGCGATGCCCCCGGCCCGCAGTTCGTCGCGGACGCCATCCATGCCGATGCGGTCCAGTTTGTCAATGGAGCGATAGAGTTGGCCCAGGGCCTCGCCCTCCACGCCCGAGTAGATGCCGATGCCGGTGAGGACCTTGCGGTTGTTGATGCGCGTCGTGTAGCGGCGGAAGCCCAGGCGCTCCAGGACCGTGTAGATGACCGCGATGATTTCGGCGTCGGCCAACATGCTGGCGGACCCCACGATGTCGGCGTCGCACTGGTAGAACTCCCGATAGCGGCCCTTCTGGGGGCGTTCGGCCCGCCAGACGGGCGCGATCTGGTAGCGCTTGAAGGGCAGTAGGAGGTCGGGGTTCATGGCGACGACGCGGCTGAGCGGCACCGACAGGTCGTACCGAAGCGCCAGATCCTCGTGCCCCTGGCGCTGGCGCACGTCGTAGATGAGCCGCTCGGCATCGGGGCCGTACTTGCCCATGAGGGTTTCGGCCAGTTCCACGGCGGGCGTGTGCAGTGGCTCAAACCCGAACTGCTCAAACACGGTTCGGATGGTGTCCATGACGTAGTTGCGGAGGATCATCTTCTCCGGCAGGATGTCGCGCATCCCCCTGGGCAAGCGCGGCGTGATGCGTTCGGGCATGTCCCACTCCTTCCAGGCAACGGTTCGTGATTGTTGGCCCTGTTTTACCACAGGTGGCGGCAGATTGCAAAGCGCCGGCTCAATTTGACACAGGGGGCGTTATGCATATACTTGCACGTTGCTATGCGGTGCGCCCACTAACTTGACCGTTATGGTCAGTG
>JBBIHX010000167.1:0-6179 GCA_037446815.1 Caldilineae bacterium | reverse complement strand
CATGCGTCGCCCCTACAGAACCGCCGACACACATAGAAGGGAGGCACAATATGACCCTCCAGGTTGGAATCGTCGGGTTGCCCAACGTGGGCAAATCCACCCTGTTCAACGCGCTCACCCGCGCGGGCGCGGCGGTGGCCAGTTACCCGTTCACCACCATTGACCCCAACATCGGCATCGCCGAGGTGCCCGACCCGCGCCTGGCCGACATCGCCGCCATCGTCAAGCCCGAGCGCGTCGTCCCCGCCACAGTGGAATTCGTGGACATCGCGGGCCTGGTCAAGGGCGCCAGCAAGGGCGAGGGGCTGGGCAACCAGTTCCTGGGCCACATCCGCAACGTGGACGCCATCGCCCTGGTCGTCCGCTGCTTCCAGAACCCCGACATCCCGCACGTCAGCCCGGGGCTGGACCCCTGGTCCGACATCCAGGTGATTGACACCGAACTCATGCTGGCCGACCTGGCGACGGTAGAGCGGCGGCTGGAGCAGGCCCGGCAGGCATCCAAGGGCCGGCCCAAGGACTTCGCCGTGCCCATTGCCTTGTACGAGCGGGCCATCGCGCACCTGGGCGCGGGCAAGCCGGCCCGAACGCTGGAGGTGGAGGCCAGGGAAGAGGAGTTCTTCCGCGACCTGAACCTGTTGAGCGCCAAGCCCCGCGTATACGTTGCCAACGTGGGCGAGGGCGATTGTCCGGCGGGTGGGCCGCTGGCCGAGGCCGTGCGTGAGGCCGCCGCGCAGGACGGCGCCGAGGTGGTGGTCATCTGCGCGGAGTTGGAGGCCGCCCTGGCCGAATGGCCGCCGGAGGACGCCGCCGCCTACCGCGCCGAACTGGGGCTGGCCGAGTCGGGGCTGGCGGCCCTGGCCCGCGCCGCGTATCGCCTGCTGCGCCTCATCACGTTTTTCACCACCACAGGCGGGCACGAGGTGCGCGCCTGGCCCGTGCGGGAGGGGACGCCCGCGCCCGTGGCCGCCGGCAAGATTCACACCGACATGGAGCGGGGGTTCATCCGCGCCGAGGTTGTCTCCTACGCGGACCTGATGCGGGCGGGGACGTTCGCGGAGGCCCGAAGCCGGGGGCTGTTGCGGCTGGAAGGGCGCGACTACATCGTGCAGGATGGGGATATCATCCATTTCCGGTTTGCGGTGTGAGAGCCGTTGGCCGGCAGCAATCAGCCATCAGCGTTCAGCCGTCAGCGGTGTATGGGTGCGGTATGTCGGGCGCCGGCCGGGCTGCCCGTTTGGTGGCTGATGGCTGATCGCTGTTTGCTGATCGCTGACCGCTGGCCCATTTTTTGCCAAAACCCGCCCATCGTAGTATAGTAGGGCATCGCGCCGGAAGCGCGGCGAACATCAGGCCGCGCTTTTGCCTTTTCGCCCCAGGCGCATGGACCTGGGGCAATCCCGTGGAAAGGAGGAATTGCCGTGATGCGCGAATACGAGTTGACCTTCGTGGTCCGCCCCGACAAGGATGACGAAGGCTTTGCGGCCGTAACCGACAAGGTTGCCGGCTATGTCAAAGCCGTCGGCGGCGAGGTTACCCGCACTGATGTCTGGGGAAGGCGTCGCCTCGCTTATCCCATCCGCAGGTTCGCCGAAGGCTACTACGTCTTCATGCTCATCCAGATGGATGGCAACGGCCTCGGCGAGTTGGACCGAAGCCTTCGCCTCAACGAAGACATCATCCGGCATCTGGTTGTCCGCAAAGACGAGTAGGATCGCAGTTTACAAACTAGCCTGGGTTCTGCACTGAGCAAGGGGTGAGCGTATGACTCGCGGGTTGAACAAAGTGCTTCTGATTGGGAACTTGGGGCGCGATCCGGATTTGCGGTACACGCCATCGGGCAAGCCTATCGCCACGTTTACCTTGGCGTGCACCCGCAACTGGATCACATCCAATGGCGAACGGCGCGACGCCACCGAGTGGTTCAACATCGTCGCTTGGGGACCCCTCGCCGAAATCTGCAAGCAGCACCTGGTCAAGGGCAGCCGCATCTACATAGACGGCCACCTGCGCACCCGGACATGGGAAGACCAGGCGGGGCAGAAGCAGACGATGGTGGAGGTAGTCGCCAAGGAGATGATTATGTTGGACAACCGCTCTGGCCCCGTGGAACGCTTTGAGGCCCCGCCGGAGGACTTCTACGGCGACGGCGAGTAACCGCGCCCTGGGTGCAGCCCATCTCAGGCATATCATTGGTGTGTCATTCCGCACTATCCCTGCACGCTAGGGGGTGAACAAAGAAATGGAGAATAACGTGACCGAAGAGAGACAGCCGCGGCGGAAGTTTACCGCCCGCAAGCCCATGCGCAAGCGAGGCCCATCGTGCCCGTTCTGCGCCGATTCGTCCAAGCGAATCACGTACAAGGACGTGGAGTCGCTCCGCGCCTTTCTGACGGAGCGGGGCAAGATCAAGCCGCGCCGCCGCGCCGGAACGTGCGCACGGCATCAGCGGGTCGTTGCACGGGAAATCAAGCGCGCCCGGCATCTCGCGCTCATCCCGTTCAGCCCTGAACATCTCCGATGACGACACGCAACGCGAAGCGCTCGGGGGCTTGCGCAGGCCGATGACCGGCGCAACCCGGCGGGCGCTTCGCCCGTTCGCGCGAACCCTTCCCTGGGAGGCCACTCATGGCAAAGAGGGCAAAGCAGGTCAAGCCCGCCGAACCGAAACAACTCACCAAGAAGCAGATCGCCAAGAGCCAGCGGGTGCGGCGACGGGAGCGCAATACCATCATCGGCCTCACCCTGGTGGCCGTGCTCGTCGTCGGCGTGCTCATCTACGGGGCGGTCTACGAATACCTCGTCAAGCCCAACGCGCCCATCGCCACGGTGGACGGCGTGCCCATCTCCACGCGGCTGTACCAGAAGTACTGGCGCTACGTGCACGCCAATACCAGCGCGTCCCTGTCGCAATACCAGACCGAACTGGATCGGCTCAACGCCAAGGCCGAGAAGGACGACACCGACACCATCTTCATCCAGTACTACGAGCAGATGGTTCAGCAACTCAAGAGCCAACTCATGAACCTGGACATGGCGGTGCTGGACAGCATGATTGACGACGAGTTGGTGCGGCAGGAGGCCAAGAAAGAGGGCATCACCGTAACGCCCGAAGAGGTGCAGGCCGAGATTGAGAAGGCGTTCGGGTTTGAGCGCAACCCGCCGACCCCGACGCCGACCGCCGTTGTTACCGAGACGGCGACGGTAACCGAGACCGCCACACCCGCGCCGACGCCCACGGTCATGACCGAGGCCGAGTTCCAGAATGCCTACACGCGCCAGCGCGACTACGTGCAGAACGAGTTTGGCTTCACCGAGCAGGAGTTCCGCGCGCTGTTTGAGACCCAACTCCTGCGCGACAAATTGCAGGCCGTGCTGGCCGAGCGCGTCCCGACGACCGAGGAGCAGGTGCACGTCCGCCACATCCTAGTGGAGACGGAAGACGAGGCCAAGCAGGTGGTGGAGCGCCTGAAGGCGGGCGAGGACTTCGCCGCGCTCGCCAAGGAGTTGTCCAAGGATGATACCAACAAGGACAGCGGCGGCGACCTGGGCTGGTTCGGCAGGGGCGTCATGGTAACCGAGTTTGAGAATGCCGCCTTCTCGCTGGAAGTCGGGAAGATTAGCGACCCCGTCAAGACAGACTTCGGGTATCACATCCTTGAGGTGCTGGAGAAGGACCCGAACCATCCCGTTGACGAGGCGACCCTGGAGCAGCGCAAGTCCACGGCGCTCCAGGATTGGCTGAACACCCAGCGGTACTCGGACCGCGTGCGGCGCTACTGGTCCTCGGACAAGAAGCCGCGCATCGCCGAGACGACATCGTAAACGCCTGGCCCGCGCGCGGGCCAACAATGCGAGGGGAATCACAGGGGCGGCCCGACGGTCGCCCCTGTGCGTTCCATGGGTACAGGCGCGGGCTCCGCGGGCCGATCTTCGCGGGCGTCAGTGCGTTTGCCGCCGCACTTCCAGGACGTTGGGCAGGCGGTAGATGCGCGTCAGGATGCGGCTCAACTGGTCAATGTCCTCAATCTCCAGCGTGGCGGTGAAGATGGCGGTGTTGTCGCGCTTGTCGGTGCGGGCGTTGACGGCGCTCATGCTGGCCTTCTCGTCGGCCACGACGGCGGCGATGTCGCGGAGAAGGCCGCCACGGTCGTAGGCGCTCACCTCAATCTTGACGGGGTACGTCTGCCGCTTGGCCACGCCCCAGTCTACCTGAATCAGGCGCTCGCGGTCGGTGCGGGCCAGGATGTTGGGGCAGTCTTTGCGGTGGATGGTAACGCCGCGCCCCCGCGTGATGTAGCCCACGATCTCATCGCCGGGGAGCGGATTGCAACACTTGGCCAGCGTGGTCAGCAGGTTGCCCACGCCGGTAACGGTAACCTCTGATGTGGAGATGGTGGGCGGGGCAGGGGCAGTGGGCGGCAGGGGCAGTTCCGCGACCGCTTCGCGCTCAATCTCCAGCGCCTTGGTGGTCAGGTTCTGAAGGCTCACATCGCCATATCCCACGGCGGCGAAGAAATCGTCCACCTTGTCGTATTGGAGCGCGCGCCCCAACTGCTCCAGATTCACGTCTTCCAGGCCCAGCCGCTTCAACTCGCGTTCCACGATGGCGCGGCCCTGGGCGATGTTCTCGGCCCGGTCCTGCTTCTTGAACCATTGGCGAATCTTCTGCTGGGCCCGCGAGGTCTTGACATATCCCAGGTGCGGATTGAGCCAGTCGCGGCTGGGGCCGCCCCGCTTGGCTGTGATGATTTCCACCTGGTCGCCTGTGCGCAACTGGTAGTCCAGGCTCACCAGCCGCCCGTTCACCTTCGCCCCGCGACAGCGGTCGCCGATTTCCGAGTGGATATGATAGGCGAAGTCAATGGGCGTGGAGCCCGCCGGCAGGTCTATGATCTCGCCCTTCGGCGTGAAGACGTACACGCGATCCTGGAACACGTCGGTCTTCATTGAGTCCAGGAATTCGCTGGCCGAAGCCACCTCCTGCCGCCACTCCATGAGGGAGCGCAGCCAGGCGATCTTCTTCTCAAAGGCGATGTCGCGCTGCTTGCTGCCCTCTTTGTAGCGCCAGTGCGCGGCGATGCCGTACTCCGCCGTGCGGTGCATCTCGTGGGTGCGGATTTGCACCTCCAGTGGCTTGCCGTCGGGGCCGACGACGGCGGTGTGCAGCGACTGGTACATGTTGTCCTTGGGTGTGGCGATGTAGTCGTCAAACTCGCCTGGGATGGGCGTCCACAGGCTGTGGACCACGCCCAGCGAGGCGTAGCAGTCGGTAACGGTGTCCACGATGACGCGCACGCCCTGGACGTCGTATATCTGGTCAAAGTCCAGCCCCTTGCGCTGCATCTTGCGGTAGATGCTGTAGATGTGCTTGGGGCGGCCATCCACGACGGCGTCAATGCCGGCTTCGCGGAGGCGCTCCTTGAGGATGGATGCCACTTGCGCAATCTGACGTTCGCGGTCGCCACGGCGCTCGGCGATGCGCTGGGCGATCTCGTGGTACATATCGGGGTCCAGGTAGCGGAAACTCAGGTCCTCCAGTTCCCATTTCAGTTGCCAGAAGCCGAGGCGGTTGGCCAGGGGGGCGAAGATGTCCAGCGTCTCCTGGGCGATGCGGCGGCGCTTTTCCTCGGGCAGCGCGCCTAATGTGCGCATGTTGTGCAGGCGGTCGGCCAACTTGATGAGCACCACGCGCACGTCGTGCACCATGGCGAGGAACATCTTGCGCAGGCTCTCGGCGCGCTGTTCCTCTATGCTGGCGCGGCCCTCGGCGGACATGCGGTCTATCTGGCTCAGTTTTGTTACGCCGTCCACCAGGCTGGCGACTTCTGGGCCGAACATCTCGCGCACCTGGTCAATGGTTACCGCCGTGTCCTCGGGCACGTCGTGCAGGAGGCCCGCGGCGATGGTCTTCGGATCCAGGTGCAAATCGGCCAGCATCAGCGCCACGGCGAGGCTGTGCACGATGTACGGCTCGCCCGAGGCCCGCGTCTGGCCGTCGTGGGCGCGCTCGGCCACCGCGTAGGCGCGTTCTATCAGTTCGCGGTCTTCTTGCGAGACCGAGGCTGTGATGCGGTTGAGTACACCGGATACCGTCATAGTCATGCCACCAGAGGCGATTGGCTTCCTCATATTCTAGCACACCCGCCAACCGCGGGCAAAACCCACGGGGGCGTTCG
>JBBIHX010000166.1:0-6225 GCA_037446815.1 Caldilineae bacterium | reverse complement strand
CATATCCCCCACCATCTCCGCCTTTCCCCACGTGAGTTCGCGCAGGGTGTACGGCCCGCCGCGGGAGATGTAGCCCAGCCGATACTGCGCCATGAACAGCGCATTCCACACGACGAGGGCGGCGATGATTCCGAGCACAGTCGCCGCCACGCTCGGCCGCGACCGAACGCTCTCGAGAAATGCCGCCAGGCCGATGGCGAAGATGGGCAGGGTCGCCATGAACATGCGCCCGCCGAAGGAGTCGCCCTGCCACCACGCCGACCACGACGCGATGACGTAAGTCTGGCCCGCGAACCCCGCGAGGAGCAAGGCCCCCGTGGCGGCGTCCTGCCGGGTCACCAGCGCCAGCCCCGCGACCGCCAGCAACAGCACCGGGTGCCACAGGAACAGGCCGTGCCGCGTGGAGAACAGGGCCTCCAGCACGCGCGGCGCCCCCCACACGAACCCCTGGTCGCCCTTCAGTAGGTAGCCGCTCAGGAACGGGCTTCCGTTCAGGATGTACCATACCCACATCTGCACCAAGAACACGGCCAGGAATCCCGCCGCCATCGCGCCCAGCCGCTTCACCCGCTCCGCGACCGGCCCGCGCGCGAGCAGGGCGTCGGCCATCGGCATGAGCAGGAGGAGCGCGTCGGGTTGCCGCACCAGGCCCACCAGCCCACCGGCCACGCCGATGGCGAAACATCTCCCCGCGCTCATCGGCGGGCGCCGGGCCAGCCACAGGTACACAAGCGCCGACGTGGCAAAGGCCGAGCACATGTGCGCCATGGAAGGCTCGGCGATGAGGTAGTAGGCGAAGTTGGTCGCCAGGTAGAGCGCGACGCACGCGGCCAGGGCCGTGCTCGGGAACAGTCGGCGGGCCGTCCGGTGCATCAGCAGCATGGCGCACGAGCCGTAGGCGATGCTCCCGATGCAGACCGCCGCCTGGTAGATGTAGCCGTACCCATCGGCGGCCACGGGCAGGCCCACCGCCCGCAGCGCGAGCGAAAGCAGATGCGCGACGGCGAAGAACGGGAGCCACAAAATCGGCGTGCCGATGGCGTACTGGTTGGAGATGCGTCCCGTGGGGGTACGGTAAACGTCTATGTACTTGGCGGCGTTCAGGCGCGCCACCTCGTTGGTGAAGTCAATGTCGCCATCCAGCGCGATGGAGCGGACGTACATGTAGTAGCCGATGCCATCGGAGCCGATGAGCATCCCGTCGGCGCGGGGGATGGGAATCGTCGCCAGGAATGCCGCCAGCGCGAGGACGGACAGCGCGCCCAGGATGCGGGTCGCGTGCTTTTCGCCGTGGGCCAGGAGGGTGTCAACTGCTCTCATCGGTGCGCTACCTGTTGGCCGACCGGGGCGGGAGGCTAGGCCGCCTCGTCGTCTAGCCCGATGCACGCCGCAGGGCCCAGCGGCTCCCCGCCGCCACCAGCCCCAACTCCGCCACCGTCATCCCCGCCAGGTGCAGCGACACGTCAAACCAGAACTTGGTCGGATAGATGCGGATGAGCGTGTCCGAGTATAAGAACAGCCACGTATCGCCCTCAAAGAACACGCGGTGAAACGCCGTGAAGAAGACATTGAACCCCAAGCCGATGAACAGCCCCAGCGCGGCGAAGGCTACCAGGCTTGCCGCGCTGCTCGCCCACAGGCTGCGGAACAGCGCGCGGCGCTCGCCCGCGACCAGCAGCAGAACCGCCTCGCCCGCCAGCACCGCCCACGCGATCCATAGCACCCACCGCACCCGCTGAATCAGCATGTTCACATCGCGCATGTGGCGGATTTCGCGCTCGTTGAACGCGGGTTCGCCCGTGCGCTCAAAGCGGGCCTCTTCCAGCAGACGGATGCCGTCGGGCCGCAGCACCGACGCCAGGCCGAGTTTCGCCAGCGCCTCCCGCTCGGCCCGCGGCAACGGGTAGCCGCCGGGCGGGTAGTATTCGTCGGCGGGGAACGATGGCTTGTCGTACTCGTGGCGGATGAAGGCGTCGCTGGCGATGAGGAACACGTTGCTCAGGATGAGCGCAATGGGCAGCGCCACACCGATGAGAATCTGGCTGACGCGCACGGCGGCGGACGGAAGCCTTCTGGATACGGTGCTGTTCGGTATCATGGGTTCGGTTTCCTCCTGTTCGCGGAGCCTATCGGCCTGTTTCCCTTACACGGCATCCGCGTTGAATCACCGCAGAGGCGCATGGGCGCAGAGGGGTTGGGGCCACTTCTGCGTTCCCCGCGTCCCTCGGGTAAGGCCGTGTTCCTACTCCTCGCGCACCAGGGTGATGAGCACAACCTCCGGCGGAGCGCAGAACCGCACGGGCGGCGTGATCGTGCCGACGCCGGTGGTAACATACACCCGCGTGTGCCCCGCGTCAACAAATCCGCTGCGGTATTTCTGCCCGTAGGCCGAGGGCACAAAGGCCGCCCACAGGCCGAACAATGTAACCTGCCCGGCGTGGGTATGACCGCTCATCATCAGGTCAATCCTGTCGGTCGTGATCCGCTCGGCGTAGTCGGGGTTGTGGGACAGCAGAATGACGAAGTCGGACTCGTCTACGCCGTCCAGCGTGGGAGCAAGGTCTTGCTCGTCCTCCCACAGGTCGCCTACCCCGCCGATCTTGATGCGGTCGCTCCCGACTTCAACCCATTGGGCGCGATTGTCCAGGTTTGTAAGGCCAGCCTTCGCCATCTCCCGGCGGGTCAGGTCAATCCCCTCCCAGTGATCGTGATTGCCGGCAACGGCGAACACGCCGAGCGGCGCACGGAGCCGGGCCAGTTCGGCGAACACTGGCGCGATGTACATGGCGTCGCTGTGAACGTAGTCGCCGCCCAGACAGATGATATCGGGCTGCAGGCCGTTCACGAGGTTCACCACCTGCCTCACCCGCCCCAGCGAGAAATCTGGGCCATGGTGGATGTCCGACAGGAACGCGATGCGCTTGCCGTCAAACGCTGGCGGCACGTCGGGAGATCTCACCGTGAGGCGAGTTACCCGCAGCAGGTGGGGTTCCACCAGGCTGTAGCCCACCACCATGCCGGTAAGGATTGCCGCCACGAGCAGCGCAAACCGGCATTTCTTTCCACTCATGCATTGAACCTCGCGCGTAACGTCGGTGTCTTCAGGTTTGGGTTATACGTCGTCGGGCCTACTGCGCAGGCGCTTGATTGCGGCTCGGCGACGCTTTTCCAACAGCCGTCGTTGACGCGCAGCGGCAGAGGGGCGGGTCGAACGGCGCGGCCTTGACACGCGCAGCGCCCGCTCCATCATCTGCGCGAAGCGACGGATGACCTCCTCGCGGTTGCGCATCTGGCTGCGCGTGCCGCCGGAGACCAGATGAAGCACACCGTTGCCGTCAATGTACCCGCGCAGGCGGCGCAGGACGAGTGCCCGCTGCTCCTCGGTCAGGCTCGGAGAGCAGGCCACGTCAAACAGTAGTTCCACCTGCGTGGCCGAGCGGTTCACGTGTTGGCCGCCTGGCCCGCTGCTGCGCGAGAACCGAAACTTGAGTTCACCCAGAGGGATGACGTATTCCTCACCCAAATCGGACACTTGCGCCTCCGGTTTCATGGTATCACCGGCGCGGCGCTTTGTCAACGTGTGCAAATCTTAACGTAACGGGGCACAATCGGCGTCCATGTGAGTGCCAAGTGAGTGGGTGCGTGGTATTCTATAAGCGCACCAGCGATTACAGGGCGCTGCGCTGGACGGCGCTCTGCAACGAGGTGGCGGACAACGTGAAAGTTCGGTTACGGTTCCCCATGTGGCCAAAACGGTCATGGGCGCAGGGGCTGTTGTCCCTTGCGCTGTTTTCGCCTGCTCTGCTCCAGGCGCAAGAGTTACAGGCTGAGAATCTGGATGCCGTGTTCCCGTGGGCGCTCTTCTTGGGCGCCGCGCTGATTGTGGCGATGGCCGCCATCGCCCTGGGCCTGCGGGCGCGGCTTCGGCGACAGGAAGCGGAGCGCGCCCTACTGGCCGAGGTCGCCCACATCGTCGCCGAGGCCCGTGAGTTGAAGCCCATGCTCTCGGATGTGCTGGCGCGCACCGTCCGCTTGCTGGATGCCGTCGCGGGCGCCATGTGCATTCGGCACAACGACGCGGGGCAGGTGGCCGTGGCCCACCAGATGCCCCTGGCCGAGGCCGAGGAACTGATGCGCCTGCTGGGCAAGACGGAACCGGCGTGCGCCGGCGAGGCGATTCAGGTGGTGCGCATCGGCCCTTCGGCGCCACCAAGCCTCAAGGACAAGGGCATCGCGGCGACCATCTCCATCCCGCTGCTACACCAGGGGCGTCAACTGGGCACGATGTGCCTCGCCCTGCGCAAAGACAAGCCTATTGCGGCGTCGCGGCTGGAGATTCTGGCCAGCGCGGGCCGCGAGGTGGCGCTGGGGATCGTCCGCATGCGGCTTGCCGAGGAGTCGGAGCAGAATCTGGCGCGGCTGACGGCGCTCCGCGATGTGGACACGGCTGTTTCCACCACGCTGGAACTGCGTCCGACGCTGCGCATCCTGCTGGAACACATTCGCCGCCTGGAGGGCGTGGTGGGCGCGGCGGTTACGCTGGTGGACAGCGGCTCGCGCTTGCAGACGCTGGCCGAGCAATCGGGGCTGGACGCGCTGCTGGAAACCCCAGGCGGATGGGCGGCGCTGGACTACCTGGGCGAGCAGGTGCTCCAAGCGCAGAGCGCCGTGTCGGTGTCGGGCCTGGCCACACGGCAGGACACGCCCGCGCTGAAACCCATGGGCGCGGCGGGAATCCAGACCTATTGGGGCTTTCCCCTCATCGCAGGCAATCAGATCATCGGCGTCCTGTCGGTCTTCGCCAGCACGGCGCGGGGGTTTGACCGCGCGCTCCACGTCTTCCTCACGGCCCTTTCGGGCCAGGCGGCGGCAGCGATTCAGAACGCCCAACTGTACAACAAGGTCTCCGAGCAACTGAGCCAGTTGCAGGCCGCGCGGGAACTGCTCGTCCAGAACGAGAAACTCTCCCTCATCGGCGAGTTGGTGTCGGGCGTGGCGCACGAACTCAACAACCCATTGACCACGGTTCTTGGCTACGCCCAGATGCTGGAGGAGGATACCCAGGCGCCCCAGTTGAAAGACGACCTGCACCAGATCACCGAGGCGGCGTTGCGCGCCCGCACCATCGTTCAGGGCCTGCTCTCCGTGGTGCGCAAGCACGAGCCGCGCCGCGAATGGGTGGACGTCAACGCGCCAGTCCAAGAGGTGCTGCAACTGAAAGCCTACCAACTGCACCTGGACAACATCGCCGTGGAGACGGAACTAGACCCGTATCTGCCCAAGACCCTTGCCGACGCCCACCAACTCCATCAGGTGTTCCTCAACCTGGTGAACAACGCCCACCAGGCAATGGCCCGCGCCCACGGACGGGGGAACCTTACGGTGCGCTCCTATTTGTTGGACGAGCGCACCATCCGCGTAGAGATCGCGGACGACGGCCCGGGCATCCCCCAGGGCCTGCAGCACAAGGTCTTTGAACCATTCTTCACCACCAAACGCGATGGCACCGGCCTCGGGTTGTCCATCGCCGAGGGGATCGTGCGGCAGCATGGCGGCTCCATCTCGTTTGAAAGCCAGCCGGGGCAGGGGTGCCGGTTCTTCGTGGATCTGCCCGTGGCGACGGCTGTGGAAGCCCTCGGCGAGGGCGAGAGAGAGGGCGAGTTGCCGGCCGTTGCCCCCGCCAAAATCCTCGTGGTGGAAGACGAGCCTGCCGTCGCCGACTTCATCGCCAAGGCGCTGCAGCGCGAGGGGCATGTTGTGCGTTGCGCGGCAGACGGGCAGTCGGCCCTGGCGGCCCTGGCCGACGAGAAACCGGACCTCATCATCACGGATATCAAGATGCCGTCCATGCGCGGCGATCAGTTCTTCATGGAGTTGCAGGTCCTGTACCCCGACCTCGTCCCCCGCGTGCTATTCATTACGGGCGACGTGGCCGACCAGCGCACGGTGGCGTTTCTGGAGGAGACCGGCCAGCCGCGGTTGGTGAAGCCCTTTGGCGCGGACGACCTGCGGCGCATGGTGGCCCGCATGCTGCGCTGACGCCTACGCGCCCGGGCGTGGGGACGGGAGGGGCGGGTCTGGGACCTGCCCCACAACCACGCGTGCAATTCGCCAGCATGATCCACAGCGGACCCGGTTCCAAGGGCTGTTGGCATTTGTCACCGCGAGTGCGCGGGCGAGGGAGCAGTACCCTCACCCCAGCCCTCTCCCGACGGGCGAGGGAGC
>JBBIHX010000165.1:0-6405 GCA_037446815.1 Caldilineae bacterium | reverse complement strand
AATTGGCAAGTTGCCCTACTTGCCCCCATCCGTGTTATCCTTGGTGCACGGGCGGCCGGCCGGTCGCCTGTGCATGCTTGCAGCCGCCATACCCCGCGGCGAGAAGAATCCCACACCCCCATCCGCGCAGTCCGTGTTATCCGTGGATGCAACCCCGTGAGTAGGGCGGCCCTTCTTGCTTCTGGTGCGCGCGCGCCGTATAATGCTCGCGTGCGCTTGCGTGAGGCCTGGCGTGCCCCGATGGAGCCTCAGCACTCTCATCGCACAGGAGGTACCCATGCGTTCTCTTCGGGGTCTGCGCTGCGGCCTCGCGGTCGCGTTTGTGGTCGCCCTGTTCGCGCCCTTGTCGTCGGCCCATACCCAAAGCGTCCTCCCTGCGAGCGCGCTTGTCTTCGCCAAGCACACCGTCGCCACGCAGATGTCCGGCGCTTCGCCGTTCCATGCGGCCGATGTGGACTCCGACGGCGACACGGACATCCTTGCCGCCCTCGGCACGGCCAACTACTTCTACTTCGTCTGGCTGGAGAACAACGGCGCGCAGACCTTCGCGACTCACAAGGTCTACGCCACGTTTGCGATGGACATCACCTCGTTTTTCGCCACCGACTTGGACGGCGATGGGGATGTGGACATCCTTGCGGCGGCCTACCCGCAGGACTGGGTTGGCTGGTGGGAAAACGACGGGCATCAGAACTTCACCATGCACACGTTGCGGTCGCTGGACGGCGCTTTCGGCGTGGTCGCCGCCGACCTTGACGCGGATGGCGACACGGATATCGTCGCGGCCGGATCGCAAGCGGATCGGGTGGAGTGGGGCGAGAATGATGGCAGCCAGGGGTTCACCTGGCGCATCCTCGCGTCTGGCATTGATGCAGTCCGCTCGGTCTCCACGCCGGACATGGACGGCGACGGCGACCCAGACGTGCTGGCCGCGGGGCGCGGGGGCGGCATCCACTGGTGCGAGAACAGGGGGCGTGGAGCCTTCGCTCAGCACACCGTCATTGCCGCGTGGGATGCGGGTTCCGCGCGCGCCGCAGACATGGACGCCGACGGCGACATGGACATCCTCGCCGCGTCCGTTTCGGGCAACCGCATCGCCTGGTGGAGAAACGATGGGCGCGAGAACTTCTCCCGCCGAGATGCGGCCAGCACCGTATCGCCCTATTTCGCATATCCCGAGGACATGGACGGCGACGGCGACCTGGATGTGCTATCGCAGGGCGCGGGATATCCCACCTGGTGGGAAAACGATGGGAACCTGGCATTTGCCGAGCGCCCTGTTACGGGGGGCGACACGTGCCAGTCTGCCATCCCCGCCGATGTGGATGGCGACGGGGATACGGACGTCGTCGGCGGCGACTTCTACGGCGGCGAGGTCGCCTGGTGGGAGAGCAACGCCGGCGAATCCTGGCCCGACTTTGCGCTGGAGTCGCTCACGGTGTCGCCTTCGGAGTTGGAGACCATGGAGAACGCGGCGATCTTCATTGACATTCGCAACGTCGGCCTGCCTTCATGCCAGACCAGCATTCAAGCCCACGTTACCCTGCGCGACACGAGCACCGGCACAGAGTATCTGTGGATATTCCCGGGCACGCTTGAGGCCCTGGATACCAACGAGTCCGCGGCCCTGGACATCCATCCCTTCACCTTCTACGACTCGGCGGTGGACGAAGTTCGGGTCTGCATCCAGTCCGATGAGGCCGAAGCGAACCCGCAGAACAATTGCAAGACCGTGAGCGTGGTGCTGTCGGAACCCCCCAAGCCCTGGCAGGGCTGCATTGGCTCGCTCATCGCCATCGCGGACGCCCTGCTGGACGCAACCCCCGCCAAGCAGGTAACCGACGGCGCGAAACTGATTACACACATCTTTGCGCTCCAGGTGCCCGGCATCGTCGTGGCGTGCTCGGCCGGCGAGGATTCCTGCGCCGATGCGGTTACCGCGTTCCTTGTGGACTCGGCCATCGGCCTTGCGCGCCTGGGCGGAGATGCCACGGCGCTGAAGATCCTGGCGGTCGGGCATTCCGCAATCCAAGCGTTCAAGGACTCCCTGGCGTGCGGCGACTATTTGGGGGCTTCGCTTCGCGCGTGGAACGAGAACGCCAATCACAGGGGCGTCAAGGTGAACGCCGTAGGCGTGCGGTCGCCTGCTTACGTGCGGGCTGTGGACTCCGTCGGTAGGCGGGCCGGTTTCCTGGACAATGGCGCCGTCGTAGCCGAAATCCCGGGCGCGGACGTGTTCGCGCTGGATGGCGAGAAGTTCGCGCTTTACCCGGGCGATGCCACCGCGACGGTGGAACTGAAAGGGACGGGCGCGGGCCTCGTTAACCTCATTGCATCCTTCGCCAGGCCCCCCGATGCCACCGTTGCGGCTGAATATCGCGCGGTTTCCGTTACCGCGGCCACAAGGGGCGCAATCGCGGTGTCGGCTGCGAACTACACGCTGCTTCTGGATGACAACGGCGACGGGATCGCAGACCGCGCCGTCAGCCCCGACTCGGTTGCCGAGGAGCGCGTGTATCGGGTCTGGCTGCCGTCGGTGCGGGCGAATCGGTAGCGCCGCCCGCGGGACGGGAGTCGCCTACGCCGCCGCCACGCCTACCGTGCTGTACGGGCTGACCGGCGCGCCCATCTCCCGCGCCCGAAGCCAGCGCAGCATTACGGCGTCGCCGCTCGCGCCGAAACGGTGCGGGTCGTAGCGCGCTAGGCCGAGGGCCGCACGCTTGGCGTCTATGTGCGCCAGCGACCGGGCGACGATCTCCTCGGGGTCGCGCACAAACTCCAGTTTGCCACCCACCCGCTGCTCCCAGCCCTGGCGGATGAACTCGGTAACGACGGGACTGGCCTCCACAGGGTTGTCGCCGCCGAACAGCGTGTACACGCCCGACGCCACCAGGTACGCGCCGATGGACACCGCCTTCTCGCTCATCCACTCGGGCGCGATGCCCACGCCCGGGATGTCGCTGATGTCCTCGCCCAAACCGCCTTCAGTCGCCATCTGCGACAGCGCGGTGAGGATGCGCGAGTTGTCCACGCAGGAGCCCATGTGCAGCACGGGCGGGATTCCCAGCGCCTCGCACACCTCGCGCAGGCCGGCTCCTGCCCCTCGGAATGCTTCTTCGGGCGACAGGAGGCCGTACTTGGCCGCCGAGATGGCGCCGCACCCCGTCTGCACCACCAGCACGTCGTTGCGGATGAACTCGCGGACGATGTACTCGTGGGCCGCGTCGTGGGCGCTGGCGCGGGGGTTGTTGCACCCGGCCACCCCCGCCACGCCCCGGATGCGCCCTTGCACGATGGCCTCGTTGAGCGGGCGGAAGGAGCCTCGGTACACCCCGCCCATCATGTAGTTCAGGTACTCGTGCGAGAAGCCGGCCACCATGTTCGTGCGGAATTCGGGGATGCGCGTCTCGCCGCGGTTGGGGAAGTTATCAATGGCCATGCGCACCAGGTCCTTGGCGATGGCCAGCGCGCGCCGCTCGTCCATCTCCACATGGAGCGCGCCGTGAATCTTGACCTTGGGCGAAGTGGTTACCAGTTTGGTGTGGAACCGCTGGGAGAGCGGGGCCAGGGCCTCCATGATGCACTGCACGTCCACCACCATCATCTCCACCGCGCCGGTCATGATGGCCAGTTCCTGGCTCAGGAAGTTGCCCGCCGTGCCCACGCCTTGCCGCATGAGCACCTCGTTGGCCGTGCAGCAGATGCCGGTGAGGTTGATGCCCGTCGCGCCCTTGGATTTGGCGTAGGCGACGAGTTCCGGGTCCTGCGACGCGGCGACGATCATCTCGGACAGCGTCGGCTCGTGGCCGTGCACGACGATGTTGACCGTGTCCCTGCCCAGGATGCCCAGGTTGGCCTGCGATTGCAGGGGCGCGGGCGTGCCGAACAGAATGTCGGTGATGTCGGTGGCCAGCATGGAGCCGCTCCAACCATCGGCCAGGGCGCAGCGCAGCCCGGCCATGAGGATGTGCTCGTGGTCCTGGTCGTCGCCGATGTGGGTGCGGTGCAGCAGGTCCACCACCTCGCGGTCAATGCCGCGCGGCGCAATCCCCAGCCTGCGCCAGATTTCCTGGCGCGGCTTCGGCGCGCGGCGCAGATAGACCGCCTCCTTGCGTTGCGACGTGAACTGCTCCATGGCCTTGAGCGCCACATCGCGGGCGATGTCCGTCGTGGCGCGATTGTCGGTTGCCACGCCCAGAAAGCGCGCCACCTCGTGGAGTTTGCGCTCGTCGCGGATGCGGTAGTCCGGGGCCTCGCCCTCGGCGGCGGCCAGGAGCGTGAACACCAGGTCGCGCCCGTGATCCGAGTGGGCGGCGGCCCCCACGGCGATCATGCGGGCGAAGTTGCGCGACGTAACCGTTTCTATCGTGGCCCCACAGATGCCCGTCTGCCCGGGCTTGACCAGGCGGCACGGGCCCATGTGGCAATGCTTGCAGCACGCGCCGATATGCCCGATGGGGCAGGGCTTCATGGCCTCGGCGCGGCTGAACGCGGTCGTAATGCCCTCCTGTTCGGCGTACTCCAGCAGGGCGTTGACGGCGGGATCAATGCTGTTCACGGTTGCCATACGCTCTCCCTATCGCGATTGCTCAGTTGGTGCTCATTCGGGCTTGCCGATGCGGACGCGCCAGATGTCCGGCCCCTGCTCCAGATACTCCCAGGTGAACTGTCCCGGCCGCTCGTACAGAAAGGCGTAGTGGAGCGGCTTGGGGTCGTGGTCGTTCACCAAGACGAACGCCTCGCCGGGGTGCAGGCTGTCAAAGGTCGCGTCAATCAGCGGGTGGCGCTGCGGCGGCGGCACCGTGCGGATATCCAGTTCGCTGGTAACAAATGGGCGCGTTTTCTGCTCCATAGGCTTCGCCCTCCTGGACTACTGCAGATAGATTGCGCTCAGCCGGTCCAGCATGCGGTGATATTCCTCATGCTTGCCCGGCCCGATGCGCTCCATCTCCACGCGATCAAACCCTTCCAACAGGCAAGCCTGCTGTTCGTCCGACAGGTGCATGTCGGCGATGACGTAGAGGATGTTGTCCTCTTTGTCAATGTGCTGGGTGAGCAGGCCGATGTAGTTGTGGGCGTTCTGGGCGAACTTCCGGGCCGCCGCGGGGTCGCCCGCCTTGTACGCGGGGATGGCATCGGCCATGGCCCGCACGTAGCCGCGGCCCTGGTCGTGCTCCACGAGCATCACGGCGATAGGCCCGCCCTCCTTGGGAACGCCCGCCTTCTCCATTTCAACGAACAGCAGGTCTTCTTCCTTGCCGTGATGACACTTGTCCGCGAAGGTGCGGATGAAGTCCACCAGTTGCTCCAGGTGCTCCGGCGGGACGGCCTGGCCGGAGTTGAGTTTGTCGGCAATCCTGCCCAGGATTCGCAGGCCGGTCTTGATGCCCTGGTGCTCGTCTTTGAGAATCTCCGTCGGTCTCATCTTCGCGCCTCCTAACGTTCAAGGGTATGCTGCGGTGTGCTCTGTCGGCAAACGTTCCTGATACCAAAACCGCAGTTACCCTTTGTCATCTATGAGCGAAGCGGAAAATCTCCCGCGTTGTTCCGGAGCACGATTCTTCGTCGCTCCGCTCCTCGGAATGCCCCGTGAGTTTGTAGGCGAATTCGCGCGGCACAGCAGCGTGCCTGCGCTCTTTCACTGCACCTGATACTCAAGCGTGCGGACGAGTTTGTCGTTCAGGTACAGGTCAACCTTGTACTTGCCAACCGGCCAGAGGTGGTTGTTGGTGAGATTGAAGGTCAGTGTGGCGTCGCCGCTGGTCAACGAGGCCTCGTCAATCACGGTGTTGGGGTCAACGCCTTCCACGTCAACGGCCGTCCACACGGACTTGACGACGGTATCCGATGGGGCGTTCGCCAAATCCACGATGCAGTAGACCGTCAGGTCGTCCTGGGCGAACACGGTGGTTTCGGGGCTGCCGCTTTCGTTGGCCGACAGTTTGGCGCTGCGAATGTTGGCGGTGCTGATGCTGAAACTGGCGCTGCACGCTGCTGCCACGACCGCCAAGACGGCAACTGCGGCTAGGATGAGTACCTTACCTCTGGACATTGTGTCTTCTCCTTTGCGTTGACCCGCTCTCTTGCGGTCCCGCATGTAGTTGTTAAGTTTCCTACAAATCCGATTCGGTTCCAAAGGCTGTTGGTATTTGTCATTGCGAGGGCGCGGAGCGCCGGAAGCAATCCCCCTCACCCCAGCCCTCTCCCGAAGGGCGAGGGAGTCCGGCCCCGCCTGTCATTGCGAGGGCGCGGAGCGCCCGAAGCAATCTCCGAGGCGTGGGGTTGCTTCGCTTCGCTCGCAACGACACACGAGGAGAGTGCACATCCGGTTCACCAACACAAGATGGAATCGCCTCACAAATCCAGTATACGGGAGAGCTGCTCGTGTGTATGTGACTTTGGTCA
>JBBIHX010000164.1:0-6481 GCA_037446815.1 Caldilineae bacterium | reverse complement strand
GCGGCGCACCGCATCCCCGGCCTTGGGGAGGCAACGTGCGACGCACCTCGGAGGTGCGTCGCACGTTCGTACCGCCCACGATCGCCCGGCCAAGTTGCTAACTTATCCTACGCCCCGACCGTCTCAACCGGGCAGCGGCGTAGACTTTACAATCGCCCCGAAAAATCCCCAGAAAAGTCTTGACATCGCGGCGGATTTGTAGTACAATAGAATTGTTACAACGTTGGAATTTGCTCTGAACCCCGAGTACTGCTGCAAACAAACGAGGGCTGCGCGACGAAGCGCGCCGGCGGCGGGCAGGGATCAACCCCGCAGGCCCTTTCACCCACCGCCCCTGACTCATGACACTGGTCATCGTGGTGCCTCAATCGTGGAGCCAACACGGGGCTTGCTGGCAACGCACGCCCGTGGCTTGCCCGCTGGCGCAGCGCCGGAAGGAGGTGATCACCCGGAACACAAGAGGCTATGACGGATACAATCAGCGTTTGGATTGGATCAGTAACCACAGAGGAAGGGGGCTGAACATGAAGGATGTCCTGTATTTCGCTCCGACCGAACTTACGGAGGCACTGAAACTCCTGGCAGAGTATGGAGAGAAGGCAACCGTTCTGGCCGGAGGCACCGACCTCGTCCCTCGCATCAACTACTACGAACTGAAACCCGAAGTCCTGGTCTACATCGGCAATCTCGGGCTGGACTACATTGAGCAGGCCGATGGCAAGTTGATTATCGGCGCGGCGACCCCCACGGCGAAAATCGCCGCGAGTCCGCTCATCGCCGAGAAGGCAGCAGCCCTCGCGGAGGCGGCCCGCCTCTCCGCAAGCCCGGCCGTCCGCACCACAGGCACCATCGGCGGCAACTTGGCCAATGCGTCCCCCGCCGCGGACTTGGCCACTCCCCTCATCGCCCTGGGCGCCACCCTCGTCCTCATCAGCGCGCAGGGTGAGCGGCAGGTGCCCGTGGAAGACTTCTTCACCGGCCCAGGCACGACCGTGCTTAAGCCCGGCGAACTCATCAAAGAAGTCCACGTCCCTGTGAGGAAAGGCAAGTCGGTCTTCCTGAAACTGGGGCGGCGCAAGGCCATGACGCTATCGGTGGTCAACGTGGCCGTCTACGTGGAGATGGAGCAGGGCCAGAAGTGCGTGGATGCTCGGGTCGCGCTGGGCGCCATGGCTCCAACCCCGCTCCGCTGCAAGAAGGCCGAGGGCGTGCTGCACGGGTGCGTGCTGCCGATGTCGGCGCTGGAGGGTGCTGAGTTCCTGGACAAGGCGCGCATTGAGAAGGCGGCAGAACTGGCCATCGCGGAGAGTTCGCCGATAGATGACCAGCGGGCGACGGCCTGGTATCGGCGCAAGGCCGGCAAGGTTCTTGTGGCGCGCGCGATCGCATCCGCTGCCGGCGTTGCCATCTAGAGGTAAGGAGGCAAATTGACCATGAAATACGTACTATCCTTCAACCTGAACGGTCTGCCGGTAGAGACCCTTGTCAAGGCCACGGACACGCTGCTGGACGTTCTGCGCGAGAAACTCAACGTCGTCAGCGCCAAGCGCGGCTGCGACAATGGCGATTGCGGGGCCTGCACCGTGCTGGTGAACGGCGAGCCGGTGCGTGCGTGCCTGACCATCGGGCTCACCGTCGCCGGCAAGAGCGTCCAGACGGTGGAAGGGCTCCTGCAGGATGGCAACCTCCACCCCCTGCAGCGCGCCTTCCACGAGCACTATGCCGCGCAGTGCGGCTTCTGCACGCCCGGCATGTTGATGGCGGCCAAGGCCCTGCTGGACAAGAACCCCAAACCGACGCGCGAGCAAATCGTGGAGGGCATCTCCGGCAACCTGTGTCGGTGCGGCACGTATGTGGAAGTCGTTGAGGCCATTCAGGCAGTGGCCGCCGGCAAGTACAAGGAGTAGGGACGATGGCAGAGTATGTAGGAAAACCAGTGCTACGATACGATGGTATCGGCCACGTAACGGCCCGTACGCGCTACGTGGACGACATCCAACTCCCCGGCATGCTCTACATCAAGGTGCTCACCAGCCCGGTGCACAAAGGCATCATCCGCCACCTGGACACCTCCCCGGCCGAGCGGATGCCGGGCGTGGCCGGCGTCATCACCGCCAAGGACGTGCCGGGCAAGAACGCCTACGGGCTCATCCCCGACCAGCCGGTCTTCACCCCGGAGCACATCCGCTACAAGGGCGAGCGCATCGCCGCAGTCGCCGCGGTGGACGAAGATACGGCCATGGAGGCGGTTGAGAAAATCAAACTGGACATTGAGGAGCAAGAGCCCGTCTTTGACCCCTTCAAGGCCATGGAGCCTGACGCTCCACTGGTGCGGCCCGAGGGCAACGTCTGGGAGTTCAACAGCGGCAAGACCCGCAAGATTCGCCTGGGCGACGTGGAGAAAGGCTTCGCCGAGGCCGACGTCATCGTGGAAGGCACCTACACGACCGCTACCAACGACCACGCGCCCATGGAGCCCCAGGTGTCGGTGGCGTACATTGACGAAACCGACCGCCTGGCCATCTACACCGTGAGCCAGGACCTGTACTTCCACCTGGGCATGCTGACCGCCATCTTCAACCTGCCGATGAACAAGATTCGCTACATCGGCGGCACGGTCGGCGGCGGCTTCGGCGCGAAGAACGACATCCACTGCGACCACGTCGCGGGACTCATGGCGCTGAAGATCCGCAAGCCCGTGAAGTACCGCCACACTCGCCGCGAGGAGACCCTGTACACCACCAAGCGCGGCCCCTGGACCTTCTACTTCAAGGACGGCGTCAAGAAGGATGGGCGCATCGTCGCCCGTTATGTCAAGACCGTCCACGACACGGGCGGCTATGCGGGCATGGGCCCCTATGTAGTGGACAAGAACTCCATCCTGGTGGCCGGGCCATACGCCATCCCCAACATCTGGGTGGACGGCATCTGCGTCTTCACCAACAAGCCCCCGGCCAGTTCCATGCGCGGCTTCGGCATCATCAACGGCACGGCTGCGGACCAGTTGCAGACGGCAAGAGTCGCGGAGGCCATCGGCAAGGACCCGTGGGAAGTCCACTTCATCAACGCCTGGCGCGACGGCGACCTGGGCGCTACCCAGTTCAAGGTAGAGGCCGCGGGCCTCATTGAAGCCATGAAGCGCGCCGCCGAATTGGCCGGCATCCAACTTCCGGCCCACCTGATGGCCATGAGTTCGCGAGGGAGGTAGGTAGCATGAAGAAGAGAGGTATCGGCATTGCCGTGGGCACGCACCCGGCGGGACTCAAAGGCGGCGGCGACCCCAGCCAGGCGCAAATCCGCCTCAAGCCGGACGGGACCTTTGACCTGCTCAACGGCGCGGTGGACATCGGCCAGGGATGCAAGACCATCCTGCGCCAGATCGCTGCCGACGCGCTGGATGTGCCCCTGGAGAACATCACCCATCACAACATTGACACCGACACCGGCCCCATGTGCACCGGCACCTTCGCGAGCCGCGTTACCTTCATGGACGGCAACGCCGTGCTGGCGGCGGCCGCCGACCTGAGGAAGAAACTCTGCGAGTGGGCCGCCGAGTACTTTGAGTGCAGCCCTGCCGACGTGGAGGTAGCCAACAACCGCGTGTTCGTCAAGGGTGTCCCGGAGAAATCGCTCTCCATGGCCGAGGTCGGCGCAATGGTGAACTGGGGCGGCAAGTTCCTCGTCGGCACCGGCGCCTTCACCCCTGGCCCCGGTCAGCAGTTTGACCCCGAGACGGGCAAGATGACGGCCATCGCGTCCCTCGCCTTCGGCTGCTGCGTCGCGGAGGTGGAGGTGGATACCGAGACCGGCGTGGTGGACGTGCTCAAACTGGTCCAGGTCTTTGAAGTGGGCAAGGCCATGAACCGCCTCCTGTGCAAAGGCCAGAACAACGGCGGCGCCATGATGGGCATCGGCTTCGGCCTCACCGAGAACACCTGCCCGTACTACCCCAGCATGGACTTCGCCGTCCAGGACCTGACCGACTACGTCATCACCACAGCCGCCGACATGCCGCCGGTGATGGTGGAGGACATCGTAGAGGTCCCGCACCCGAATGGCCCGCATGGCGCGAAGGGATATTCGGAGATGACGGCCAGCCTGGCCGGCCCCGCCATCCTGAACGCCATCCACAACGCCATCGGCGTTTGGGTTACGGACTACCCCGCCACACCGGAGCGCATTCTCAAGGCGCTGGAAGCGGCGCATGCTTGACGTGCCGGCCCCGCGGTGGCACAATCCAGAGGACGGGGCAAGGCTTCGCTCCGTCCTCTGGCACATCATCTCTCATCACAGGGAGGGTTCACCATGAACCTGAAAGGCAAGATCATAGACCTGAGCCAGGAAATCTACACCGGCATGCCCGTCTACCCTGGGCACGCCAAGACGGTCATTTGGGAGCACATGTCCCACGAGGAGTCCGCCCGCATGATCGGCACCGGCTTCTCGTATCGCTCCAGCGGCATCATGATGTGCGATCACGGCCCCACCCACATTGACTCGGTCAGCCACCTGTCGCGCGATCCCGACGCTCCGTCCGTGGACGAGATTCCGCTGGAGCATTGCATCACGTCGGCCATCTGCATTGACGTCAGCGACGTGCCGCCACAAACCCAGTTCGGCGCCGACAAGATCAAGGCAGAACTCAAACGGTGGAACCTAGACATACGCCCGGGCGATACCGTCCTCTTCTATACCGGCATCTACGATCGGTACTACGGGAAGCCCGAATACGTAACGCACCAGCCCGGCCTCACGCGCGACGCCACCGAGTTCATCATTGACCAGGGGGCGGTCAACTTCGGCGTGGACAACACCAGCCCGGACATGTGGCTGGACAAGACATACCCATGCCACACCGTCTGCGCCGAGCGCCGCGTAACCCACATTGAGAACCTGTGCAACCTGGACAAACTGGTGGGAAAGCGATTCACGTTCATCGCCCTGCCTCTGCGAATCCGCAAGGGCACCGGCTCGCCGGTCCGGGCAGTCGCCATCCTGGATGAATAGGCGCGCAACGCACCGACAGCAAACCGCGACCGTCCCAGCCCGTGGGAGGTCGCGGTTTGTGTTGGGTCTGTCCGGTGTCCCTGGCCCTACCAGAGCACCATGGACTCCTCAAAGATGCGCGCCAGGTCCTTCTTGGTAAGCGGCCGCGGACTTCCGACCAGCAGCCGCTGCTGCTTCCAGCCACCCTCCACCATCTCGGGAATGTCGGCCTCCGTATAGCCCAGCGCCGCCAGCCCATTGGGGCAGTCCAGGTCGCGCATAAGTTGCGTGAACGCCGCGGGCAACGCTAGCGCCGCGTCCATGACGGACATCCCATCCGTGTTCACGCCGAGCAGTTGCGCGATGCGCGCGTGCCGCTCGGGGCTGCTGGGCGCGGTGAAGCGAAAACTGGCCGGCGCGGTAAGGGCCGTCGCCAGGCCATGGGGCACCATCGGATGATCCACCGCATACCCTTCGGGCACCCAGTCCCGAATCATGCCGGCGATGGGATACCCGAGGGCGTGAGGAATGTGCACTCCCGCCGTGCCGAAGCCGATACCCGCAAACGAGGCGGCCAGGGCCATGTAGGCGCGGGCCTCCAAATCGTAGCCGTTGTAGTACGCGCGCCGCAGGTACTTGCCCATCCACTCCAGCGCCTTCTCGCTCCAGATATCGGAGATGGGATTCGCGCCGATGTACGCGGGCCGCTGCCCCGGGTCCTGCGGCTTGGGCCTCACGTTGTACGGCTTGATGGTGTACGACTCCGCTGCATGGGTGAAGACATCCAGCCCGGCAGATGCGGTAACCGCGGGCGGCGTGGTCATCGTGTTCAGGGGGTCTACAATCGCCATCGTCGGGCGATTGAACGCATGCGACATCCCCGTCTTCACCCGCAGCGACACGACCTCCAGCGCGATGGTCGGCGTCGTCTCGCTGCCCGTCCCCGCCGTCGTGGGAAGGGCCACCAGCGGCTTCAGCGGCCCGGGCACGGGCTTGCCCTTCCCGATGGGCTTGTTGATGTAGTCGTGGATGTCCGCCGGATAGGTGGTCAGCAGGTTGATGGCCTTCGCCGTGTCAATGGTGCTGCCCCCGCCCAGCGCGACGATGGCGTCAAAAGGAATCTCCCTCGCCGTCTCCGCGGCCTTGGTGAACGATTCATCCGTCGGCTCAATATGGATGTCGTCGTAGATCGCGACCGACAACCCCTCCGCTTCAAGAGCCGCCTTCACCTTGTCCACCAAGCCAAATTGCCACAGTTGCTTGTCGGCGACAAGAAGCGCGTTCTTCGCGCCCAGATCACGCGCCTCCTACCCGACTTCTTCCGTCGCGCCCGGGCCGAATTTCATCTTGGCAGCGTTCAGGGGAATAACCGTCTCCAATTCAATACCCATAATTCATAACCTCCTGAAAGTTGTGGCGGATGGGTTCAGGCTTTCATCGGTGCGGCGCCAGCCCCAAATACCGGTTGGTCAGCCCCACCGCCTCCAACCGATCC
>JBBIHX010000163.1:0-6569 GCA_037446815.1 Caldilineae bacterium | reverse complement strand
AAACGCGTCGCGGGTCGGGATTGTGTGTTATTTCACAAACTATATTACACCACCCGCAGCGCGCTGTCGAAACCTTGCGGCGAGGTGTTGACGAGGGCCTGCCTCGGCAGGCCGACCCAGACCCGGATGTCCATGCGGGGGCGGCAAGCGGCATCGGGCGCGGCGCGGGTGAAGCGCAGGTCGTCATACGCAGCGCCCTGCCCCGCCCCCTTCGCGCCCGGCTCCCCGTCGGGCGTCGGGCGCGAACAGGCCCAGTTGCTCTTACCCTGCCGTCCGCCTACTTACCCGGCAGGTTGTACTGCGCGTAGGCGCCCTCAAACTCCGTCGGGATGGTAGTCAGAATCTCCACCCAGCGGATGATGCGATTCGCCCCCTGCAGCAGTTGCAGGAACGGGCCTTGCGTCTTCAGTTTGCGCATGGTGATGGCCTTGGTCGCGCCCATCTTGCCCCGCAGGATGTCCACCCACACCCCATACGGAGCCGATAGGGTGAACAACGTGGGCCGCTCGCCGATCCACACCTCGTTCATCTTGCCGTCCACGTTGTTGAACCCAATGACGACGCGCTCGTGCACGCCCTGCGCCGGCTCCGGCTCCAGCACCAGCGTGTACGACTCATTGTTGCCCTTGGCCAATTCCAGATACTGCGCGTCGGCATTGGAACGCTTCTTGACTTCCTCCAGGTATTCCAGACTGGCGAGTTTCATGCGCACCTCCTCTTGTGTGGCGATCAGCCGTCAGCGATCAGCGGTTGGCCGTCAGCCGGCGGCCTGTTCGCCGCCGATTCGCACCAGAACCTTGACCGCGCCCGAGCCGGGCGTGTCCAGGAAATTGAACCCTTTCTCCACCGCGTCGTCCAGCGCGATCTCGTGGGTAACCAGCGCGTCCACATCCACCCGTCCCTGCGCCACGAAGTCAATGGCGGCGGTGAACTGAGCGCGTCCCGCCAGGCTCCCCTCAATGCACAGGTCGCCCAGCGCCACGCTCATGAAATCCGCCTCCACCGGCTCCACGCACAACCCCAGCACGAAGATTTGCCCACCCTTTCGCACCAGCGAGATGGCGTCGCGGTAGGGCTGGGGCGCGCCGGTACACACGTAAACCACATCGGGCCCCTGGCCGTCGGTCAGGGCCGACAGCGCCACGCCCACGTTGTCGCGCGTGGGATCCAGAACCACCGTCGCGCCCAACCGCTGGGCGAGCGCCGCGCGGGTAGAATCCACCTCCGTTACCGCCACGGCCCGCGCCCCGGCCAGCCGCGCGCACTGCAGCGTGAGCAAGCCGATGGGTCCCGCCCCCATGATGAGGACGCGGTCGCCCGGCTTGAGCCGCGAGCGGTGCACGCCGTGCAGCGCCACCGACAGCGGCTCCACCAGCGCCCCGCGCCGCAGGCTCACCCCATCGGGCAGGCGATGGACCCCGCGCACGGGCGCGACGCAGTGCTCGGCCATGGCCCCGTCGTGGGTTACGCCGATCATGTACAGGCTCTCGCAGGCATCCAGCCGCCCGTCGCGGCAGGGCCGACACTCGCCGCAGGGGACAGCATCGTTGACCACGACGCGGTCGCCCGGCCGCCAGTCGGGGACATCAGGCCCGACCTCGGCGATGACGCCCGCGAATTCGTGGCCCACGATGAGCCCCGGCGCGTACATGCCCGTGTGGTACGCCTCCATGTCGGAGCCGCAGATGCCGCAGTATCCCACGCGGATGAGCACCTCGCCCGGGCCGGGTTCCGGCCTGGGCACGTCGGCGACCTCAAAGTGCCGGATTCCACGCACAACGACTGCCTTCATGCGCTCCTCCTAGAATGGATTGCACCGCAGAGACACAGAGCACGCAGAGAAGTTGAATGCTGGGCTTGCACCGCAAGACACAGAGTGCGCAGAGAACGACAGAATCATTCTTTCAACTCCCACACCAGGCGGCGAATCCCTTGTTTCAGCACAGGCACGTTGAAGTTGATGAGCAGGCCAGCATGCCAGCCGCCTATCCGCAGGTAGGTCAGCACCTGCGCCACGTGAATCGGAAGCAGCGCTTCCACGGATTTGATTTCTACAACGACAGCGCCCCCTACCAGCAAGTCAAGGCGGTATCCGCAGTCAAGGCGGAGCCCCTTGTACACTAACGGAAGGGGGTATTGGCGCTCAAAGGGCACCTGCCGCAACGTCAACTCATGGCTCAGGCACTCTTCGTAGGCAGACTCCAGCAGGCCCGGACCGAGTGCACGGTGCACGTCCATGGCCGCACCTATGACAACCTCGGTTATCCGATTGATATCCATGCCGCGCCCCCTCTCCGTCTCCGCGGTGAACCCTTCTCCCCCTCCGCGGTGAACCCTCCTCTCCCTCTGCGTCCTCTCCGTCTCCGCGGTGAACCCTTCTCTCCCTCTGCGCCCTCTCTGTCTCCGCGGTGAATCTTTCTCTCCTCTGCGTCCTCTCTGCCTCCGCGGTGAATTCTTCTCTCCTCTGCGTCCTCTCTGCCTCTGCGGTGAATCCTTCTCCCTCACCACGGCAGTTCGCACCCCTCCATCCACACCGCGTCCAGGTTCTCCAGGTCGGGCGGCGTCAGATTGGCCCACTTATCCACCACCACGTCCAGCACCGCCGGCTTCCCCGACCTGACCGCGCGCTCCAGGGCGGGCGTAATCTGCGACGGCTCCTCCACGCGCTCGCCGTAGCACCCCATCGCCCGCGCCACCAAGTCATAGCGCACGTCGTCAAAATCCACGCCGATGTACCGCGCGTCGTAGGCGGCCATCTGCGCCCCCTTGATCATCCCCCACTGGCAATCGTTGGCCACGACGACCACGAAGGGCAGTTTCAGCCGCGCCGCCGTCTCCAACTCCTGCATATTCAGCCCGAAGGCCCCATCGCCGCAGATGGCGTACACCGGCCGGTCGGGCGCGGCCAGTTTCGCGCCGATGGCATAGGGCAGCCCCGTGCCCAGTTGCCCCGAGTCGGCCGCCCACAGGAACGAGCGCGGCGCGTACACCCGATTCAGGTAATGCGCCCACACGTTGGTATTGCCGCCGTCCACGATGGTGATGGCGTCGCGCGGGAAGAACGCCCGCACATCGCGAATCAGGCGCAGCGGGTGAATCGGCGCGCGGTCCGATGCCGCATCGGCGGCAAACTGGGCCAGCCACGCCTCTTGCGTCGCGCGGTACTCCGCCATGTCGGGGCGTTCGGGGATGGGTCCCGTGAGGCGCTCCACCGCCTCAATCAGCAGGCGCAGGGTGGCCTTGGCGTCGCCGATGAGCGCCACATCCACCGGCCGATTCAGCCCCACCACCTGCGGCTCAATGTCAATCTGGATGAGTTTCTGCGCGTCCGGCTCGCCCCAGTAGGGCGGCTGGCCCCAGAAGTCCACGTCGCCCAGTCGCCCGCCCACCAGAAGCACCACGTCGGCCATGGCCTGGGCGCCCAGCGCACCGAAGCCGCCGGGAATCAGACACAGGGGATGATCTTCCGGGATGACGCCGCACGCGCCCTGGCTGGTGGTAACGGGGGCCGACAGGTACTCCGCCAGTTCGCGCACCTCATCCCACGCGCCCGACCGCAGCGCGCCGCCGCCCGGATGAATGAGCGGGCGCTCGGCCTCCACCAGCATCCGCGCCGCTTGTTCTATCAACTCGGCCTGGGCCACCGGCCCGCGGTCTGCGCGATAGCGCGAAGGCGGCGAGATGTCCAGCGTGTCCTCGTCGCCCGTTGCCATCATCACATCCACGTGCAGGTCCAGGTGCACAGGCCGAGGCCGCCCCGACACGGCCGCGCGAAACGCCGCATGCACCAGTTCGGGGATGCGCTTCCAGTGGGCCACCCGCGCGCTCCATTTGGTAATCGGCTGGAACAGGCCGATTTGATCCAGCGACTGCATGGAACCGCGCTCCGGGTACGATTTCCACGTCTGGTTCTGGGCCGTGAGCACCACCATGGGGATGGAGTCGGCCCAGGCCGCGTACACTCCGGGCACTAGGTCCGCGGCTCCAGGGCCGACCGTGCCCATGCACACGCCCGGCTCGCCGGTAACCCTGGCGTAGGCATCGGCCATGTGCGCGGCGGCCTGCTCGTGGCGCGTCATGATGAACTGCAGGCCCGCGTCGCTCCCGAAGCGCCGGATACCGTCCAGGATGGGACACAGTTGCCCGCCGGGGATGCCGAAGACATACCGCACCTTCTCCTGAATCAGGCACTTGACCAGAACATCTGCACCCATTATGGCACCCATCTCTACCTCCTCACGACACATAAACCGTAGGATGTGCTAACCAACGATGTTCTTGGCGGCACAGCGCGCAGGGATAATTCTCTGCCCCCTGCGGCGAACCTTTCTCTCCCTCTGCGCTCTCTCCGCCTCCGCGGTGAATCCTTCTCTCCCTCTGCGCCCTCTCCCTCTCCGCGGTGCAATCCCCGCCTGCCGCTCACCCCAGGATCGGGAACGTAATGCCGCCGTGCGGGAAAGCGCGGACGGTAGCCCGACGCGGGAATCGGCTCCGGGCGCGGGCAATGGCCGCCTCGGGCGTGTCGGCGAACTCCACGAACGGGAGATTGCCGCGCACCTCGGCGGGGATGGTCGGCGCGTAGATTACCAGCGTGGCGTGGCGCATGGCCTGCAACGCGAAGTACAGGAAGAAGCGATCCTCCTCCCCCATGCCGCGCATCTTCATCTTCGGAATGGCCCTCAGGAGCATCGGAGCCAGCACCCGCAACGCGCCCCGTCCCAGCGGCAACTTCCGATTCGCCAGGCCGAAGACGCCCACGCCCTCATCCGCCTTGACCAGCGTGATGAGCACCCCGCCCCGTCGCACGGCCCGGATGGTGTTGGCCAGCGCCTTCACCCCCTGGCGCAGGTCCTGGTTCATGGGATTGGAATCGGTGATGACCACATCGGCGGGGGCGGGCACGGCGACGCCGTACAACGTGGCGCTGGTGCGAACTCCCTCGCGGTGCGCCGCCACGGGATCGCCCGAGACCACGCGCACCACCTGCTGGCGGCTGTCCAGCACGGCGTTCACGATGAACACCGGCGGCTTGAGCATACGCCCGGCCTCTTCCAGGTCCAGGCGCATGGGGTTGCGGTCAATGGGCTGGCCCACCATGTTGAAGGTAGCCGGCGCGCAGTTCAGAGCGTGGTTGTGGGCGATGGTCTCCCGCGCTGCCACGCCCGGCACGATGTTCTTGTACCCGCCCCCGAAACTGGCGATGATGTGTGGCTCAATGCACCCGATGGAGACGACCAGGTCCGCTTCCGCCACGGTCTTGTGGATGCGCACGGGGGTTCCCCGCGCCGTCGTGCCCAAGAAGGCCAGTCTCGCGGGATCGTCGCCGTCAGGGTTTTCCCATCGCAGGCCCGCGAAATCCGCCAGCCCCGCGCGGGCGGCCAGTTCGCCCTCGGTCATGGGGCGGTGCACGCCCAGGGCGGGGACCAGCGTGATGTCGGCCCGCGCCACGCCCGCGGCCTCCAGTTCGGCCAGGACCAGCGGCGCCATGAGAGCAACAGGCGTGGGCCTGCTCCCGTCGTCCACCACCAGCGCGACCTTCATCCCGGCGCGGGCCAATTCCCGCAGGCGCGGCATCCCGAAGGGCTGTTGGATACTGCGGCAAACCTCGTCGGCAGGGTCAGGGGCGGGCGGGAGCGAGGCAGGCTCGTGGATTCCGGCCAGAGTCCAGGATTCGGGCAGACGCAGGGAAAGGCTCTCCCTACCCCAGGGCATCTGCAGGGTCTGATCGCTCATGGTATCCCTCCTTATGTCAATGTACGCCCCATCCAGGAGCGAAGGGATTCGGAGCCGACGCTAGTACCAGACCTTGTCCAGGCGCACCACGTTTTCGCTTTCAAAGGCGACGCCCTCCATCTCCAGGAGAGCGCGCTTCATGGCCAGACCGCCACGATACCCGCCCAGGCTTCCGTCGGAGCGGACGGCGCGGTGGCAGGGAATCACGATGGGGAACGGGTTGCGGGCGAGCGCCGTGCCCACAGCCCGCGCGGCGCGGGGAGATCGGAGGTGCGCGGCGACTCGCGCGTAGGTGCTCACCCAGCCGCGGGGAATCCCAAACTCGGCCAGCAGGACCCGACGCTGGAACTCGCCGCACCGCTCCAGGGCCAGCAGGCCCAGGTCAAACGCGACCCATTCGCCGGCCAGGTACGCCGAAATGCGGCGCACAAGGGCATCAATCGGGCCACAGGAGTCCTCCCGCGACTGGGACAGCCCCCCCGACACTTCATGGGGCAACAGGATGCGGAACACGCGTGGGCCGTCGTGCGCGTCCCGCCACAGCACGGCCAACGCACCGAAGGGCGATTGTACCCTCGCGTATCGGAAATCCGTCACGGCATCCCTCCGATGGCGGTAGTGTACTACAGGCGGGTCAGCGTCGTCAACTGCCATGCTTTAGCCCCGCGCGGTCCCCCCACAACCGTCATTCTGAGCGGCGCAGCCGCGAAGAATCTCGCAAACCGAGACCCTTCGCTCCGCTCAGGGTGACAGGCCGGGCCCCGCGCGGTCCCCCCACAACCGTCATTCTGAGCGGCGCAGCCGCGAAGAATCTCGCAAACCGAGACCCTTCGCTC
>JBBIHX010000162.1:0-6642 GCA_037446815.1 Caldilineae bacterium | reverse complement strand
CGCCGCCGTGGGCCTCTTTGGAGCCAACGTGCGACGCACCTCGGAGGTGCGTCGCACGTTCCCTATTCGCCCGGGTTCGCGCCCGCTCGCGCTGCGACGCGAAGCGCCGAAGAGTCTCGCGCCCGCGGCCACACCTCACCCCGGCCTTCGGCCTCCAGAGGTGAGATCAACCACCAGACCTTATTCGCGTAGATTCGCGCTATTCGCGGTTACAATCCACCGAGATGCTTCGCCTTCGGCTCAGCATGACAAGCGAGGGAGAGGCCGCGCGAGACAGACCGACACCAGATGAGCCCGAGTCCAGATTCGGTTCCAAAGTCTGTTGGTATCTGTCATTGCGAGGGCGCGGAGCGCCCGAAGCAATCCCTGGGGCGCGAGGTTGCTTCGCTTCGCTCGCAACGACACACGAGGAGAGAGCGCCTACGGTTCACCAACACAAGATGAGCCCGAGTCCACCCCCACTTTGACAAATCCCACGAATCGGTGTAATCTATAAACGCTTCTTTATGCGTTTCCCTGCAGGTACGTCATGCTCCAATCGGATTACCATGCCCTAGCCGAATACTTCCGGGCCCTGGCCGACGGGTTGCGGCTGCGGATCCTCACGCTGCTCGCCGACGGCGGCGAAATTAACGTGTCGGGCCTGGCGAAGACGCTGCGGGTGAGCCAGCCCCTGGTCTCGTGGCACCTGCGCCTGCTCACCAAAGCCGGCCTGGTACGGGTCCGCAAGGTCGGGCGCGAGGTGTACTGCTCCCTCAGCCCCGATGCCCTTCGCTTGCACATCGCGCACGTCTCGCATATCCTTTCGCCCAACAACGACCCGCCCGACCAGGCTGCGGGTTAGGACTCCGGGGGCAGACCATGTGGATGTACTACTTGTATCGGGTAGCGGGGGCTCTCGTGCCCCTTGTGCCGGTGCGGCTTGGGCACTGGCTGCTGGACCGCGCCGCCGACATCGTGGCGTTCCTGCGGCCCCGCGAGCGCGCCATTGTCAAGGCCAACATCCGCCAGGTACTCGGCACCGACCCGAGCGACAAGGAACTCAATCGGTTGGCCCGCAACGCGTATCGGTGCAGTTTCAAGAACTACTTTGACCTGTTCTGGATGGCAAAGCGGCCGCTGGAACAGGTGCGCCAGCGGGTGGAGACCGAGGGCTGGGAGAACGTGGAGCAGGCATTTGCCATGGGCCGCGGCGTCATCATCGTCTCGGCCCACTACGGCAACCCGGAATTGGCGCTCCAAATCGTGCCGCTTGTGGGCAAGCCGTGCTGGGCCCCGGCCGAGCACGTGCAGCCCGAAGCCCTGTTTCAGTATCTGTGCCGCCTACGGACCGCCAAGGGGCTCCACCTACTGCCGGTGGACGGCCCGCTGACGGAAATCCTGCGGGCGCTGCGGCGTGGCGAAGGGGTGGGCCTGGCGCTGGATCGCGACGCGACCAACAGCGGCCGCACGGTGGAGTTCTTCGGCAGGCCCGCGCCCCTTCCCGATGGCTTCGCGCTGCTGGCGCTGCGGACCGGCGCCCCGGTGCTGCTCATCCTAAATCGGCGGCTCCCCGGCGCACGGTACCGCTTGCAGGCTTATCCGCCCATGCTCTTCCCCACGGTGAAACAGCCCGACGACGCGACGGTAGAGCAGACCATGCGCCAGGTCCTATCGCTGGCGGAACGCGAGATGCAGCGAGACCCTTCCCAGTGGGTGGTGTTTAGGAAGATATGGAACGACTAACGATAGCCATGGTCGCGCCATACGAATACCCTTACCCGGGCGGCGTTACCGAGCACATCCGCCACCTCAGCGCCACGCTGCGCAAGAAGGGGCACGAGGTGCATATCATCGCCCCATGCCCGGAGGATGCGGAACTCCCCGAGCACGTCATCGCCGCGACGAAGCACATCGTCTCGTTCCCGTTCGCCGGCTCGCAGGCGCGCATCTCCCTGTCGCCCAGGGTGTACAATCGCGCCAAGGATATTCTGGACGAGCATCGGTTTGACGTCGTCCACCTTCAGGAGCCGCTGACGCCCACCCTGCCCTGGGCCATGCTCTACCACTCCAACGCGGTGAACGTGGGGACATTCCACGCTTATCGGGAGACCAGCATCACTTACTCCGCGTGGAAGGTGATCCTGGAGCGGCTGATGGAGCGCCTGGACGGGCGCATCGCCGTCTCCGAGGCCGCCCGCGACTACGTCGCCTCGTACTTTCCGGGCGAGTACCGCGTCATCCCAAACGGCATTGACGTGGACGCCTTCTCCGACCCGAAGGTGGAGCCGATTGAGCGGTTCAACGACGGCCGCCCGAACATCCTGTTCCTGGGCCGCCTGGAGAAGCGCAAGGGGTTCCGCCATCTCCTGCGGGCGTTTGAAATCCTCAAGCCCCGCATGCCCGAAGCCCGGCTCATCGTGGCCGGCGCGTTCAGCAAGGAGGACAGGGACCCCTACGTCCGCTACGTGCGCGAGCGCGGCATCCGCGACGTGCGCTTCGTCGGCTACGTGCCGTCGGGGGCGCTGCCACGCTACTACCGAACCTGCACCGTGTACTGTGCGCCGTCTACCGGCTCGGAGAGTTTCGGCATCGTCCTGCTGGAGGCCATGGCGTCGGGGAGGCCCGTCGTCGCCACCGACATCCCAGGCTACCGCTCGGTCTTGCAGAACGGCGTGCAGGGTCTATTGGTGCCACCTGAGGACGAAGAGGCGCTCGCCGCCGCCCTGGAGCGCGTCCTGCGCAATCCGGACATGGCCCGCGCGATGGGAGAGGCAGGGTTGCGACGCGCCCGCGAGTTCAGTTGGGACACGGTTACGGACAAGGTCTTGGAGTTCTACGACGAACTGCTCTATAAACGGCGCAAAGGGGGAGGCTAGACGGGACTTATGATCGGTGAACGCTTGAGAAAATGGACGTATGGAATTGTGAATCCGGTGGCCCAGGCCATCGCGCGGACGGGCATCTCGCCCAACGCGCTGACGCTGACGGGCTTCGCCATGCACGTGGGCATCGCCTACATCCTCGCTCAGGGCTGGTTCTTCTGGGGCGCGCTGCTCATCATTTTCGCGGGCCTGTTTGACGCGCTGGACGGCGCGGTCGCCAGGGCCGCCAACCGCGTGAGCCGCTTCGGCGCCTTCCTGGACTCCAACCTGGACCGTTTCTCCGAGGCCCTGATGTACTTCGGCCTCCTCCTGTACTACACCCGTTACGGCACCACATTGCACACCATCCTGATTTACGCGGCCATCATCGGTTCCATCATGGTCAGTTATGCGCGGGCGCGGGCCGAGGGCATCGGCGTGGAGTGCAAGGAAGGTATGCTCACGCGCTTTGAGCGCATCGCCATCCTGGTGATCGCCCTCTTGCTGGACGTGGTGCCGCTTGCGCTGTGGGTGCTGGCCATCCTGACAAACGTAACCGCCTTCCAGCGCATGTACTTCGTCTGGCGCAAGACCGAGGAGAAGCAGGACTAGGGCGCGGGCCGATTTGACGCCGAACGGTTCCGAGGCTAGAATGCGTCTCCAATCACGCGAAAGGGGCACATGTGTTTGACACCCTAACCGCCAGGCTACAAGGCATCTTTGACCGACTGTCGGGCCGCGGCAAACTGTCCGAGCAGGACATAGACGCCGCGCTCCGCGAGGTTCGGCTTGCCCTGCTTGAGGCCGATGTCAACTACACCGTCGTGAAGGCGTTCCTTGCCCGCGTGAAGGAGCGCGCGATGGGCGCCGAGGTGGCCCGAAGCCTCACCCCCGCGCAGCAGGTCATCAAAATCGTGCACCAGGAACTCATCGCCACGCTGGGCGAGCCGTCCAAGTTGGACTTGTCGGGGCCGCCGCCCAACGTTATCATGCTGGTTGGCCTCCAAGGCTCCGGCAAGACCACAACCGCCGCCAAACTGGCCCTGAACCTGCGCAAGGCCGGACAGCGCCCCCTGCTCGTCGCCGCCGACACCTACCGCCCCGCCGCCGTAACGCAGTTGGAGGTTCTCGGCAAGCAACTGGACATCCCCGTGCACGCCGAGGGAACCAGCGTGCCGCCCCCAAAAATCTGCGCCAATGCCCTTGACCGCGCCCGCAAGAGCGCCTACACCGTCGTCATCCTGGACACGGCGGGCCGCCTCCACATTGACGACCAGATGATGAACGAGTTGAAGGTCATCAAGGCGACGGTCAAGCCCAGCGAGGTGCTCCTGGTGGCCGACGCCATGACCGGCCAGGATGCCGTGCGCGTGGCCACCGAGTTCAACCAGCAGGTCGGCCTCACCGGTCTCATCCTGACCAAGGTGGACGGCGACGCGCGCGGTGGCGCGGCCATCTCCATGCGCGAGGTTACCGGCGTGCCCATCAAATTCCTCGCCGTGGGCGAGAAACTGGACGCGCTGGAGGTCTTCCACCCCGACCGCTTGGCGTCGCGCATCCTGGGCATGGGCGACGTGCTCACCCTCATAGAAAAGGCCGAGGCATCGCTGGACAAAGAGTCGGCGATGGACATGGCCCGCAAACTGCGCTCGGCCACCTTTGACCTGGAGGACTTCCGCAAGCAGTTGCGCGAAGTCCGCAAGATGGGGCCGCTGAGCCAGTTGCTGGAGATGATTCCCGGCTTCGCCCAGGCCGGCCGCGACATCCCCGCCGACCTGACCGAAAAGCAGGTCAAGCAGGTGGAGGCCATCATCAACTCCATGACGCCGGAGGAGCGACGCCGGCCCGAAATCCTCAACGCCAGCCGCAAACGCCGAATCGCCCGCGGCAGCGGCACCACCGTCCAGGACGTGAATCAACTCCTGTCGCAGTTTCGGCAGATGCAGCGCATGATGAAGAGCCTCGCAAGCGGCAAGAAGGGCGGGATGTTCAACCTGTTCCGATGAGGGCATCGCTCCCTCGCCCTTTGGGAGAGGGCTGGGGTGAGGGCGTCGCTCCCCCGCCCCGCGCGAAAGGGCCTGGGTACGGAAACCGCGAAGCAGAGCGGGGCACGTCTGATACCTGCCCCACGACCGGCCCGACTCGTTCCATGTTGTGTTGGTCTGCCCCGCGCGTCGCCTCCCGACCCTGTCATGCTGAGCCGAAGGCGATACGCCCTCGCCCTTTGGGAGAGGGCTGGGGTGAGGGGCGAGATTCTTCGCGGCTTCGCCGCTCAGAATGACGGTAGATGCCAACAGACTTTGGAACCGAATCACCTGCCCCTCGCGATTTTGGCATTTCGCCAACATTGTGGTATAGTATATTGCTAACTTCTCAGGAGTAGGTTGAAGGATATGTTGCGTATTCGTTTGCGACGAGTTGGTGCCAAGAAACAGCCCAGTTACCGCATCGTGGTAACCGAGCGCGAAGCGCCCCGTGATGGCGCGTTCCTTGAAATCATCGGCTTCTACAACCCGCGGACCGAGCCGGAAACCGTGGAGGTCAATGAGGAGCGCGCGCTGCATTGGCTTTCCCAGGGCGCGCAGCCTACCGATGCGGTGTTGCGCATGCTCACCAAGACCGGCATCATGGACAAGTGGGCCGCCGCCAAGCGGGGCAGCACTGAACAGCCCTCGGCCTAGCGGGCGCCCGCTCGCCGTCGGCCATCGCCGCGGCGCGGAGAGGCAAACCTGTGAAAGAACTCATTGAGTACATCAGCAAGTCCCTGGTGGACGACCCGTCGGCGGTACGCGTGGATGAGCGCGTAACCTCCTCGCGCATCATCATTCACCTGCGCGTGGCATCCCGAGACATGGGGCGTGTCATCGGCAAGGAAGGGCGCGTCGCCAACGCCATGCGCGCGCTGCTCCGTGTAGGCGCTGCCCAGCGCGGCAAGCCCTACGTCCTGGAGATTGATTGATGCCGAGTCGGACACGCGGTCCATCTCCCCGCGACGAGAATGGCTCAGCCGAGTCCCATCTGCCGGCTGAGCCTCGCTTTTTGATTGTGGGCCAGGTGCGCGCGCCCCACGGCGTTCGCGGGGAGGTGCGCGTGCAAATCCTCACCGATTTCCCCGAGCGGTTCCGCCAGGGCGCTGAAGTCTGGATTGGCCCCGAGCCGCGCCCCTACACCATCCAGCAGGCGCGGTTCCACGAAGGCGATGTCCTCATCAAACTGGTCGGCCTGGACGACCGCGACGCCGTGGAATCCTTCCGCGGCGCCGAGGTCTCGGTGCCGGCGGAACACGCCATGCCCCTGCCCGAAGACACGTTCTACGTCCATCAGATTGTCGGCCTGCACGTGTGGACAGACGAGGGCGAGAGGCTCGGCACCGTCACGGAAGTCCTGTCCCTTCCCGCAAATGATGTCTACGTCGTGGACACGGCGCAGGGCGAGGTCTGGCTCCCCGCCATCGCCGATGTCGTGCTGAACATTGACCTGGAGCAACGGCGAATGACCGTCCACCTGCTACCGGGCCTCGTGTAGCGCCGCCTCGGTTTCATCCTGTGCTGGCGAATTGCATGCGCACGCTCCTCGTGCGTCATTGCGAGCCACGCGAAGCCATCTCCAGACCTATACCCACGCATAACACGAAATCTACGCGCATCGTCATTCCTCCCGCGGGTGCGTTCCAGGGGTGAGGGCCATCGTTCCCTCTCCCCGCGGGAGAGGGCTAGGGTGAGGGCCATCGTTCCCTCTCCCTGTGGGAGAGGGCTAGGGTGAGGGCCATCGCCCCGCGGGAGAGGGCTAGGGTGAGGCG
>JBBIHX010000161.1:0-6667 GCA_037446815.1 Caldilineae bacterium | reverse complement strand
CCCAGCCCTCTCCCGGCGGGCGAGGGAGCAGGGCCCGGTCCTGTCACCCTGAGCGAAGCGAAGGGTCTCGGGTTGCGGGATTCCTCGCGGCTTTGCCGCTCGGAATGACGGTCTTCGTAACCGCGAATAACACGAATCCACGCGAATGGGAAACGGCATCCACGGATAGCACGGATAGCACGGATAGCGCGGATGCGGTGCGAGATTCTTCGCCCTCCGCCGATCAGAATGACGGCCTTATTGTGTCATGCTGAGCCGAAGGCGAAGCATCTCGGTCAGCGAGATTCTTCGGCGCTCCGCGCCTCTGAATGACGTTGCTGTGAGCGGGCTTGGGGGTCAGATTGCGGCGGTGCGCGCTTTTGCCTGCCCGCATGCCCTGTGGTATCATCCCATCCCTGCGGCCGAGCGCCGCGTCCAATGCTCACAAAGGAGTGAACATATGCCGACCATGCGAACCGAGGACTACATCGCCCTGGAAGAGCAATACAATGCCCGCAACTACAAGCCGCTGGATGTCGTCATCACGCGGGCACGCGGCGCGTGGGTGTGGGACGTGGAGGGGCGCAAGTACCTGGACTTCCTCTCGGCCTACTCCGCTGTCAATCAGGGCCACTGCCATCCGCGCATCGTGCAGGCGCTGGTGGAGCAGGCGCAGCGGGTAACCCTGACCTCCCGCGCCTTCCGCAACGACCAACTCCCGCTGCTGGCCAAGGAACTATGCGAACTTCTCGGGTACGAGATGATGTTGCCCATGAACACGGGCGTGGAGGCGGTGGAGACTGCCATCAAGGCGGCGCGCAAGTGGGCGTACACGGTCAAGGGTATCCCCGACGAGCAGGCCGAGATCATCGCATGCGCGGGGAACTTCCACGGGCGCACCACCACCGTCATCAGTTTCTCCAGCGAGGAGCAGTATCGCGACGGGTTTGGCCCATACACGCCGGGGTTCAAACTCATCGCGTTTGGCGACGCCGACGAACTGGAGCGGGCCATCACGCCACGCACGGCAGCCTTCCTGTTTGAGCCGATTCAGGGCGAGGCGGGCGTTGTGGTGCCGCCCGCGGGCTACCTGCGCGCCGTGCGGGAAATCTGCACCCGCCGCGGCGTGCTGATGATCGCCGACGAGATTCAGACCGGCATGGGGCGCACCGGCAAGATGATGGCTTGCGACCACGAGGGCGTCCGCCCGGACATGGTTACCATCGGCAAGGCGCTGTCGGGCGGGCTGTATCCGGTGTCGGCGGTGCTGGGGTCGCGCGAGGTGCTGGGCGTGTTCCGGCCGGGCGACCACGGCTCCACCTTCGGTGGCAACCCACTGGCGTGCGCCGTGGCGCGGGAGGCGCTGCGGGTGCTGGTGGACGAGCGCCTACCCGAGCGCGCGGAAGCCCTGGGCGAGCGCATGATGGCCCGCCTGCGCCGCATCCAAAGCCGGCATGTAGAACAGGTGCGCGGCAAGGGGCTGCTGGTGGGCGTCGTCCTCAAGCGCGAGGCCGGAGGGGCGCGCCGCTTCTGCGAGGCGCTGAAGGAGCGCGGCGTGCTGGCCAAGGAGACCCACGAGCACGTCATCCGCCTGGCCCCGCCGCTGGTGATTTCCGAGGCCGACCTGGACTGGGCGCTGGATCAGGTGGAAGCGGTGCTGCACATGGCGTAGGCGTTCGGCCAGGAGATGCTCATGGAACAGGGAACGAGCGCGAGGGCGTGCAGAGCATGGGCTCCGGTGCTGGTGGCCCTTGGCGTGTATCTGGCCTTCTTGGCGCTCATCCTGGCCCCATACGGTTTCAATCCGTCGGCGCTTATCGGCCTGGGCGCGACGAACCCGCTGAATGATGCTGCCTTGCTGCCCGATGGCCTCATCGTCTTTGAGGGCATCGGCTACGACGGGCAGCATTTCTATCACATCGCGCGGGATTTGGTGCGCGGGGAACGGCCTGCCGTGCCGCCTGTCCGCGTCCAGCGCATCGGGTACCCCATGGCGGCGGCGCTGTTGTCGCTGGGGCGAGAGGCCGCGATTCCCTATGCACTCGTCGCGGTGAACCTGCTGGCTGTGGCGGCGGGGACGGCCGTGTTCATCCGCCTGTTGCGTCGCCATGGCCTCAGCCCATGGTGGAGCCTGCTTTTTGCGCTGAACTCGGGCCAGATTCTGGCGGTGCAGATGGATTTGGCGCTGCCGATGGTGATGGCGTTGACCGCAGGCGCGTACCTATGCTGGGAGCGGCGGCGCGTGGGAGCGGCTGCGGCGCTGCTGACGGCGGCCCTGCTCACGCGCGAGAGCGCCGTGCTGTTTCTCCTCCCGCTGGTCGTGGCCGAGGCGCTGGGCAGGCGGTGGCGCGCCGTCGCGATTTTGTGCCTGCCCGCGGCGGCATTTCTGGCCTGGCAAGGCGCGTTGCAGGTTTGGCTGGGCGCGGGCGGGATGGGCGTCTCGGCGGGGCAGGTTGTGGCGCCGGGGGTAGGCATGGCGCGGGCGCTGCGGGGCGCTGCGGCGAGCGTCGGGCAGGGGCTTGCGGCGATGGCGCGGCAGGGGAGCGTGGTCGCGGTGATGGCGCTGGTGCTCGGCGCGCTGGTTGTATCGGCGTGGCGATTGCGCCGCGGCTACGACGCCTATGCGGGCGGAGTCCTCATCCATGCGCTGTTTGCCGTGTGCGCCAGTTACGATATTTGGGAAGCGTATGCCTCGGCCGGACGGGTGTTCGCGGGGATGTTCCCGCTGCTCGTGTTGGCTTATGGCGTCCGCCGCGACCGATGGACGTTGCTCCTGCTCGCGGGGAGCGCGGCGCTGGCGTTCTTCACGCTGCTGCGGCCGTTCATCATCTCGCCGCACGTGCCGTTCGTGGTAACGGGCTGAAGATGGCCGCCTGCGGGTGGAGAATGCCGACAGGCCCGCGCGGAGGACTCGCAAACGCAACTCCGACGCCTCTGCATGGGGCGTCGGAGTTTGTCTTTCTGTGCGGTGTCGGGCCGATGGCGCCCCGCGGTTAGCGCGAAGGGGGCGCAGCCATGACGACGTGGAGCGACTCCAGCGCATGGGCGGGCGCGGCATCGCCGACGATCTGCCCGTCCAGGATGTTGACCACGCGGCTGGCATAGCCCGCGGCCTGCGGGTCGTGGGTTACCATGACAACGGTCTGGCCGCCGCGATTCAGGTCGCGCAGGAGTTCCAGCACCTGCACGCCGGTGGCGCGATCCAGGTTGCCGGTCGGTTCGTCGGCCAGGAGGATGGGCGCGCGGTTGACGATGGCCCGCGCTACGGCCACTCGGCCCTGCTCGCCGCCCGACAGTTGGGAGGGCAGGCGGTGCTCCTTGCCTTTCAGCCCCACCTGCGCCAAGACCTCGCGGGCGCGGGCGATCTTCTCGGCGCGAGGCGTCGGCGCAATGGCCAGCGCGAGCAGCACGTTTTCCAGCGCCGTCAGATACGGCAGCAGTTGCAGTTGTTGGAACACGAAGCCAATGTATTCGTACCGGAAATCGGCTTGACGCTCCGGTGAGAGGCTGTACACGTCTATCCCGTCCACGAGGACGCACCCCCTGGTGGGCGAATTCATCCCGCCCACGATGGTCAGCAGGGTGCTCTTGCCCGAGCCCGACGGCCCCATCAGGGCGACGAATTCACCCTCGGCGATGGTCAGGTTGACGTTGCGAAGGGCCACGACCGGCGCGCCGCCCGAATTGTAGACTTTGCTCACATTGTGCAGTTCAATCATCTACGTTTGTCTCCACAAGGGTGTTGTCCGGTGAGGATCTAGAGCGCCCGCAGCGCCACGGTGGGATCCACACGCGCGGCCTGCGACGCGGGGTACAGGCTCGCCAGCACGCCCACCAAGAGGGCGCACCCGACGGCAGCGGCCCCCAGCACGGGGTCCAGCGGCACGGGCGCGGCCACGTTGGCCACGCGCGGAGCCAAGAAGACGGCCGCCCCCATGCCCACCAGCCAGCCGAGGACACCGCCCGCGACGCTCACCAGCGCCGCCTCGGTGAGGATGACGCGCCCCACGTGGCGCTGGCGGAACCCCAGGGCGCGGAACAGGCCGATTTCCTGCCGCCGCTCGGCCACGGCGCCCAGCATGGTGGTCAGCACGACCAGCGCGCCGATGGCGATGACTACCGCCGACACCGCCAGGGCGAATCGGCTCAATTGGCCCACGGTCTCCATGCGCAAGGTAACCGCTTGCCGCAGCGCGGTTACGCGGGCCTGGGGCAACGCCTGTCCGATTTGCTCCACCATGTCCTCCACGGGGCAGGCCGTGCAGAGGGCGGCGACTTCTACCAGGCTCACCGCATCGGGCTTGCCCAGCGCGCGCTGCGCCGCCGACAAGTCCACGAACAGGATGTCGTCGTCCTGCGAGCCGTTTTCGGCGAGGACGCCCACGACTCGGAACGCCTGGCCGTTCACCTCAATCGCAACGCCCGGCTTGATGGACAGGCTCTGGGCTAGCCTGGCTCCCACGAGGGCGTCGGCGGGTTCGGTCGGCTCCATCCCTTGCTCCACGCGCCACCACCGCTTCAGGCGCAACTCGTCGGCGAACCGCACGCCCGCCATGAGCACGGGGCGCCCGCCGATGGGCACGGCGCCGAGCAACTTGGGCGCGACCACGCTGATGTTGGCCGCGTTCTTGATGGTGCCGATGCGCTCCACGTCCGACAGGCTAAGGGCGGCCACGTCGTAAGCGGCGGAGCCTACGGTGATGCCCCCGTAGGACAGGGCGAGGTCGTTCGCCTTGGGCACGACGAGGATGTTGGCCCCGTATTCATCCATCTTGACGGCGACATCGGCCTGCATCGCCTCGGTGATGGCCATGAGGGCAACCGCGGTCGCCACGCCGATGGCAAGCCCCAGGACGAGCAGGACCATGCGGCCCTTGCGCCGCCACAGGTTCTTGAGCGCTACGTCGGTGAGTCTCATGCGGTCCTCCCTGGCATGCGGCTAGAAGTACTTGAGGCCGGCGGCGATGTCCGACGCCTGGATGACCAGGTCGGCCCCGTCCACCGTGCGGTTCAGGGGCGATGGGTTGCATCCGCCCTGCACGACGTTGATCTGGTTGGACGGGAAGCGCCTGCCGCAGTTGTTGCACACGACCTCGTCGCCTTCCTGGTGGTAGCCTTTCTTGAACGGGTAGCAGACATCGCAGGCGTTGAACGCCGCGCGCACTACTCCATCGGCGCTCTTCAGGATGAAGAACTCCACAGGGCGGCCGTTGTGCATGTAGGTGTAGTAGTGAGCCTTGCCGTCATCAAACGTGGCGAGCGGGAGGCGGACGATGCCGTTTTCAGCCTCCACCAGTGGGTAGGGGGCGTGGCCGACCGTCGCGGCCTTGACCGAAGGGGCTGTCGCCTGCTGAGCCGTGTTTCCCGCGGCAACCGCCGGCGCGCTCGACGGCGCGCTGCCTGTGGCCGTCGGCGGCTTCCCGAAGGTGAGGATGGCGCCGCCTGCGATGAGCAGGACGAGCGCCGCGGCCATAATCCACAGAATGGGCGACTTGCGGCGCGGGCCCACTTGCGGCTGCGCTTGAAAGCGGGCGCGCTTGCGCTCGCGGGCAGGCTGACCTGCGACTGTGTTTCGTGCCATGGATTCCTCCTCATGGTTGGTAATGGCTGTATCACGATAAGTATACGGAACGGAGCGGGTGAAGGGGAGAGGATAATGGCGGGGTCGCCCATACGCCATTCGGCGGGGGCAGTTGCGGCATCGGGCCGCATCTGTGCTATACTCGCGCAAATACACTCCACGCGGGGGGACAAGGAATGAATCCACAACTGCTGGCACTGTTCACGGCCATCGCCTGGGGCGTTGGCGGCTTCTTTGAGAAGAAGGGGCTTCACCTGGGCCACCTGTCGCCGCAGATGGGGATCACGATTCGCACGGCGGTGGCGCTGGTCATCCTGGGGGCGGTCAGTTTCCCCCAGTGGAAGACGGTGGCGCAGGCGGGAACCAAGCCGCTGCTGATGATGGTCCTCGGGGGCGGCATCCTCGCCGGCTCCGTTGGGATGCTGTGCTTCTACGCGGCCATCAAGGGCGCGCCGCTGAGCCGCGTGATGCCCATTGCGTTTACGTCGCCCCTGTTCGGTGCGCTGATGGGCATCCTCTTCGCGGGCGAGCCGCTGACGTGGAAGACGGCGCTGGGGATGCTGTTGACCGTGGGGGGAATCATCACGCTGACGGTCGGGTAGGGAACGTGCGACGCACCTCCGAGGTGCTTCGCACGTTGTCCCCTGTCTGTCGTTGCGAGCGAAGGGGAGCGGTTGGGGGCCGAGGGGCCCTACACCGCGGTGCGGCGGTCGTATGCGCTGACAACACGGATTGGGCGGATGGGAACGGGGGATTGCTCTGGGCGCGGGCGGAGACACCTCACCCCCGGCCTTCGGCGTCCCTCTCTCCCGGCGGGCGAGGGGGCGTCGCCCTCACCCCAGCCCTCTCCCGGCGGGCGAGGGGGCGTCGCCCTCACCCCAGCCCTCTCCCAGCGGGCGAGGGAGCGACGCCCTCACCCCGGCCCTCTCCCGGCGGGCGAGGGAGCGTCGCCCTCACCCCGGCCCTCTCCCGGCGGGCGAGGGAGCGACGCCCTCACCCCAGCCCTCTCCCAGCGGGCGAGGGAGCGACGCCCTCACCCCCGCCCTCTCCCAGCGGGCGAGGGAGCGACGCCCTCACCCCAGCCCTCTCCCGGCGGGCGAGGGAGCG
>JBBIHX010000160.1:0-6736 GCA_037446815.1 Caldilineae bacterium | reverse complement strand
TGCTTCGCTTCGCTCGCAACGACACACGAGGAGAGTGTCCATGCGTTTCACCAACACAAGATGGAACCGAGTCGGGGCATGCATGACTTTGCCGCCGCGCCCCGCGCAGGGTATAATCGCCCTGCAATTTGGTTTCCGAACGCGGCACGAAAGGATGATGCGATGCTGGCATTTCTCCAGTTCATCCCGTTTCTCGTTCTGGTGCTCCTGGCCAACTATGCCGAGCGGCAAGAGGCGGTCAAGTACGTTGTCTATGCCCTGCTGGCCCTCATTGACGTGGCGTGCCTGGCGGGCGCGCTGCTGTTCGCCGTCGCGGGCGCCGTGGCTCCGTATGCGCCGGTGGAGTTCTTCGTGTTCCTGGGCAGCAACCTGTACGGGCTGGCGCTGATGCTCTTCCTCGTGGGCGGGGTGGGGCTGGCGGTGCTCCTTCCGCCGGTTCGCCGCTGGATCGCCCGCTTCACCGACACCAACCCTGCGTCGCCGGTGGGAGTGGTGGCCCTGTCCCTCGCCGCCTATTACGTCGGCGCGAGCGTGGGGCAGGTGCTCCTCGTCGGCGGGCTGGAAGGGCTGGCCGCGCTGCCGATGGAGGCCACCCTGGCCGACCTGCTGCTGACCGGCTTGGCCATGGTGCTGTTCGGCGTGTTCGGGGTGGGGTGGCCCATTCGCCGCGCCTGGGGCGAGACGTTGCGCCGCCTGGGGTTGCGCCTGCCCACGCTGCGCCAGGCGGCCTTCGCCGTCGGGGCGGTCGCCGGATTTCTCCTGCTGGACTACGCGGTGGCAGTAGGGTGGCACGCCGTTGCCCCCGAACAGTACGACCTTATCGGGCGCGTAAGCCTGGGCCTGTTCGGCGAGATGAGCGTCGCCAAGGCGGCGGCCATCGGCCTGTCGGCGGGCATCGGCGAGGAGGTGCTGTTCCGCGGCGCGGTGCAGCCGCGCTTTGGCCTGTGGATCACGGCGCTGCTGTTCACCGCCGGCCACACGCAGTATGGCCTGAGCCCCGCCACGCTGGAGATTCTGCTCATCGGCATCATCCTGGGCGTGATCCGCAATCGCACCAACACGACGACGTGCATCGCCATTCACGTCCTGTACAACTTCGTGGATGTGCTGCTGTTGCCGCTGTTTCCGTGAAGCAGCCGTTAGCCTCTAGCCCTTGGCCGTCGGCCCTGTCCTCCTGGGTGGGGTTCGCAGGCTAACGGCAAAGGCTCATGCCCAAAGGCTGATTGCAATTGGCTGACTTTGAGGAACGCCTGCGCAAACTGAGGTCGCTGGGAGTGCATAAGGGGGCGGCGCACCTGAAGCCCGCGCCACCGGCCCGTCGTCGCTACCCGGTGGAGGAACTGGTGTCCGGGCGCGTGGTGGAGAGCGACGCCGGTGCGTTCTACCTGGTGGAGGAGACGTTCCCGCTGCACCACGCCCACGGCGGCCCGACCCTCGGCGACCTGCTGGTGTGCCCGTGCCACGTCCCTGCGCGCCTGGCCGGCGACCCCGCCATCGCGGGCCTGGACTACCGCCGCGCCGCCTTTCTGGATATTGAGACCATCGGGCTGGCGGGGGGCACGGGCACGGTGGCGTTTATGGTGGGCCTGGGGTTCTACGAGGACGACGTCTTCCGCGTGGAGCAGTACTTCATGCGCGACTTCCCCGAGGAGCCGGCCATGCTTGCCGCGCTGGCCCAGCGCCTGGATGGGATGGATTGGCTGGTGAGTTTCAACGGGCGGGGGTTTGACCTGCCCATCCTGACCACGCGTTTCATCATGAACCGCATGCCGCCCCGCCTGGCCGACGCGCCGCACCTGGACTTGCTCCACCCGGCGCGCCGCCTGTGGAAGGCGCGCCTGCCTTCGTGTCGGTTGGGCGCGCTGGAGAAGGATATCCTGGGGTTCTACCGCGATCAGGCCGACGTGCCGGGGTATCTGGTGCCGCAGATTTACTTTGAGTATCTGCGGACGGGCGATGCCCGCGAGATCGCGCGCGTGTTCTACCACAACCTGTACGACATCGTGTCGCTGGCGGCGCTGGCCGGGCACATGTGCCGCCTGTTGCATGCACCCGATGCCGCTGCCGCTCCGGGCGAGGACTTGCTCCGCGCCGCGGCGATTCTGGAACAGGCGGGCGACACCGCTCAGGCCGAGGCCGCATACCGCCGCGCCATCGCCTCGTCCCTGCCGCACGAGGCCCGCGAGGAGGCGCTCCACCGCCTGGCGCTGCTCCTGAAGCGACAGGGACGCCGCGACGAGGCCCGCGACATCTGGCGCGCCCTGGCCGAGGCGCGATACGGAACCGACGTTGCCGCGCTGGTGGAACTGGCGAAGGACTGCGAGCATGGGCAGCGCGATTACGCCGCCGCGTTGGCCTACACCGAGCAGGCGCTGGCGAAGGTGCAGGCGTGGCCGCCGAGCGCTCAGAAGACGCGCGTCCTGGCCGACTTGCAGCATCGCAGAGACCGAATCACGCGGAAACTGGGCAGCGCGCCGTAGGGACGACTCGGTTCCAAAGTCTGTTGGTAGCCGTCATTGCGAGGGCACGCAGTGCCCGAAGCAATCTCCGGGGCGTGGGATTGCTTCGCTTCGCTCGCAATGACACACGAGGAGATCGCGCCTGCGGTTCACCAACACTAGATGAAACCGAATCGTAGGCGCGCCGGTCGGCTGATTTCCCCGCCATTCTCCCCGCTCTCCCCGCGCCATTTGGCGCATGTGCGCGCACGCAAGCAGCGTACAATCCTTGTAGATCGGATAACACAAGGAGCAAGGCCATGAAATCGCGCATCGCGCTTTGGGCTGTAGGGCTGCTGGCCGTGCTGGTGGGCCTCTTGGCCGCATGTGCCGCCCCGCAGCCGACCCCGACGGCGCCCGCAACGACTCCAACGCGGGCCGCGCCGGGCTACATCCGCCTGACCCCGGAACAGTTGTATGACATGCTCGCCAACAAGGATTTTGTGCTGGTCAACGTGCACGTCCCCTACGACGGGGAAATCGCGCAAACCGACCTGTTCATCCCGTATAACGAACTCTCACGCCAGTTGGGCAAGTTGCCCGACAAGACCGCGCGCATTGTTGTGTACTGTCGCAGCGGGCCTATGAGCACGTCGGCGGCGCAGACGCTGGCGGCGGCAGGGTACACGAACGTCATGGAATTGGCCGGCGGGATGTCGGCGTGGGAGGCTGCTGGGTACACCCTGGTGCGGAAGTAGGCGCGCCGCCCATGCGCCAAACGGCCTATTCGGGGCCGTGCGCCGAACGGCTGTGCCGCGCCCAGGCGAAACACCCCTGCCCTTTCGCGGCAATGTGTGGTACGATGGAGGCGAAAACTGGTTCTTGGAGGTACACCCATGATGGGATTCGGAGCGATTGGCATGGTGTTGTTTTGGGGCGTGATCATCGCCCTTATCGCGGGTGGAGTGGCGCTGCTGGTGCGTCAGGCGAGCGGCCTCGCGTCGCCCAACGCTCAGAGCAAGCCGACGGCCCGCCAGATTCTGGACGAGCGACTCGCCCGCGGGGAAATCACGCGCGAGGAGTACGACAGTCTTCGCGCGAAGATCGGACAATAGGAGGCAGACATGGGATTCTGCTGTGGTGGCTTGGGATGGGGCCTGGGAGGCTGGGGAGGTCTCGGCATCCTGGGGCTCATCCTGAACGTGGTGTTGGTTATCGGCCTGGGGATACTGGTGGTTCTCGGCGTCCGGTGGGTGGCGCGGCAGTTCGCGCCGCGAGGCGACGCAGGGCCGGCCCAGACCGATGCGCTGGAAATCGCGCGGCGCAGGCTGGCGGCGGGCGAGATCGGCGTCCAGGAGTTTGAGGAGATTCGGAAACGACTCGGAGCATGAAAGGAGAGAGGCTATGGCGAAGGTCAAGGATGTAGTCTGCGGGATGACGGTGGATACAGAGACCGCACCGGCAAGAAGCGAGTACAAGGGCAAGGTCTACTACTTCTGCGCGCAGGGTTGCAAGGTGGCGTTTGAGAAAGACCCCGAGAAGTACGTGCAGGCCGAATCGGGCTCGCACCAAGGCCACCACTCGCACGGCCACTGTTGCTAGGCGCGCGGCGCGAGGCTGATGGCCGGCGGCGACGCGGGGGTGAGGTGAGGCGGGCGAACGACGCGCGACGCCCGTTCCCATTCACGCACATCCGCGTCATCTGGGGATGAACTCCCGCGAGATGGCTTCGCTTCAGTCGGGATGCTAGGCTCAGACCCCAAGGGTCTTGGAGGCCCTTGGGGTCTATGCTATATCCGTGTAAATTCGTGTTATTCGTGGATGAACCTGCATATCCTCATGCGTGAGTCGGTTTCATCTTGTGTTGGTCTGTCCAGCGCACCGCCTCCCGGCCCTGTCATGCTGAGCCGAAGGCGAAGCATCTCGGTCAGCGAGATTCTTCGCGGCTTCGCCGCTCAGAATGACGGTAGATGCCAACGGACTTTGGAACGGAATCTCATGCGTCGCGCGGTTGCGCGGGCGCTGAGGACGTGCTAGAATTCCCCTCGGACTGGGCTTGCAGGTCTGCAAGTTCCTCTTCCATCGCTTCCAGTTCCAGAATCATGGCGGCAGGGACGGAATGCTTCGGCAGGCGCGCTCGCAGGTCGTCCAGCCGCTTCTGGAGTTCGCGGATGCGCTGCTCGGTGCTCATTGCGGCTGCTCCTGGCGCTGCTCTTGGCGCTGCTCCAGAAGCGCGGCAAGTTCCTGGATGCGTGCCCGCAGGCGCGCTTCGTCCCGCGCGAACGAGGAGGTCAAACGGTTGAGTTCCTTCGCGCCGATGTGAACGCCTGTCTGGCCCAGGGTGAGCAGTCGCTCTTCCTCCAGGTCTTCCAGCGCACGCTGGGCCTTCTGGAGTTCCTCGCGCAACGCTTCGGGCGAGAGGGTGTGAGAATCCGACAAGTCCATGATTGTACCTCCGATACCAGGGTGGTTTGATCGTGTCGCAACCCCAGAAGCCTTCGCTTCGCCCGAGATGACGCGCGGGCTCGCACGGGAATCGGCGCGGCTCGGACTGGACGCGAACGCAGGCACGTGCGCGCCGCGCGTATGGGTGCGACCATATACCCCATAGGGGTATTGTAGCCGGATTGTGCGGTTGTGTCAAGAACGCGGGAGGTGGCGATGGATGGGCGCGTACCGGGGGAATGTCGCGGTCTGTTGGGGTTCGTGTTGTACGCTTTGGCGGCGCACAACGAGCCGCCCCTGACACAGGCGGCCTTGTCCCAGGCCCTCGTGGCAGCCTTTGATTCCCCGGCGGGGCGCCGCCTGGCCGACGCCGCGGGCTTGCCCAGCCCCGAGTTGTTGCGAAGCCAGGCGGAGGTCGTTGGCGCATTCGGCGACTGGCTGCGGGCGCAAGGACTGGTGGAGGGGTGCGGGTTCACCCGTTCGGAAGGCGGCCTGACGTGCACCTTTCGGGCGTGCGCGTGCCTGGAGGTGGTGGACCGCCTGCGGGCGGAACAGCCCGATGCCGCGCCGCCGTGTGTCCTCGTTGGCCTGCTGGCGGCGCTTCTGCACGTGCGGGGCATATCGGCGCGGCCCGTTTCGTTTCGCAGGACGGACGAAGGCTGCGAGTGGCGGTTGGACTTGGGGAGGTGAGGCTGATGAAGGAGGCGTGGCTGTACGAGAAGTTGGACGGTGGGCGCGTGCGCTGCCATCTTTGCGCGCATCGCTGCGCCATTCGGGATGGCGACACGGGCATCTGCGGCGTGCGAGAGAACCGGGGCGGTGTCTTGTACTCGCTGGTGTATGCGCGGCCCATATCCCAGGCTGTGGACCCCATTGAGAAGAAGCCCCTATTTCACTTCTATCCGGGAACCACGTCATACTCGGTGGCGACGGTGGGGTGCAATTTCCGTTGCCGCTTCTGCCAGAACGCCGACATCTCGCAGATGCCGCGGGATCAAGGCCGCATTGTGGGGCGGCACGTCCCGCCCGAGGACATCGTGGAGGATGCGCTGGCCACCGGCTGCCGCAGCATCTCGTACACGTACACCGAGCCGACGGTCTTCTTTGAGTACACGCGCGACATTGCCGTGCTGGCGCGGCGGGCCGGCCTGGCGAACAACTACGTTACCAACGGCTACATGACGGCGGAGATGCTGGAGGCGTTCTACCCGTACCTGGACGCGGCCAACGTGGACCTGAAGGCATTTCGCGACGAGTTCTATCGCCAGCAGTGCGGCGCGCGGTTGCAGCCGGTTCTGGATACGCTGCGGCTGATGAAGCAGCAGGGCATCTGGGTGGAGATCACGACGCTGGTGATTCCCGACCTCAACGACGACCCGGGCGAACTGCGCGAACTGGCGGGGTTCATCGCGCAGGAGTTGGGCGTGGACACGCCCTGGCATGTGAGCCGCTTTCACCCCATGTACAAGATGCTGGACCGGGGCAGCACGCCGGTGCAGACCCTGGAGCGGGCCTGGGCCATCGGCAAGGAGGCGGGCCTGCGCTACGTGTACATCGGCAACGTGGTGGGCGCGCGGGAGGAGAATACATTCTGCTGGAACTGCGGCAAGCGCGTCATCGGGCGGTTTGGGTTCTCGGTGCGGGAGCGGCATGTGCGCGACGGGAAATGCGAATACTGCGGCGCGGTCATAGACGGCGTGGGGCTGTAGGGATGCGCACCTGAACACGCGGTTGTACGTTATGCAGTTAGGAGGCCGTAGGTGCGGCGGGGCTGGGTCTTGCCCCGCCTTTGCGTAGAAATCCCCAGCAGGGAGGCCGCCCTCACCCTAGCCCTCTCCCGTGGGGAGAGGGAA
>JBBIHX010000159.1:0-6738 GCA_037446815.1 Caldilineae bacterium | reverse complement strand
CTGACCGAGATGCTTCGCCTTCGGCTCAGCATGACAGAGTGGGGAGGCGGTGCGCCGCTCGGCAACCCATGAGAAGCGCGCCCGTCCCGCCGACATGGTTCCATCTTGTGTTTGTGAACCGTAGGCGCACTCTCCTCGTGTGTCATTGCGAGCGAAGCGAAGCAATCCCACGCCCCGGAGATTGCTTCGGGCGCTCCGCGCCCTCGCAATGACAGCCACCAACAGACTTTGGAACCGAATCCCTCCGCCGCGCCGTTTGATTTTCGCGCCGCAACTGCCTATAATGTCCCCACACCGGACAAGGAGGTCAGCACAGATGGACATCTTCCTGGATACAGCCAACATTGACGAGATCAAGAAGGCCGCCGAATGGGGTATCATCTCGGGCGTAACCACTAACCCCAGCCTGATGATGAAGGCCGGGCGCGCAGACTACAAGGAGGTCGCCCAGGAAATCTGCTACATTGTGCAGGGGCCGGTCAGCGCCGAGGTCGTCAGCACCGACGCCGACGGCATGGTGGAGGAGGCCAAGATCATCGGCCAGTGGTCGCCCCATGTCGTCGTCAAGGTCCCCGTTACCGAGGAGGGCCTCAAGGCCATCCACCGCATCTACCAATTGGACGTGGAACCAGACACGCTCTGCAAGGGCTGCCCTTACTTCGGCAAGTGCGACACCGACATTGAGACCGCGCGGGACTTGGCGGCCGACTGGGGCATCCGCACCAACGCCACGCTGGTCTTCTCGGCCAATCAGGCGCTCCTGGCCGCCAAGGCGGGCGCGACGTTCGTCTCCCCCTTCGTCGGCCGGCTGGACGACGCGGGCCACGACGGCATGGAAATCGTGAAGACCATCGCCGAAATCTTTGACACCTACGGGATAGACACTGAGATCATCGCCGCCAGCATCCGCCACCCGCTCCACATCACCCAGGCCGCGCTGGCCGGCGCCGACATCGCCACGGTGCCCTTCGCCGTCCTGAGCCAAGCCATCAAGCACCCCCTGACCGACGTCGGCGTTCAGCGCTTCCTGGCGGACTGGGAAAAGGCAAAGAAGGGGAAGTAACCCCGCCCGGACGACCGGTCGCTGACCGCGAATCGCGCGAATCCGCGCCCGTGGGGATGGCATACACAAAGTGCGACGCACTCCGAGATGGTGCGTCGCACTCTACCCCTTGCCAGGCGGCCTGGATTCTAGTGCCGGCCGTTTCCGTTGCCGTTCCCGTTCCCGCCGCCGCGCGTCGCAACCGGTTCGGGCTGCACGCCGTATCGGTATTCGGCCTGGAAGACTTCGGGCCCCAGTTTGTGCCCTGCTGCCTCCAACTTGGGCGTGAACTTCGGCCGGATGCCCGTGCCCCGCATCACGCCGATGACCTTGCCGTCCTCGCCGATGCCCAACTCGTGGAAGACGAACACATCCTGCATGATGACCGTGTCGCCTTCCATCCCCTGCACCTCGGTAATCTGCACGACCTTGCGCGAGCCGTCGCGCAGGCGCGCCTGCTGCACGATAAGGTCCACCGCCGAGGCGATCTGCTGGCGGATGGCGCGCACGGGCAGGTCCATCCCCGCCATGAGCACCAGCGTCTCCAGGCGGGCAATGGCGTCGCGGGGGCTGTTGGCGTGAACCGTCGTCAGCGAGCCGTCGTGGCCGGTGTTCATGGCCTGGAGCATGTCCAGCGCCTCGCCGCCGCGACACTCGCCCACCACGATACGGTCCGGCCTCATGCGCAGCGCGTTGCGCACCAGGTCCCGAATCGCTACGCGGCCGGTGCCATCCTCCTCGCCGGGCACCGACTCCAGCCGCACAACATGGGTCTGATGCAGCCGCAACTCGGCCGAATCCTCAATCGTAACGATGCGCTCATCGTTCGGGATGAACGAGGACAGCACGTTGAGCAGCGTTGTCTTGCCCGAACCGGTGCCCCCCGAGACCACGATGTTCAACCGAGCGTCCACACACGCTTTCAGGAACTCTATCATCTCCGGCGTTACCGACTGGAAGCGAATCAAATCCTCGGCGGTGAACTTCTTCTTGCCAAACTTGCGGATAGTGATGGAAGGCCCGTCAATGGCGCAGGGCGGGATGATGGCGTTGACGCGGGAGCCGTCGGGCAGGCGCGCGTCCACCATCGGGTGCTGGCGGTCTATGCGGCGGCCCAGCGGCGCCACAATCCGCCGGATGACGCGAATCACGTGCTCGTCGTCCTGAAACCGCACATCAGCGCGGGTGATCTTGCCGCCCCGCTCAATGTACACATCGTTCGGGCCGTTCACCATCACCTCGGTAATGGCGTCGTCCTCCAGCAGCGGCTCAATGGGGCCGTAGCCCGCCAGTTCATCCTGCAGGTACTGAAGCAGCGCGGCCCAGGTGTCCGAATCCAGGTTGAGCCCGGCCTGCCGACAGAGGGCCACCGTCTTGTCGGCCAGCAGTTGCAGATGCTCCGACGAGCGGGTGAGCACCACGCCGTTCAGCGCCGACTCCACGCGCGGGAGAATCCAGCGGCACAGGCGGGCAAAATCCTCGCCGCCCACGGACAAAGCGTGCCGCGCCGATGGGCGTGCGCCGCTAACGCTCGGTGCGACCGACTCTACGCTCACCTCACGGATGGCTTCCATTGGGTGCCCCCTCGTAACGGAATGTGCCTAGACAAGCGCCGTCGCCATCATAGCACGGAACCCTCTGGCGGGGCGTGAATCTCAGGTGATGACCTTGTGAAAGTAGAGTGAATCCGCTCATTCTGTGGTATAATGGGCCAAATCCACATTTTCGGCGAAGGAGGCGAAAACATGGACATCAAGACGGTCGGTGTAGTCGGGTGCGGCCTGATGGGTTCCGGCATCGCCGAGACCTGCGCTCGCAAGGGGTATCGCACCATTGTCCGAGAGGTCAACGACGACCTGCTGGCCAAGGGGATGAAGGCCATCCAAGCATCCATGGCCCGCGCCGTGGAGAAGGGCAAGGCGACCCAGGAAGAGGTGGACGCGGCGCTGGCGCGGCTGTCGGGCACAACGGACCTGGCGGCCATGGCCGAGTGCGACCTGGTCATTGAGGCCATCGTGGAGAACATGGCCGAGAAGAAGAAGGTCTTCGCCGCGCTGGATGGCATCTGCCCACCCCACGCCATCCTGGCCAGCAACACATCCTCGCTGTGCATCACCGAGATGGCGTCGGTTACCAAGCGCGGCAGCCAGGTGCTGGGGATGCACTTCTTCAACCCAGTGCCAGTCATGCCGCTCCTGGAACTGGTGCGGACAATCCTCACCAGCGACGAGACGCTGGAGACCGCCAAGGCGTTCGGCGCGTCGCTGGGCAAGACCTGCATCGTGGCCAAGGATACGCCCGGATTCATCGTGAACCTGCTCCTCGTCCCCTACCTGCTGGACGCCGTGCGCGCGCTGGAGAACGGCGTGGCGACCAAAGAGGACATTGACGCGGGGATGAAACTGGGGTGCAACCACCCCATGGGGCCGCTGACCCTGCTGGACTTCGTCGGCCTGGACACGGCCTATTACATCGCCAACGTCATGTTTGAGGAGTTCAAGGACCCCCGCTACGCCGCGCCGCCGCTCCTGAAGCGCATGGTGCTGGCCGGCCACCTGGGCCGCAAGTCGGGCAAGGGGTTCTACGACTACAGCAAGTAGCCGATAGCCGTTAGCGGATAGCCATTAGCCATCAGCCGTCAGCCGTTGGCTTTCGGCCTAGGGCTGAAGGCTAGAGGCTGGTGGCCAAAGGCTACACGCTCTTGAGGAGGCACACCGTGTACGAGAACGTGATCGTGGAACGCAAGGGCGCCGTGGGCATCATCACCATCAACCGCCCCAAGTCGCTCAACGCCCTGAGCCGCGCCACCGTGGCGGAACTCGGCGCGGCGATAGAGGAACTGAACGCCGACGACAACATCCGCGCCATCATCCTCACCGGCGCGGGCGAAAAGGCCTTTGTCGCCGGGGCCGACATCGGCGAGTTCAACTCGCTGCGGTCGGCGGAAGAGGCCGCCGAATACGCCCGCGCCGGCCAGGCCGTGCTCAACCGCATTGAGCGCCTGCCCAAGCCGGTCATCGCCGCCATCAACGGCTACGCCCTCGGCGGCGGGTGCGAACTGGCCATGGCCTGCGACATTCGCATCGCCGCCGACACGGCCCGCCTGGGCCAGCCCGAGATCAACCTCGGCATCATCCCAGGCTACGGCGGCACCCAGCGCCTGACCCGACTCGTGGGCAAGGGCATGGCCAAACTCCTCGTCCTCGGCGGCGACCCCATCACGGCGCAGGAGGCCCAGCGCATCGGCCTGGTGGATGTCGTCGTCCCCGCCGCCGAACTCATGGCGAAGGCGATGGAACTGGCCGAGAAGTTAGCCGCCAAGGCGCCGTTGGCCCTGCGCCTGTGCAAGCAGGCCATCAACGAGGGCACGGAGAGCACCCTGGCCGCCGGCTTGGATCACGAGGCCGCGCTGTTTGGCGTCGTCTTTGACACCGAGGACCGCGTGGAGGGCGTGAGCGCGTTCCTGGAGAAGCGCAAGCCGGCCTGGAAAGGCAGGTAGCACGGCCCGGCCTGTGTAACCGCGAATGGCACAAATCCACGCGAATGGGCAAGCAATGGGGTTCACGTGCGACGCGCCTTCGGAGGTGCGTCGCACGTTGCCCCCCGCCTGTCATGCTGAGCCGAAGGCGAAGCATCTCCAGCGTTGTATCCACGGATAACACGGATGGCGCGGATGGGGCAGGGCGAGATTCTTCGCCGCTTCGCGGATCAGAATGACAAGGCCACGCTCCCTCGCTCCACACCCTCAGCGCGGCGGCTTTAGCCCCGCGCGGCCGGTGCGCGCACCCCACGCCCCCGTGGAGCAAATTGCCAATTTGCTCCACACCCTCAGCGCGGCGGCTTTAGCCCCGCGCGGCCACGCTCCCTCGGGACGCTGGAACCGCCCAGCCAACAAGAGTCGGTTTCAAACTGTGTTGGTGAACCGTAGACGCACTCTCCTCGTGTGTCATTGCGAGCGAAGCGAAGCAATCCCGCGCCCGGGAGATTGCTTCGGGCGCTCCGCGCCCTCGCAATGACAAAACACCAACAGAATTTGGAACCGAGTCGCCAACAACTCGCAATTGACGCGTCCGCCACCCGCGGCTAAAATGAGTGCGCGCCGGAGTGCAACGCATCCCGATGAGCGTGCGCAGGAGCCCGGCGGCGCAGACGCAACGACTGTTACGGAGGAAGGCCCGAATGGCGATCTCTAGAACGCAGATTGAGGCTTTGCTAAGGCAGCATCAGCCCTACCTGGCCGCCAAGTATGGCGTCCGGAGAATTGGCCTGTTTGGGTCAGTGGCGACGGGTCTGCCCGACGAACACAGCGACGTGGACCTTGTCGTGGAGTTCGCTCGCCCCATAGGCCTTCAGTTCGTAGAGTTTGCGGAGTACCTGGAGGATTTGCTGGGCAGCGAGGTTGACATCCTCACGCCGGACGGCATCCACGGCATTCGGGTTCCCGGCGTCGCCCAGCGCATCGTGGAGAGCATCGTGTATGTCTGAGAGAGCCGATAGGGCCTATCTCAGCGATATGCTAGAGGCTGCGCGTCGGATAGCAGGCTACGTGAGCGGCTTCACCTATGAAACCTTCCGAACCGACACAAAGACTCAGGACGCGGTCATCGGTAACCTGGAGATCATCGGCGAAGCCGCGAAGAAAGTCAGCGCCGAGTTTCGCGCGACCCACTCCGACATTCCATGGCGAAACATGGCAGGCATCCGCGACAGGCTGATTCACGACTATTTCGGCGTGAACCTGGAGATCATCTGGCAAATCGCCGTGGCCGACCTGCCCGATCTCGCCTCGCGCATGCAGGCACTCCTGGACACGGAGGACTAGGCATGTCGCCATCGCCCCGAGCGAGGCAGGAGTCGCCTGCGCGCACGCATCAACGCTAGCCACACAAGGAGACAACCGACCATGCCCTTCCGCTATGACTTCCCGACACGCCACGCGCCCCTGCGAAGCCCCTCGGGGCGGCGCATCCTTCGCGTCGGCCACAGCGGCGCCGGAGCCTACGCCCCGCCCAATTCCCTCCGCGCCCTTGCCCTCGCCCTGGAGCACAGGGTGGACATGGTGGAGTTTGATGTGCGGGGCTGCGCCGATGGCCTGGTGCTCAGCCACGACGACACAGTGGAGACCGACGCCGGCCCCGCGACACTGAGCGCCCTCACCGTCGCGCAAATCCGCAACCTGCGCGTCCAGGGCGAGCCCATCGCCACCCTGGACGAGGCGCTGGACCTGCTGCGCGGGCACGTGCTCATCAACCTGGACATGAAAGACGAGGACCACGAGCGCCAGATTGCCGACGCCATCCGCCGCCACAACATGGCCGACCAGATTCTGGTGAGTTCGCTGGTGGCCCCGTCGCTCCGCCGCTTTCGCGAGGCCATGCCGGAGGCGCGCCTGGGCATGTCCTATCCCGAGGACAAGGGCGGCGCATCCAACAAACCGTACATGCAGATTCCCGTCAAGATTGCCCTCTGGTACATGCGGCGGTTCCTGCCCGTCATCGTCGGCAAGTTGCTGGCCCAGTCGCAGGCCGATGATGTCATGCTCTACCACAAGGTCATCACCCCAAGCGCGGTGCGCACGTTCCACGCGGCGGGCGTGCGCGTCTTCGCCTGGACAGTGGACGACCTGGAGCGGATGCGCCAACTGGTGGCGATGGAAGTGGACGGCATCACCACGAACCAGACCCTGCTGTTTGAGC
>JBBIHX010000158.1:0-6752 GCA_037446815.1 Caldilineae bacterium | reverse complement strand
CGGGCACTGCGTGCCCTCGCAATGACGGCTACCAACAGACTTTGGAACCGAAACCCTGCGTTCCACACGGTTCCATCTTGCGTTGGCCCGTCCCTCGCGCCGCCCTTCCATTTGTGTCATGCTGAGCCGAAGGCGAAGCATCTCGGTCAGCGAGATTCCGCTCTCCGCCGTTCAGCCTGACAGCGGGCGCCGACAGACACTTCGGAGCCGAATCCTGCGGTCTGCCCGCCGCACCGCTACCCCTTGACCCCGCCCAGGGTCAACCCGGATTCCAGATACCGCTGCAGGTACAGGAACACCAGCAGGACGGGGATGATAACCATGACCGCGCCCGCCGCGAAATAGCCCCACGGGATGTTGATTTCGTTGGCGATCTTGTACATCCCCACCATGAGCGTCTTCGCCGAATCCGGCGCGGGGATGATGACCGAGGCGAGAGCGTACTCGCCCCAGCCGGTCATGAATGCGAACAGGCCCGTAACCGCCAGCGCGGGCCGCGCCAACGGCAGCCCGATGAGCAGGAACGACTGAATCGGACCGCACCCGTCTATCATCCCGGCCTCTTCCAGGTCAATCGGGATGGTGTCAAAGTACCCCTTCAGGTTCCATGTGCAGAACACCAGCGTAAACGACGTGTAGGCGATGATAAGTCCCCACGGGTTCTTGTACAGGCCAATGGCGGTCAGCAATTGCGCCTGCGGGACCAGGGCCAGCACGCCCGGAAACGCCTGAATCGCCAGCAGGAAGATGAGGCCGGCCTCGCGCCCCTTGAAGCGGAACCGCGAGAAGGCGAAGGCGGCGGACGTGGCCACCACGAGGCAGGCGACGGTGGTAACGCCCGCGACGAACAGGCTGTTGCGCATCCACTGGAGGAACGGCTGGCCGCCCAGAAGCATCACGCGGTAGTTCTCCCACGTCCACTCCACGGGGATGAACATACCCAGCAGGTTGAAGGTGTACAGGCGGCCACCGGCCCGGCCCGACGCGAGGACCGCGAACCAGACCGGATACAGCGCGAAGATGGCCGCGGCGACGAGGATCACGTACTGCAGAATCTTGACGCCGGTTGTCGTTCGTCTCATTCGTAGGCTCCTTTCGTGATCCGCGTAACCCGCAGGCTGTACAGGGTCGCGATGAACAGGAACACGAACATGATGACCGCGTAGGCGCCCATGCGGCCGTAAGCGTTCGTCTGGAAAATCTGCTTGTACGCGTACACCATGACCAGTTCCGTCGCGCCCGGCACGCCCGCGCCCATGCTGGGCCGTCCCTGCGTGATGGCCCACACCGTGCCGAACATCTGGAACGTCGTGATGGAACTCAGCACCGTTGCGGGGAGCACCGCGGGCCGAAGCAGCGGCAGCGTGATCTTCGTCAACTTGTCCCACCAACTGGCCCCGTCCACTTCGGCGGCTTCGTACTGCTCGGGCGGGATGGACTGCAACGCGCCGAGGATGACGGTCATGAAGAACGGGTACGTGTACCAGACATTGGCGAGCACGATGACCGCGAAGGCCAGGGTGGAATTGTTGAGCCAGGCCGGCCCCTGGACGCCGATGAGTTTCAGCAACTGGTTGATGGTGCCCTGCTCGCGGAAGAAGAACTGCCACACCAGCGACATCATGATGGCAACGGTGGACGCCGCCCACGGCACAACCATGATGACGCGGAAGGCCGTCCGCCCGCGCAGGTTACTGCTGTTCAGGATGAGGGCGAGCGTCAACCCGACGACGAAGAACAGCGGGATGCAGATGGCCACGTACAGAATGGTGCGCAGCGTTACCACGAAGAAGTCGCCCGCCTTCATCAGGACGGCGAACTGCGCTGGCAACTTCAGTAGCCATGCCAGGAGCACCGCGCCGACCAAGCCGCCCAGCCACACCACGAACGATGACACGGGCCGCGTCAACTGTCGGTCGTAGTGTTTGTTCAAGCGGCGCGCACCCCACAACGGCAACAACGCGATAAGGATAAACAACAATGCCACCATGGACTCTTTGGTAAACAACTTGCCCACGAGTGCCGCATAATTGCCGTAGAAGGGCGTCTGCAACGAGTACGGCTGCCCGAGCCCCTTGGGCGCGCGCTCGCGGAACATGGGCCAGCACGACGGCTCAAAGATGGACGTAAGCATCTGCGTGCAGTCGGGGTTTGGACGGTACATGTTGCGGTTGGTGAACGAGATGAACGTGTTGTACAGGATGGGATAGACACTGAAAATCAGGATTCCGATGAGGGTGGGCGCGATGAAGAGGAGAATTGTTAGCGCCTTCCGGCGGCCAGACCAGCCTACCATGGCGACCTCCCTTGTCTGCCGAAACAAGGGAAGAGGGGAGGCTCGGGGCCTCCCCTCTTCATGACCGGTTTTACTTCATCTCCGCGACGGCCTTCTCAATGGCTTCCTTGGCTGCGGCCATGGCGGCTTCGGGCGTCTGCGCGCCGGTCCACAGCGCGGTGGTGGCGTCACCCACAGGCCCCCACTGCGCGTTGGCGAACGGCGAGTTGCCCATCGGAACGCCCAGGTTCAGGGACGCGCCGAACCCGGCCAGCGTGTACAGTTTCTGGACCTCGGGGTCCTTGAGCGCGGCCGTGTTGGCGGGGATCGTCTTGTTGACCAGGGTGATCTTCTTCTGGACTTCGGCGCTGGTGTAGTACTTCATGATGTCCAGAGCCACATCCTGGTTGCCGCGATCCACGGCGTTCTTGCAGAGCATGACCGTCTTGATGCCCACGAACGGGCGGCCCATGGGGGCGATGCCGTAGTCAATGCCGGCCTTCTCAATGTCGGCGATGGCCCACGGCCCGGTCCACCACGCGCCAACCTTGCCTTCGGTCAGCAGGCCCTTGCAGATGTCGTGGCTGGTCTCCTTGGGCGCGTACTTGCTGAACTCCACCATCCACTGGGCGGCCTTGATGCTCTCGGGCGAACCCATGTAGACATTGCCCATGTCATCCACGTAGCCCGGCAGGCCGAAGCCAAAGTAGATGGGAGCCACGTGATAGGCATCGGGGTTGCCCAGGCCCTGGTTGCAGACCAGGTACATGCCGGGGTTCTTCTCGGCGAAAGCCTTGGCCTTGGCCAGCAGTTCGTCAAAGTTGAGCGGGTCCTTCGGCAGGAACTCGTCGGTAACGAGCGCCTTGTTGTACACGAAGGCGATGCCTTCCTGCGACTCGGGGAGCGCCCAGATCTTGCCCTGCCAGATGACGCCCTTGACCGCCGCAGGCTCGTAGGTGCTCTCCAGGAAGTTCTGGTCAATGCCGAAGTCGTCCAGGGGCACGATGTTGCCGATCAGCGCGTTGGCGCCGATCTGGTCGTTGGCCCAGGCGATGATGTCGGGGCCTTCGCCGGCGGGAATGGCGACCTTCAACGCGGCCGTTACGTCATCGGGCTTGGTGAGGTCAATGGTAACGCCCGGATGCGCGGCCTCGTAGTCCCGAAACGCTTGCTCAATGGCCGTCAGGTAATCGCCAGACCACTGATGCCAGATGGTGATCTTGACCGGCTTGGGCGCCTCGGTGGGCGTCGGCTCGGGCGGCGTGGTCGGTTCCGGCGTCGGTGTCGGCTTGGCCTGGTACGGCGGCGGCGCGGTCGGCGTCGGCTTGGCGCCGCAAGCAACGGCGAGCATGCTCACGATCACGAGCAGGCCCAAGATGATGTACAGGTTCCTCTTCATGTTCTCACTCCTTTGTTGTGAATCTGAATGGGTTCACCGTTGAAAGTTAGCGTCGTAGCATGAGCACACCGTCGTTTCGTTCTGCACATCCCCCCTTTCCGAAATCTACCTCGGTGGCCGAGTGTGATGGTCTGTCGGAATGATAGCATCGCTCAGGCCGCCGCGCAAGTGATGAGCGCTGGAGACTGGAAAACCTCCTCAAGAGCCAGGTCTACGGCGCCCAGGGCAGATGCATCGCGCCCCACGATAGACTGGACAACGCGCGTGGATTGGGCCACAGGTTGCAGCGCGCGCTGCTCCAGGGTTTTGCGTATCGGATCCAGCAGCAGGCGTCCCGCCTGGGCCACGCCGCCGCCGATGATGATCAGGCCCGGGTTGAGCAAGTTGGCGAGGCTTGCCAGCGCCACGCCGATATGCTTGCCGGCCTCGGCGAAGAGTTGCTGGGCGAGTTTGTCGCCCTTCTGGGCCGCCAGGGCCACATCTCGGGCCGTGATGGATTCCAGCGGCTGGATGGCAGCAAGCGCGGTGGGCTGGCCTGCGCGGATGGCCTGCTGGGCGCGCAGGGCGATGGCCGGTCCGCCCGCCATGCTCTCCAAGCAGCCGTAACTGCCGCACTTGCAGGGCGGGCCGTTCTCGTCAATAGTAACGTGGCCGATTTCGCCCGCGCTGCCGACCTCCCCGCGGTACAAGCGGCCGCCGAGGATGAGGCCGCAGCCGATTCCCGTGCCGACCTTGATGTACGCCAGGTTGGCGTATCCGCGGCCCGCCCCGTGGCAATGTTCGGCCAGCGCGCCCAGATTGGCGTCGTTGTCAACGTGCACCGGAACACCCAGTTCCTGCGAGAGAAGGTCGCGCAGAGGCACGCCATGCCATCCGGGCATGATGGGCGGGGCCACCACGCGCCCCTCGGCATATTCCACGGGGCCCGGAACCCCCATGCCCAGGCCCAGAATGCGCTCCGTGGGAATGCCAGCCTCGGCAAGACAGCGGCGGACCGTGGCGGCGATTTGCCGCAAGCCCGCGTCCGGCCCAACCGTTACCGAGAAGTCCGACTCCACGCGCGCCACGACATCGCCATTCAGGTTGGCCACCAGGACGATGACGTGCGTAGCGCCCAGGTCCACGCCGACCACATAGCCGGCATTGTAATTCAGGTTGACGAGGATGGGACGGCGCCCCCCGCTGGATCGGCCAGGCCCCACCTCGTGAACCAGATTGGCCTCCAAGAGTTCGGAAACGATGCTTGAGACGGTGGAGCGGCTCAAGCGCGTGCGGCGGGCGATGGCGGCGCGCGAGACCGATCCTTCCTGTCGGATGACGTTCAGGATCAACGAGCGATTCATCTCGCGCATGCGGCCGAAGTGCACGGCCCCGCTGCATTGGTCCAAATCCATGTTGCCCTCGCCGCTGGGAATACGCAAGGAGACAACCGAACACACACATCATACCACATCGGGCTTTGTTTGTCAAGCAGCAGAACGAAGCCATAGACACTGGGCCGTTTGTGGCGGATGTTGGGGCGACAGGTTGCCCGGGAACGAAAAACTTTCGCCGATTGTCTTACAAACTCCCGTCGGGGGCGACGGGCAGAGTGAAGGTGAACTGCGCCCCGCCGGACGGGGGATTCTCGGCCCACACGCGCCCGCCGTGCAGTTCCACCCACCGCCGGACAATGGCCAGCCCCAGCCCGTGCCCGCCGCTGTCGCGCGCCCGCGACGAATCCCCGCGATAGAAGCGGTCAAAGATGTGCGGCAAATCCGAAGGGTCAATCCCCGGCCCCGTGTCGCGCACGGACACTGCGACGCTGTCTCCCGCGGCCTCCGCGCTCAACACAATCCTCCCGCCCGACGGCGTGTGGCGCAGGGCGTTCCCCACCAGGTTCAGCAGCACCTGCCGGATGCGCAAGGGGTCGGCCTCCGCGCGCGGCAGGGGGCCCGGCACGGCAACGTCCACGACGATGCCCTGTTCCGAAGCCTGCGGCTGGACCGCGGCAGCCACGCTGTGCAGCAACTCGCCGACGTCCACAGGCACGCGCTCCAGGCGCATCTGGCCCGCGTCGGCCAGCGCCAGGTCGCGCAGGTCATCCACCAGGCGCGAAAGGAGAAGCGTCTGCTCGTACACGGGAGCGACGGACTCGGCCCCCGATGGGAAGACGCCGTCCAGGATTCCCTCCAGGTTGCCCCGTATGGCCGCCAGCGGCGTCCGCAGTTCGTGGGCGATGTCGGCAATCATGTTGCGGCGCGCCGCCTCGTTGCGCTCCAGCGCGGCAGCCATCTCGTTGAACGCCTGGGTCAGGGCACCCACTTCGTCGCGGGAACGCACCGCGATTCGCTGCGCCAGGTCGCCATTGGCCACCCGCCGCGCCGCCTGCGTTAGGGCGCGCAATGGCAATGTGATTTGAAATGCCAGCAGGCTGCCCAGCAGAAGTGCAAGGCCCCCAGCCAGGAGTCCACCCACGAGGATGCCGTTCCGGACGGCGGCCAGAAACTCGGCTTCCGGCCCCTGGTTCAGCATCGGCGCGGCAACCAACAGCGTGCCCACCCGCGCGCCGTTCACCGACAGCGCCGCGCCCCGCTGCAAGTCGTCTTCGGCCAGCATCTGCCCGACCCGTTCGCCGAACGAGTCGGCCACCACGCGGCCTCGTGCGTCCGCGACGATGACCCGCTGGCCGTAGGGCAAGCCGCCTGCGCCCGCCATCGCGCCGCGGCCCCGGCCCATCCCGGGCGTCGCATATGCCTCCAAGAACGCGGCGACCCCATCCCATGACCCCGTGCGGGCGTAGTAGTCCTCCAATTGCGGGGCCAGGGTCTCGGCCCAACGCTGCCCGCCCCGGCTCACGTACACGCCAAACCCGGCGGTTGCCGCCCGATTGTAAGCATAACCGACCGCCCCCAGCGCCACGACGAGCGCCACTGCAACCACGCCGACGATCTTCAGCCAGAGTGTTCGCATATTCGCCTCCCGCGCGAAGTATACAGGCAGCCTGGGCACGCGACAAGTGGCGCGGCGTTCCCAACTGGTGTTGACGTTCATTGTCATTCCGAGCCGCGCAGCCGCGAGGAATCTCGCCCCTCACCC
>JBBIHX010000157.1:4693-6907 GCA_037446815.1 Caldilineae bacterium | reverse complement strand
TCTGATTTGACAGGCGCAGCGCTCTCATAGATGCTTCGCTTCGCTCGCAATGACAGATGGGGGACAACGTGCGAGGGAGCGTGCCCCTCACCCCAGCCCTCTCCCGACGGGCGAGGAAGTCTGCCCACCCGTCATTGCGAGGGCACGTAGTGCCCGAAGCAATCGCCGGGGCGTGAGATTGCCTCGCTTCGCTCGCAATGACACGTGGGGCGACAACGTGCGACGCACCTCGGAGGTGCGTCGCACGTTCTCCTGCCATTCTGAGGCGCGAGGCCGCGAAGAATCTCCTGCCGCCATCAGGCGCGATGCCCTGTGCATTTGTGCACCGGCCCGCCGCGCGGAAGCCCCCTACCGTTCCCTTTTCGGCTCCGTAACCGCCCGCGGCAGCGCGGCGAACGCCTCGTTCAGCGCCACCAGCGTCCGCTCCAGCGTGTCGCGCCACGCGTCGTCCAGCGCGATCCACACCTGGCCGCGCCCCAGCCGCGCCCCTGACGGAAGGTGTTGGCGCAAGTCGGCTTCCGGCGCCTCGTACAGCCAGCCCGCCCGCACCACGATCTGCTCCGCCTCCTGCCCGATGGCGCGGACGTCGCAGCGCGTCGCCAGCGCCTTGACGCGCATCAGGTACAGCAGGTTCTGCGCCTCGGGCGGCATGGGGCCGAAGCGGTCCTCCATCTCCTGCGCCAGGCGGTCCAGGTCCTCCAGCGGCCCCGCGCCCGCGAATCGGCGGTACAGTTGCAGGCGCATCGCCTCGTCCACGATGTACGACTCGGGCAGATAGGCCGCCATGGGCAGGTTCAACTGCGTCGCTGACTGGAGCGGCCTCACGTAGAGCGCCGCCTCGTCCAGCACCCGCGGAGGGCTCTCGCCCTTGAGTTCGCGCACCGCCTGGGCCAGCAGGCGGCAGTACAGGTCAAACCCCACGGCGCTGATGTGCCCATGCTGCCGCGCGCCCAGCAACTCGCCCGCGCCGCGAATCTCCAGGTCGCGCATGGCGATGCGGAACCCCGCGCCCAGTTCGCTGGCCTCCATGATGGTGTCCAGGCGCTTGCGGGCGATGGCGCTCAGCGGTTGGTGGCGCGGGTACAGCAGGTAGGCGTAGGCCCGTTGGGTGCTCCGGCCCACCCGCCCCCGCAACTGGTACAACTGCGCCAGGCCAAACCGATCCGCGCGATTGATGATGATCGTATTGGCGTTTGGAATGTCCAGCCCGCTCTCTATGATGGAGGTGCACACCAGGACGTCCAACTTGCCGGCGGCGAAATCCAGCATCACCCGCTCCAACTCCGCTTCGTCCATCTGGCCGTGCCCCACGCCCACCGCGGCCTCGGGCACCAGGCGCGCCACCCGTTGCGCAATCTGTTGGATGCCCTGCACGCGGTTGTGCACAAAGAACACCTGGCCGCCGCGGTTCAGTTCGCGCAAGATAGCCCGGCGGATGAGCGACTCGTCGTATTCGCCCACGTAGGTCTTGATGGGAAGGCGATCCTCCGGCGGGGTGTCAATGGTGCTCATGTCGCGCGCGCCGGTCAGCGACATGTACAGCGTGCGGGGGATGGGCGTCGCCGTGAGGGTGAGCACGTCCACCTCGCGCCGCTTCTGCTTCAGCCACTCCTTGTGGGCCACGCCAAACCGCTGCTCCTCGTCCACGATGAGCAGCCCCAGGTCTTTGAACTGCACGTCCTTCTGCAAGAGGCGATGCGTGCCGATGACGATGTCCACGCGGCCGGTTGCCAGGCGCTCTATGACCTGCTGCTGCTCGCGCTTGGTGCGGAAGCGGGACAGCATCTCCACCTCCACGGGAAACGGCTTCATCCGCTCGCGGAAGGTCTCGTAGTGTTGCTGCGCCAGCACCGTGGTGGGGACGAGCACCGCCACCTGCTTGCCGTCCATCACCGCCTTGAACGCCGCCCGCAACGCCACCTCGGTCTTGCCGTAGCCCACATCGCCGCAGATGAGGCGATCCATGGGGTAGGGCCGCTCCATGTCGGCCTTGACCGCGCGCACGGCGTTCAGTTGGTCTTCGGTCTCCACGTAGGGGAATGCCGCCTCCAGGTCGGCCTGCCACGCCGTGTCGGGCGAGAAGGCATGGCCGGGCACCACCTGCCGCGCCGAATACAGTTCCAGCAACTCCTTGGCGATGTTGGAAACGGCGCGCTTGGCCCTCGCCTTGACCAGGGCCCAGTCGGCGGTGCCCAGGCGGCTCAACGCCGGTGG
>JBBIHX010000157.1:0-4593 GCA_037446815.1 Caldilineae bacterium | reverse complement strand
TCGGGGGATGGCCGCAGCGCCCACCCGCCTTCCAGCATCCCCTGGACGAGCGTAACGGCGGCATCGGGCGGCGCGGGCACATCGTCGCGCAGCGCCGCATCCACCCGATACGGCTCCAAGAGCGAAGCCAGGCGGTGCGCCTGCCGCGACACGATCACGACCCGTCGCCCCTCCTCCGCGGCCTGGGCCACGCCGTCCAGCGCGGCGCGCAGTTGCCCGCCGTAGTGGGTCGCCGGGGTAACGAGCGCGCCCACCGCGTGCGGCTCGGCGGAGTCGCCGGGCGGCCAACCCAGGCCAAGGCGCGCGAATCGGGCCAGTTGCGCCTCAATCTCGGCCCAGGCGAAGTAGGGCCGCGCCACGCCTCCGGGCAGGTCCCCGCCCGCTTCCAACTGCGCCCGCAGCGCCTCGGCCTGTTCCTCGCCCTCCGCAGCGGCGGCCTCCACCTCTTGCCAATCCTCGGCCACCACCAGCGTATCGGGCGGCAGGTAGTGGGACAAACCGGCGGGCGACGAATACGCGAACGGGAGATAGAACTCCGCGCCTCGGAACCGCACCCCCTCGGCCAGGCGCGACAATTCGCCCTGAATCTCTTCCAGCGCCGCCCCGTGGCAGTTGGAGAAGTCCCACGCCAGGCGCGGCGGAGCCAATCGCGCCGGTTCGGGCAGCACCTCGCTCGCGGGAATCACCCGCACATGCTCCACACGCTCCAGCGAGCGCTGCGTCGCGGGATCGTACAGGCGCAGCGAGTCAATCTCGTCGCCCCAGAATTCCAGCCGCACGGGGTAGGCAGCCTGGGGCGGGAAGATGTCCAGGATGCCGCCGCGCAGGCCGAAGGTCCCAGGCGTATCCACAACCAGCGACGGCTCGTAGCCCGCCTCCACGAGGAACTGCGCCAGCGACCGAGGGGACACGCGCTGCCCTGCGCGCACGGTGCGGTCGCGGGCGCGGAATTCGCGCGGGGGGATGGTCATGGACTGAAGGGCGCGCACCGAGGCGACCACAACGGGCGCGCCGCCCCCATCCTGACGCAGCGCCAGGCTCGGCGGCGGAGTCAGCGCCTCCAGCGTCGCCAGCCGCTCGCGGACCGTCTCCACCGACCACGGGACGCGCTCGTAGGGCAAAGGGTCCGGCTCGGCGAAGACGCGCACCGCCAGGGCGTCGCCCAGGTACACGCGCACCTGGTCGGCCAGCGCGCGCGCACGGTCGGCCCGCGGCGCGACCAACAGCAGCGGGCGGCGGGTGCCCTGGCGCAGCGCGGCAGCGAGGAACGCGCGGGCCGAAGGGGTCAGCCCCGCGTAAACCGCCGAATGCGCTCCGGCCCCCTCCCCGACCCGCTGGAGGAAATCCGCAAAGGACGGTTGTCGTTCCAGCAGCGGCAGAAGCCCTGCGAGGTTCATGTCAATCCCCGTTGAAGCGGTTCATCGCCGCCGTCAACCCTTCGGCGAGGAAGCACTCCACCGCGTCGGCTGCCCGTTCCTGCGCCGCATCCATAATTACCCATTCGTCGGGGGTGAAGTCTTCCAGCACGTAGCGATGGGGCTCCCCGTAGGCTGGCCTGCCGATGCCCACCCGCAGGCGCGCGAAGTTCTGCGTGCGTAGATGCTCTATGATGGACGCCAGCCCCTTGTGGCCGCCCGCGCTCCCGGTCGGTCGCAGCCGAATCTTCCCCAGCGGAAGGTCCAGGTCGTCGTACACCACGAGGAGGTTCTTGAGGGGGTCCACGTGATACCAGTGCACCAGCGCCGCCACGGAGCCGCCGCTCAGGTTCATGAACGTCTGCGGCTTCGCCAGCACCACCGGCACGCCGGCCAGGGTTGCGCGGCACGCCAGCGCCTTGCCCGGATGATTGGCAAACGTAACTCCCGCGCGGGCCGCGAGGCGCTCCACAATCTGAAAGCCCACGTTATGCCGATTCTTAGCATACCGTGGGCCTGGATTCCCTAACCCGACGATGAGGTACACCCGTCGTTCCGATGCCATGTCGTCGCGCCCTTGTGTGAAACTGCCCCAAACCCGATGCCAAAACGCAGGGAGGCGCACGCGAGGCCTCAACGCTCCGCAATCAGGCGATACAACTGCCGAACCAGGGCCAAGAACCCCACCAGCAGGAAGAGACCCAACGCGATGCCGCCGCCCCAGCACATGGACGACACAATGCGGTCCAGGCTGAACGACGCGGCGGATGACGGCGTGGGCCGCACGTCTGGCGCGGGCGTCGGGGGTTCCGGCGTAACCACCACGGGCACCTCAATCACGATGGTGGGCGTGGGCGGGAGCGGGGTGGAAGTCTTTGTCGCCGTGGGAGTTGCCGCCGGCGTGGGGGTCTCTGTGGGCACGGCGTTGGCCACGGTGATCTGCCGCACAATGTCCTCGTCAAAGTTGCCGTCGCGCCGCACCACCCGCAGCCGCAGTGAGTAGGTCCCATCCGGAACCAGGCCCTGGGTGTGCCAGGTCTCCAGCAAGCCATTCTGCACCGGCGTGGTGTGGGTAGAGCCGATGAGAATCCACTGGTCGTCGCGCGGGTTTGCGCCAGGAGCGTACTCCACCTTGTAGAAGGAGAACTCCGGATGCATCGCGGTCCCGCTGATGAGAACGCTTCCGCGCACAACCACAGGCCCGCGCGGCGACGCGATGACGGCCTGCCCGCCCTGAGCCAACGCGACAACCGCGGTGAACGTCAGCGCGGCGATCACTGCCACCAACGTAGCAACCAAGAGCATTCGTCTCATCTACCCAGCATCTCCCCGAACAGAACCGGTCTGCCGGACGCCCCGCTCACGGCCCAGGCGTGGCCTGTGGCGTGAGGCTCGGCGTTGGGTCCGCGCTCATCCCCGACTCCTGGATGAGCAGGACGCCAAGGCGATAGCGCAGATTGGGCATGTAGCCAAGGCCCGCAATGTACGCGCCGACGCCCAGGGCGATCCCCAACACGATGGACACCGCAAGCAACCCCAACCGGCCCCGCAACGTCGGCGGGCGCCCGCACTGGGGGCAGATGTGCACGCCTCTGGGCACTCGCGCCCCACAGATACGGCACCGCACCGTGGACACGCGCCCGCGCAACGGCGCGCCGCAACTTGGACAGATGGCGTTATCGCGCGAGACCTTCGCGCCGCATTCCGGGCACTTCATCCGCCGATTCTCACCGTCAGAATGGATTGGGAATCTGGAATTGCGGCACCGGCGACACGATGTCCTGGTACGTGATGAGGATCATCACCAGCACCAGCATCACCAGGCCGATCCAGTGCACGAAGCCTTCTTTCTGCGGGTCCACCCGCTTGCCGCGGATGGCCTCAATGACGATGAACAGCATCCGCCCGCCGTCCAGCGCCGGCAGCGGCAACAGGTTCGTCAGTCCCAGCGCCACACCGAGGACGCCGATGAGGCGCAGGATGGGGAACCACCAGCCGGTCTGCGCTGTCTGTGTGGCGGCGGACCCCGTGATTTGGAAGATGCCCACCGGCCCCACAGGCCGCGCCAGGCTCGGATCCAGCCCCTCCCGAAGCAGGAGCGCCGGCAGGCTCACCGTGAAGGCCAGCGTGTTCACCACTTCCCGCCCCCCCAGGTACAACGCCTCCAGCGGCGGCGAGTACTCCAATGCGACGCGCGTCGTCTCCTCTGTGATGCTCACCCCAAGCGCGCCCTGGTACGGCGGAACCGGAATCCGCGGCACCACGCGCACCTGCAAGTATCCCACGCCGCGGCGGATGGTCAGGACAATCTCCTGCCCGGCCTTCTGGCTGACGTAGCGCGAGAAACTGGCCGCGCTGTCTACCTCTATGCCGTCCACCTGGATAATGACGTCCCCCGCCTGGATACCGACGCTCTGCGCGGGGGAACCGCTCTCCACGCGGAGCACCATGGCGTGCTTGGTCTCGGCCACCGTCGGCCAGCCGCTCATGTAGGCGAAGGCGAAGAACACCGCCGCCATGAGCAGGTTCATCAGCGGCCCGGCGGCCAGTACGGCGATCCGCGCCCGCTTGCTCTTGTCGGCGAACCCGCCCTCCACGCCGGGCTCGTTCTCGCCCGCCATGCGCACGAACGCGCCAAACGGGATGGCGTTGATGGTGTATTCTGTTTCGCCGCGCTTGGCCACCCGCAGAATGCGCGGCGGGAACCCAAGCCCGAACTCCTCAACCCGAATCTTCGCCAGTCTTGCCGCGACGAAGTGCCCCAACTCGTGGGCGATCATCAGCGCGCTCAAGACCAGCAACGGGACCACTATCGTGAGCATACATTCCCTTTCCTGCGCCCGGGCCGGTGGGCCGGCGCATCTGTGCCCTATTATACGACGAGGATAGGTCGTGAGCAAATGGGGTTCGCGCCCGACTCGGTTCCAGAGTCTGTTGGTGACTGTCATTGCGAGGGCGCGGAGCGCCCGAAGCAATCTCCGGGACGTGCGATTGCTTCGCTTCGCTCGCAATGACACGTGAGGAGAGTGTGTCTGCGCTTCACCAACACAGTTTGGAACCGAGTCTCGCGCCCCGATTCGGTTCCGTCTTGCATTGGTGTTCCCAAGCACCGCCCCCCGCTTTTGTCATGCTGAGCGGAAGGCGATACGCCCTCGCCCTTCGGGAGAGGGCTGGGGTG
>JBBIHX010000156.1:0-6992 GCA_037446815.1 Caldilineae bacterium | reverse complement strand
TTCGCCGCTCAGAATGACAGCACGCGCCAATAGGCTCGGGAACCGAACGTTTGGCATGGCCCATTTGCGGGTCGGTGCAGGTTAGTATATAATCCGCGCTGGGTCGGGGAAGTGTCGGAACTGGCAGACGAGCGTGACTTAGGATCACGTGGAGCGATCCGTGAGAGTTCAAGTCTCTCCTTCCCCACCTGGACGGCGTAGCGTTACGCCGCATCATGCGGGCGGAAGTGGCTCAGCGGTAGAGCATCTCCTTGCCAAGGAGAGGGTCGCGGGTTCAAATCCCGTCTTCCGCTCCTCGGTGCTGTGGGCACCCGCGGCAACGCGGATGGTGGCCCGCACGAGGCACGCCATAATCCCCGCGCCCCGATGAGGGGGAAGAGAAGGAGATGAGGGTTTGAAGTTCACTACCGAGAATCTGGAGAACCGTCAGGTCTTGCTCACGATAGAGGTGGAGCCGGAGCGCATCCAGCAGGAAATGCAGCGGGCGGCGCGCCGCTTGGCCAACCGCGGGCGCATCCCGGGTTACCGCAAGGGCAAGGCCCCCTACGCTGCCGTGGTGCGCTACTACGGCGAGGACGTGGTCTTTGAGGAGATGCTGGATAACTTCCTGGACGTTGCGCTGCGGGAGGCGTTGAAGGAGACGGGCATTGAGCCCTTTGCGCCTGCGACGCTGACAGACCTGACGCGAGAACCTTTTACGGTAAAACTCACCATCCCCTTGGCCCCAGAGGTGGACCTCGGCAACTACCGTGAGATTCGCAAAGAGTTCCCGGAGGTTACCGTTGCTGACGAGGAGGTAGAGGAGACCCTAGAGCGCATTCGCAAGGACCAGGGGTCTTGGGTTCCGGTGGATCGGAAGGCGGAGCCGGGCGATATGGTCTCGGTTACGCTTACCGGCACGGTGGAAGGCAAGGTGGTCTTTGAGGAATCCGAGGACTTCCCCCTTATCGTTGGTCAACCCTACGGGGAACCTCTGCCTGGGTTTAGCCAGCGGCTGGCCGGGGCCGCCGCGGGCGACGATTCGGAATTCACCCTGACCGCGCCCGAGGATCACCCGAACAAGGAATTGGCGGGCAAGGCGTGCGACTTCCGCGTGCATGTGGTGTCCGTCCGGACGCTGGAACTGCCGCCGCTGGACGATGACCTGGCCAAGATGGTGGGCGATTTTGAGAATCTGGACGCGCTGCGAGCGAGGGTGCGTGAGGCGCTTCTGAACGAGCGCAAAGTTGAGGCGGAGGATCAGTACAGCGCGGATGTGCTGAACATGATCGTGGACCAGGCTAGCATCCAGTACCCGCCGATTATGCTGGAGCAGGAACTGGATGACATGATGGAGAGCATTGAAGCGCAACTGGAGCGCGAGGGCCGCGACTTGGATTCGTATTTGGCGCTTGCCGGGCAGACCCGCGAGGATTTTCGCGCCAGCCTCAAGCCGCGCGCGGAACGGAACTTGCAACAAATGCTGGTGTTGAACGCGCTCCGTCGTGCCGAGAGGGTGAGCGTGGACGTGGAAGAGTTCGGAAAGACGCTTAGTGCACTGAAGGACTCGTACCTGCAGGCAGGGGTTTCCCCCGAGGCGCTGGAGGACAGCAACCTGGCAGACAGAGTCTTGAACCACATGTTGACGGAGAATGTGTTCACGCGCATTCGGGAGATTGCCACCGGCCAGGCTCCGGAGGTAACGGAAGATGCGCCGAAAGCGGAAGAGTCCGGCTCAGACGAAGGCTGATGCGGAGGTTGCTCATGCAAAGCCTGATTCCCATGATCATTGAGAACACCGGGCGCGGCGAACGCGCCTATGACATCTACTCGCTGTTGCTGAAGGAGCGGGTCATCTTCCTGGGCACGCCTATCAACGACCAGGTGGCCAATCTCGTGGTGGCGCAATTGCTATACCTGGACCGGGAAGATCCCGACAAGGAGATATCGCTCTACATCAACTGCCCGGGCGGGGCCATATACGCCGGCCTCGCCATCTACGACACCATGCAGCAGGTGCGCGCGCCGATTTCCACCATCGCGGTGGGGTGGACGGCAAGCATGGGGACCGTGCTGCTGGCGGCCGGGACCAAGGGCCGCCGCTACGCGCTACCCAATGCGACGATTCACATGCACCCCGCGGGCGGTGGAATGCAGGGCTACGCGCCGGATGTGGAGATTGCCGCGAAGGAGTTGCTGCGGACGCAGAATCTGTTGCACCGCATTCTGGCCAAGCACACAGGCCAGCCCCTGGAACGCATCCAGCGCGACTTTGACCGCGATTTCTTCATGGATGCCCACGTTGCGAAGGAGTACGGGATCATAGACGAGGTACTGGCGCCGCCCTCTCAGAAGGCGGAGGAGTCTGTACAGCCCGAGGAGCCCAAAGATGCCTAGACTTAGCCGCGCCGAAGAGGTCTGTTCGTTTTGCAGGCGAAGTCAGCACGAGGTAGACCGTCTTATCGCCGGGCCGGATGGGGTCTACATCTGCAATGAGTGTGTGAACCTGTGCCGGGAGATCCTTGAGGCCGAGATGCTCCAGCCCAAGGGGAACCCTGCCGATTTCGTGCCCCAGCGCATCCCCAACCCTCAGGAAATCTACCAGCGCCTGGACGAGTACGTGGTGGGGCAGGAGCGCGCCAAGAAGGTCCTGTCCGTGGCCGTGTACAACCACTACAAGCGCATTGTCTCGGGCGATAAGTCCGACGAGGTAGAACTTCAGAAGAGCAATATCCTGCTCATCGGCCCGACCGGCTGCGGCAAGACACTGCTGGCCCAGACCCTGGCGAAGATTCTGGAGGTGCCGTTCTGCATTGCCGACGCGACGGCCCTCACCGAGGCGGGGTACGTGGGCGAGGACGTGGAGAACATCCTGCTGCGCCTTATCCAGGCGGCGGACTACGACCTGGCGAAGGCGTCCAAGGGCATCGTGTACATTGACGAGATTGACAAGATCGCGCGCAAGAGCGGCGACAATCCTTCCATAACCCGCGACGTTTCGGGGGAAGGCGTCCAGCAAGCGCTGCTGAAGATCATTGAGGGCACGGTGGCGAATGTGCCCCCGCAAGGCGGGCGCAAGCATCCCCATCAGGAGTTCATCCAACTGGACACGCGGGACATCTTGTTCATCTGCGGCGGGGCGTTTGATGACCTGGACCGCATCATCGCCGAGCGCATTGGCGTCAAGGGGCAGGTAGGCTTCCCGAAGGGGAGCGAGGCGCGGCGCAGGACGGAGTGGACTGCAGCCGAATTGCTGCGCCAGGTAACGCCGGACGATCTCCTGGCCTACGGCATGATTCCGGAATTCGTGGGCCGCATGCCCGTTACCGTGAGCGTGGAACCGCTGGATGAAGACGCCCTCGTGGAAGTGCTGACCCGTCCGAAGAATGCCATCGTGAAGCAGTATCAGCGGCTGTTTGCCATGGACAAGGTGGAACTGACGTTCACCGAAGGGGCGCTGCGTGCGGCGGCCCGCGAGGCGATGAGGCACAAGACCGGCGCACGCGGCCTTCGCACGATCATTGAGGAAGCCCTGCTGGACGTGATGTACGAGATTCCGTCGCGGCGCGACGTGCGCAAGGTCGTCGTCAACGAGGATACCATCTGCCAGCGTTCCAAGCCTATCCTTGTAACCCAGTCCGACCGCGGCATCGTGGGTTTGGAAGAGACTGCGTAAGTCCGCTGCGCACACGAGTAGAACCGGGTGAAGGGGGCAAGCCCTTCACCCTTTTTGTTAGCGGCCCGCCAAGCGCAGAAGGAGTCCGAAGCGTATGAGCAGGATGCCATGCGACAAGTCGTTGCGGTCTTGGCTGCCATGGCGGATGGTTGTCGTCGTGGCGCTGATGGCCGCTGCGCTGGTGGGCTGCGCGCCGAGAGCCGGCACCGCGACGCCCGCGCCGACCGCCACCCCCGTCGCGCCGAGCCGCACTCCGACTGCGCTGCCGCCCACGCCGACCCCGCCACCTCCTACGGCGACGCCGGATCCGGCGGTGCCCTTCGCCGCGCCCCCCTTGGAGCCACGAGCGCACGCCGTCGCGATGGTTCCCGCGGCGGTGTCCTACCTGGACGCGCTGGGCGATGCCCCGCGGTATCAAATCGCCGCGACCTTTGACCCCGCTGCGATGACCCTGCGCGGCACCGAGCGCGTGCGGGTGGTGAACCGGGCAGGGTTGGCGCTGGGCGAGGTCTATTTCCGATTGTACCCCAACGCGGGCAGGCTGTACGGCCCGGCGCGTGTGGAACTCCTGCGGGTGGCGGACGGGAGCGGCAAGCCCTGGACTTGGGAGGCGGCTGGCGATCCGTCCATCGTGCGGGTTCGCTTGACATCGGCCTGGGAGCCCGGTGCGGAGTTGACGCTGGTTCTGGAATGGCAGGCCACGATCCCCGTGGAAGAGGGCCAGCCGTGGACCCGCGAGCAGGGCTATGGGATTTTCCGAGAGGCCAAGGGGCTTATCGTGCTGGCCGAGTGGTTTCCGATGCTGGCGGTGTATGAGAGCGAGGGCTGGCGACTGGACGCGGTGCCCGAGTGGGGAGACCCGGTGTACAGCGAGATCGCCTTGTACGAGGTCTGGCTCACCGTGCCGGAAGCCTACGCCGTCATCGCGACAGGGAGCGAGGTTGCCACGGCGCAGACGGGCGACAGCGTAACCCATGCCTTCCACTCCGGCCCGGCCCGCGATTTCTTCGTCGCCCTGTCGCCCAATGCAAGCGTAGCCACGACGCGGGTCGGCGACGTTACCGTGCGCTCCTTCGCGTATGCCGCTCACGCCGCGTGGGGCAAGGAGGCGCTGGCTGCGGCTCAGGATGCGCTGAACGTGTTCAACAATCGGTTTGGGCCTTACCTGTACCGCGAGTTGGATGTGGTGGAGGCGCCGCTCATCGGCTTGCTGGGGATGGAGTATCCTGGCGTGGTGCTCATCTCCGATGCGCTGTACACCCCCGCCGAGAAGTGGCGGCTAGATGTTACCGTGGCCCATGAGGTTGCGCACCAGTGGTGGTATGGCGTGGTGGGCAATGACATCCTGCGCGAGCCTTGGCTGGATGAGGCGTTGGCGACGTTTTCGTCGGGCGTGTATGTGCAGGATGTGATGGGCGCCGATGCGTTCCGGACGCAGTACGATCAGTGGGTGGCGCGCTACGAGACGGGCGAGCGCAATGGCACGATTGGCGCGGTAACGTGGCCTGTGGGGCGGTTCCGCACCAGTTGGGACTACGTTACCACGGTGTACTATAAAGGGGCAATCGCCCTCCAGACGCTGCGCACGGAAATCGGCGATGACGCGCTGTTTGGCGCGCTCCGCCGCCACTACGAGCGGTCTCGCTTCAAGGTGGCGCAGGGGCAGGACCTGCTGGACCTGCTGGAGCAGGCGGCGGGGCGAGATTTGGATGCTTTCTACCGCCAATGGATCTTCAGCGAGTGATTACCGCGCCGGCGTTGGCGTAGCGACGTATTGCGGCTTGCCGAACAACCAGAGCGTGTCCGGGGGAACGTATTTGCCGCCTTGCTTCGCCAGCGTGAGCAGCAGGTTGGCGCCCTTGAACTGGGGCTGCGGAAAGGGGTCGCCGGCCAGCGCCACCACTTGCCCTCGGTAGACGGGCCCGTAACTCAACGACGGCTGGGCCGGCGTCAACGCCAGGGGCCGGAGGTTGCCCGATTTGTCCTGCTGGACGGCCTCGCCGCGCCACAGATAGACCTGGCTGGCGAATCCCGCGGGGTGAACGAAGTTGAGCACGAGCCCGCCCTCCCGAAGAAGCGCCGTGGATTCGGTTACCAGGAGAACCTCCACGACCGTGGCCTCATGAGGGGCCAGGACGGCGCCGCCCTTGTTGACATAAAACCCGATGATAGGCACGTCCTCCACGGTAACGAAGACGGGCATTTGCCCGGTGTTCGCCTCTTTCGGGAACGGCAGGGTGAGGCCGAATGACGGCGTGGACACGGGAATCGGCGTGGGGGAGGGCAAGGGTTCGGGCGTGGGCGGGGCGGGCGTTGCGCGGGATGGCGCGGCACAACGCGCCCCTATCACGGCGCAGGCCAGGATTGCGACAAGGGCGAGGACGCGCCGCGCTCGGCGGGGCATTGGGTTGGATGTTGATGGCATTGACTCTCCTGCTCTATTCGGGCTGTAGGATTTGCACCGGCACCTTGCACAGGGTGCGGAATCGCTCGGCGTCTGCGCGGGAACCGATGATGCTGCCATAGTGAAGCGGGACGGCCAGTTTGGGCTGGATGGCATTGGCGGCCTGGGCGGCCTCCTCGGCGGTCATCGTGTATTTGCCGCCCACGGGCAGCAGGGCCACATCGGCGCGGACCGCCTTCATTTCAGGCGTCAGGTCGGTGTCGCCCGCGATGTAGATGGCGTACCCGCCCGTCTGGATGACAAAGCCGACATGACCCGCGTTCTTGGGGTGGAATTGCTTGCCGATGTTGTACGCAGGCACAGCCTGGATGCCCACGCCCTGCACGGTGATGGCGTCGCCGGGCTTGACCACGTGAACGTCGCCTTTGAGATTGCCCGCGACGGTGGCGATGGTTACGAACGATGTGGTGTCTTTGCGCAACTTGTCAATGTCGGGCTTGGAGAAATGGTCGTAGTGCTCGTGGGTGATGAGAATCAGGTCCGCCTTCGGCGCGGCCCCGCGAATCTGCCAGGGGTCCACGTAGATGACTTTGTCAAAATCCAGGCGCACGCTGGCGTGCCCGAGCCAATGGATGTGTGCGATCATCTTGCCCTCCTTGTCCGCGCGCGGCGCACGGACCTCGCGGCGGATGCCGCCTGTTGACGACGGGATGCCGGGTTTTGCGCGATGAGGCTACCGGCGCACCCGCACTATAACACCACGGGCGGCGGGCTGTCAACTCGCGGGCTATATCCGCAGGTGGCGGGTTCGTAACCGCGGATGGACGCGAATCCACGCGAATGGGGAACGTGCAACGTACCTCCGAGGTGCGTCGCACGGCGATACGCCCTCGCCCTTCGGGAGAGGGCTGGGGTGAGGGGCGGGATTCTTCG
>JBBIHX010000155.1:0-6993 GCA_037446815.1 Caldilineae bacterium | reverse complement strand
ACGACACACGAGGAGAGTGTCCATGCGTTTCACCAACACAAGATGGAACCGACCCATACAACCCCAAGGGTTTGCTTCGCGCGCACTGACAGACGGCAGACGGCGTGAGCCCAACCCCATCGCGCCCGTTCACCGGCTCACCGCAATCTCCTCGGCCAGCACGTACCGATCCAGGGCGAGGCGCGTGCCATCCGACAGGCGCGCGGCGAGCCGTGGCGCATCCCCCGGCCCATACAGGCCCACCGCCAGGCGGTACGAGCCTGCGGGCACGCCCGCCAGGCTCAGCGTGATGTCATCCGAGACCACCTCGCCCGGCGCCCATTGCGACGTGGGATACGCACCCCCACGCGGGGGCGAATCCAACTGCGCGGCGATTCGCTCCGTCGCGGGGTCAAACAGGTGGACGAACACCGTGCGGTCGGCGGCGGGGCGCGCCTGGGCCTGCCAGTGCAGCGTCAGGCGGAGCGCATCTCCCTCGCGCCGCAGGTCGTAGCCCAGCAGGGCAATCTCCTCGCCGAAGTTCACGTCGGCGCGGTGGGCCATCGCGGGCACGGTGAACGTCCGCTCGCGCTCGCGGATGGCGAGGGGCGCGGGGTGCACGTAGGTGCCGACCGCCTGCCCGCCCGCGTCCTCCAGCACAAGGGCAAGGGCATAGTCGCCGCGCGCCAGATGCAGCGACACATCCACCGTGTAGCGGCGCGCGATGAGGGCATTGGCCGGAACAGGCCCCTCGTTCAGCGGGGCGCGCGTCTCCCACACGGTCTGCCCCGCCGAATCTCGCAGTTCAACGCGCACCGTGTGCGGCTCCGACTGGGCGGCCAGCGCGGCCCACGCGGCGCGAACCGCAACCTTCTCGCCCTGCCACGCCTCGGCTCTGTCCACGTAAATCGCGCTCAACGCCCACCCCGCGCCCATGGGCGCCACAATGGGATATGTCTCGCGCACGTCCAGCAGGCTCAATCGCACGCCGGGGACATCCGCCGCGCCTAGCGCCGCCAGCGTGTTCGCGTCGTACAGCACGACCTGGAGCGTGTACTCCTCGTCGGTGGGGAGCCCGGGCGGCAGGTCCACGTAGTGGCGATCCAGCACAAACTCGCCGGGCGCCCACAGCGCCGTCGGGCTGAAGCCGTAGTTGGGCTGGCTGTCGTGCTGGGCCACGACCGTCCCCGCCGAATCCAGCAGGCGCACCGAGACGGCGTAGTTCTGGGGCAACTGACGGAGCGGCTCCCAGGCCAGGGCCACGGCCAATCGCCCCGGCTCGGTCTGCACCGCCTGCGCGTCGCGGAGCAGGACGCCGTCGCCGAAGGGCAGGCGGAGCGAGGCCGTGGCGGGCAGGCGCGCACTCCCCAACACGCGCACAGGCGCAAGGTAGGTCTGGCCGATAGCGCGCCCGCGCTCGTCCAGCGAGGACAACTCGGCATCGCCCGCAAACAGGCGCACGCGGAGCAGGTACGCGCCGGGCGGCAGTGTGGCGGGGATTATCAGCGCGTGCTCGCTCTGCCCGCCTGCGACGGTCGCCGTGGCAGCGGCCAACACATCGGGCACGCCAAACAGGGGCGCGGCCATGCCCTCCAGCGCCACCTCCGCCCGCAAGCCGTCCGCGGCGGCGCTCCACGCCAGCGCGACCGACAGCGTGTCGCCCGGAGCAAGGCGTTCCGCCGACAGGCGATAGCGCAGCAGCGCCGCGCCGTCCTCGTATCGCAAGCCGCCCGGGTTGTGGCCCAGGTACGGCCCCGCCGCCCAGTCCATGGTCAAATCGTCGGGGGCGTAGCGGGGCGACGCCGCCGTGGAGACAAACCCGACGGCGATCACCACAAGCAGCGTCGCAGCCGCCCATCCCGCGCCAACGGCCCACGCGCGGCCCCGCGATCTCACGGCCGCCAGGGCGACGCACGCCGCCAGCGCCAGGAGCGACGCAATCTCGGCGGCGAGCCGCTTGCCCGTCTCCGTGAACCGCAGGGTAACTTCGTGGCTCCCCTGCGACACGGCCACGGCAATGGCGCCCCAGCCCACCTGCGCCTCGCAGGGAACCTCGCGTCCGTCCACGAAGGCCCGCCAGCCCGGGTAGTAGAGCGTGGGGAAGGCCAGACGCGCCTGGGGCGAGCGCACGTCCACGCGCCACCGCTGGAGCGTCGTGCGCCTCTCACTCGCGGGCGCAACGTCGGCGTCGCCCTCCAGCACGCGGGGCAGGGGCGCGCCATCGTTCCACAGGGCCTCGCCCGCATACGGTCGCGGCGTGGCGGCCTTGGGCAGGTACTCGGCGCGCACCGTGGAGCCGACGTTGCCGGTGAATGCCTCGTACAGGATGAGCCGCTGGGGGGTAACATCCGCGTCGCCCGCGTGCAGGTAGGTGGGCTGAAGGCTCACGGCTGCGCTCACCGCGAGGAGAAGCCCCGCGCCCTGGGCGATCCACGCGCGGGATGGGCGGATGTCCCCCAGGCGACCGATGACCAGGGCAGCGGCCAGCGCCTGCACCGACAGGAACCGCCACGGGAACTGGGCGAAAGGCAAGAGCGGGATGCGCTCCCACAGGGGCCGCGACAGGGGCGTGATGAACGCGGTGGCGATGAGGAGGAACGCCAGCGCCCAGATGCCCGCCCCATCCGCGCGCCGCCTTCGCGCCCACGACACGAGGAGCCACACGGCGCCCGCCGCGGCCAGCGCGGCCTGCACCAGCCCCATGGCGAAGGGCGTCCCCGCCGCGTCCACGCGGTAGTCAAACAGCGGCGTGCGCTGCACCAGATTGCCCGCGCGGAAATGTTCGCCGTAGAAGAAATACCCCGTCGTCTGCACTTCCAGGTGCACTAGGTTGCGCTCGGCCAGGGCCGGGAACCAGAACCACGCGCTGAGGGCAAGCCCGAGGGCGATGGCCATCGCGGCTGCGGCCAGGCGGCGCGGCCATCCGCCGGGTGTGCTCGCCCACAAGTACACGACAAACAGCCCCACGAACGGCGAGAAGATGAGCGCCGACACGTTGTGGGTCATCACCAGGCCGCCGAAGGCCAGGGCTACAACGCCCACGCGACGTAGGGAAGGCGCTTCCCACAAGCGCAGCAAGGTCAGCAGAATGAACGGGTAGAAGGCGAAGGCCCAGAACTCCGACAGGGAGTCGCCCCGCACGTAGAGGTTGACCAGGTGGAACGGCGCGAAGGTGTAGGCCGCCGACGCCAGCGCCGCGCCCCAGGGGTTGGCCCACAGGCGCTTCGCCAGCAGGTACGCGCCCAGCCCCGCTGCCAATAGGCCCAGCAGTTGCGCGCCCTTGATGGCGTTGACGTAGGTGAAGCCGAGCAGTTTCAGCAGCGCGGCGAGGTAGTAGGGCAAGGCGGCGTAGAAGTTGAAGAACGGGTAGCCGTAACCGTAGGCGGCGTCGGCCATCCACCGCACGGGGAAGACGCCTTCCTTCAGGGCCGCGACCAACTGGTGGACGCGCACGAGGAGGAACGGGCTATCGCCGCCCGCGCGGGTCTCCACCATCCCCCACGACGCGAACAGCGGCCACCCCGCGACAACGCACAGAAGAAGCGCAACGACGAGGGGCCACTCTATTCGCCTTGCGCTTCTTCTGCCGATGGACGACATGGGATGTTCCCTTCGCGGGGCACGTCTAGCGCGCCCCGCGGATGGCATGGCCTACGACGGCTTGCGGCGGCGCAGGTAGAGCCCCACGCCCAACCCGACGGCCAGCGCCAGGGTCAGCAGGCCGCTGATTTCGTACAGCCCCTGCCCCAGGGAAGCCGCGGCCTTCTGCGGGGCGGGCGTCGGCGTGGGCGTGCGCGTGGCGATGGGCGTCCGCGTGGCCGAGGGCGTGGGGGCGAAACGCGCGCCGAAGGTCAGGTCAAAGGCCGCGCCCGGCCCCAGGCTAATCCCCCAGCCCGTCGGGCCGGTGGGCACGTAGGCCGCGGGGAACTTGCCCGCCACCACGTAGTTGCCCGGCGCGAGTTGGTCGTACACCTTCGGCTCGCTCGCACCGTCGGTCGTGTAGGTGCCCACCTGCGCGCCGTCGGCGGTCTGCAGCGTGAATTCCACGCCCGAGACGAGGCCCTCGCCCTCATCGCGGCGCCCGTTGGCGTTGGCGTCCTGGTAGGCCAGGAGCGAGATGCGCCCAACGGCGGGCGTGTTGGTGGCGGTAGGCGTGGGCGTGTCGGTGGGCGTATTAGTCGCCTTGGGGGTGTTGGTCGGCTTGGGCGTGTTGGTGGCCTTGGGCGTCGGGCGCACGATGGTTAGGCACGTGTCGTCCCAGTAGGAATCGTTGAACTTGACGCGGTACTCGTTGCGCCCCCGCAGGAAGACGGTAACGGCGTCGGCCTGGGCCTTCACCTGCACCTGCAGTTTGATCCAGGTGTTGTACTGCATCACCTCCTCGGACCAGACGACGGTTCCCGCCGCACCGTTGGTCCCGCCGGTGGGGTCAATGCCGATGGAGACGCGGTAGTTGCCCGGCTCCACCACGGCGTCCGGGTTGGGGTCCTGGCTGCTCCACACCTGCACCCAGGCGGAGAAGGTGGCCACGCTGCCGGCGGGCACGCTCACGCGCTGGAAGATGCCGCCGGTGTGGGTGGCGTAGGTGGTGAACCACTTCTGCGCGAAGGTGCCCGAGTGCACGCGGCGCGTCCCGAAAATCTGGGCGTTCTCGGGCTTGTATTCGGGGCGGCGCAGGAAGCCCTGTTCCGTCTCGGCGGGGCTGCCGTTGATCCACCAGGGCTCCCATCCGTTGGCGACCTCCACCTCGCCCGCGCCACGTGCGCTGAACCCCTGCTCAAATCCCGCGTTGGCCAGCAGGTTGCCAGGACATGCGTCCTGCGACGGAGGGGCCGCCAGCGCGGGCAGCGGGACCAGCGCCACCAGGAATGCGGCGACCACCAGTGCATGGAGTGTTGTGCGACGAATCATGCCAATTGCCTCCTGAAATCAGGGATAAATGACGACGCCATCGCCCAGGGGAGCGCCTGCGCGGTCGGCAACCGGCAGCCTCTGGAGCGATGGGAACTCGTACATGCCCACCACGACCCTATCTTGCGCGGCATCAAAGGGCCGCGCCAATTCTACCACATGTCGGTCTACAATCCAATCTCCCGCCCTCCAGAAATGCGTGGGGTAGTAGCCGTCGGCGGCGGGGCCATCGCCGGTGCTCACGGGAAGCCCAACCTGCTCCACGTGGACGAAGACCACGTAGTTGGTGACAGTGGGGTTCAGGCATTCCCACAGGAGCGTAACCGTCAGGCGGGTGCCGGCCGGGTTCAACTCGGCGCCCGCCAGCCGGAACCGCTCGCCCACCACCGCGTCGCGCGCGATGGGGAGCGCCGCCAGTTCCGCCGCGGGCTGCGCCTCTATCGTGATGTTCACCAGGCGCGGCTCCGTCTCCAAATCCCCGCGCTCCAGCGGGCCGCGCGTTACCCCGATGGCGCTGCCGGCGGGCAGAAGGCGCAGGTGCTCGGCGTAGGGCTCGTAGGGCCAGACCACCAGCCGCGCGCGGGGGGGCGCTGCCGCGGGCTCCTCGCGCCCCAGAATGCGCACGGCGTCGGTGTCGGCCAGCAGAAAGCGCAGGCTGGGCCACGTGTCCCACAGGCGCGGCGCTAGGTACACGACGCGGTCATCGGCGGGCGCGCCCGTTCGGGCAGTCCACCCACCCTGCCAACCCGCGCCGAGGTAGGCGTTCGTCTCCGCGGCGAGTTCCGCCGGGCCTGCCTCAAAGGCATACGCCGTGGCCGGGTCGTGGGCGTAGCGGACGAAGTAGTCGCGCACGGTGAACGCCAGGCCGCCCGCCAGGAGCGCCGCCACGGCGACGATGGCCAGGCCACGCGGCGCGCGGCGGGACAGCGTTTCGCCCAGCCAGTGCAAGCCCAGCGCGGGGAAGGCGAACAGCACCGGCAGGATGCCGACGCCCCGCAGGAAGTGGGGCGCGTCCTCGGCGAGAAGCGTGGGCAGGAGCATGACACCGACCCAGACGAGGGCGAGGCGGTCGGCGTCGCTGCGGCGGGCGATGGCGACGGCGACGCCCAGGACGAACGCCGCTCCCAGCAGCGGGTCAAACACGGGGCGCAGGGGCACGTTGTGGCGCGGGATGAAATCGCCCCGCACGTTGAACATGCCGACAACCCTCACCGCATGGCGTGCCAGCGTTCCCCACAGGTCGCCGCCGTTGATGGCGGGATTGAAAACGGACACCTGCTCCGCCCGCTCGGTGAACGACGCCCAGTGCCCGCCCACGTAGGCAGCCAGCGGCGACAGGATGATGAGGGCCGCCGCCGCGAAGATGAGCAGGCTCCGCCAGCGGATGGGCGGGCCGTGCCGCCTGCCGCGCAGGGCCAACCATCCCAGCAGGGCCAGAGGCGTGAAGCGCGCCGCCAGGTAGGTATAGAAACCCAGGCCGGAGAGCGCGCCGGCCAGGGCGAACCGCCATCCCTTGCCCGTGCGGATGGCCACCCACAGTTGCCACAGCGCCAGCGCAGTTACAAGGGGCAGCGCCACCGCCCGGAATCCGATGCGGCTGAGTTGGATGGGCCAGACGGTGATGGCGAGGGCCGCGGTTCCCAACAGCGCCACGGATCGGCCGTACAGCGCGCGGAACAGGAGGTAGGTCGCCGGGATGGTGAGCGTGCCGAGGATGGCCGCGACGATGCGAACCGCCACGGGCGTTCGGCCCAGGGCCGCTACGGCCGCCGCGACAAGGTAGATGAACAGCGGTTCGCGGCCGTTGTTCGCCTCAAAGAATACGGGCGTCGCGCCACGCAACACCTGCACGGCGTCCAGGCCGTTATAGGCCTCGTCGCGGTATAACCCAGGGGGGATGTCGCCCAGCGCGGCGAAGCGGAGGGCAGCGGCGGCGATAACGATGAGCAGCAGCAGGCTCCATTCCGAGGCTTTATCCCGCGACCTGTGGGTCAAGACGGCGTGCCCTCCTCCACGCAGCGGCTTGGGGCCATTATACGGGAAGGGGGCCGAGTGTCAAGCCCCGCCTCACCGCGGGGGCGGTTCCGAAGTCTGTTGGCATCT
>JBBIHX010000154.1:0-7009 GCA_037446815.1 Caldilineae bacterium | reverse complement strand
AATCTCGCCCCTCACCCCAGCCCTCTCCCAAAGGGCGAGGGTGTATCGCTTTCGGCCTAGCATGACACACTACAACTGTCATTCCGAGCGGCGAAGCCGCGAAGAATCTCGCAACCCGAGACCCGTCGCTCCGCTCAGGGTGTCAGGACCGGGCCGCGTTCCCCAACGACCCGCCCTGCGCTCACATCTTCAGCGCGGCGGCTTTAGCCCCGCGCGGCTCCGCTCCCTCGCCCACCGCAATCTGTCATTCCGAGCGGCGAAGCCGCCAAGAATCTCCCCCTCTCCCATCCGGGAAATCCGTGCTATCCGTGGATGCGTTCCGCGAGACCGCTCCGCGCCGCCCGCAATGACAACGCGAGGCCGCCCGGCGCCCCCACTAGAGCCGCGGCGACGGCGGCCCGTCCAGAACCTCCCGCACCTTCCCCAGCAGTTCCCGCACCGCAAAGGGCTTCTGCAGGAAGACTCCGTGGGCCTCCCATTCCTGGCGCAGCATGACCGTATCCGAGTAACCGGATGTGTACAGCACGCGCACATCCGGGCGGAGCGCCATCACTCGCCGCGCCAGTTCCTGCCCGCCCATCTGGGGCATGACCACGTCGGTCAGCAGCAGGTGCAGGGGCCCCCGATGCTCGTCGCAGCGACGCAACGCCTCCTCGCCGTTCGTCGCCTCCAGGACGGTATATCCCTGGCTTCGGAGGATACGCGCGGCCACCTCGCGGACCACCTCCTCGTCCTCCACCAGCAAGATAGTCTCGTCGCCGCCGCGCGGGAAGCCTTCCGGACCCGGCCCGGATGCCACCGCGGGTGCGGGCACGCTCGGCAGGTAGATTTCAAAGCGGGCCCCGCGCCCCGGCTCGCTCTCCACCACAATGTGCCCGTCGTTCTGGTGCACGATGCCGTACACCACCGACAGCCCCAAGCCGGTCCCGCGCCCGACTTCCTTCGTCGTGAAGAAGGGCTCAAAGATGCGGTCCCGGATTTCGGGCGGGATACCGACGCCGCTATCCGACACCGCCATCATGACGTACTCGCCCGGGGCGACATCGGGATGGCGGCGATGGAAACTCTCGTCCAGCACAACGTTGGCCGTTTCAATGGTCAGGCGGCCGCCCGTGGGCATGGCGTCCCGTGCGTTGGCCGCCAGGTTCACCAGCACCTGCCCGATATGGCCCGGGTCCGCGCGCACCGACGCCAGGCTCCCGTCAAGCGACAGGCGCAGTTCAATATCCTCGCCGATGAGGCGCTGCAACATGCGGCTGGTGTCGGTGATGATAGCGTTGAGGTTGATGATGCGCGGCTCCACCATCTGCCGCCGGCTGAAGGCCAGGAGTTGGCTGGTCAGCGCCGCGGCGCGTTGCCCCGCCTTCTGAATCTCGCGCACCTCCTCGGCCCGCTCATCGTCCGGCCCCAGCGATTCCAGCAGGAACGCCGCGTTGCCCAGGATGGCCGTCAGCAGGTTGTTGAAATCGTGGGCCACGCCGCCCGCCAACGTGCCGATGGCCTCCATCTTCTGCGACTGGCGCAGTTGCTCCTCCAACTGCTTGTACTCGGTGATGTCGCGATTCGTGGACAGCATCCACCTGCGGCCGGCGATCTCCACAATCTGCGCGGAGATGAGCACGTTGCGGATGGTGCCGTCCTTGCGCCGAACTCGCACCTCCATCCCGCTCACCAGGCCCCGCTCGCGCAACCGCCGCACCAGTTCGGCGCGATCTTCAGGATCGGCCCACGTTCCCAGTTCCAGCGAGGATTTCCCGATGAGTTCCTCGCGGGTGTAGCCCGACAGCATCAAATAGCCCTCGTTGACCTCCAGATACGTGCCGGTGTCCAGGTCGCTGATGACGATGCCATCGGTGCTGGTCTGGAAGATGGTGCGGAACTTCTCCTCGCTCTGGCGCAGCGCATCCTCGGCGCGCTTGCGCTCAATGGCCGAGGCCACATTATCCGCGACGAAGGCCAGGAGTTCTAGGTCGCGCTCCGAGTACTGAATCTCCCTGCGATAACTCTGGACGGCCACGACGCCGATCACCCCGCGGGCTGTTCGCAAGGGCGCGCCCAGCCATACGAGCGAGGGCGTGCCGATGACCTGTATCTCGCCCTGCTGCACGAGCCGCTCGTTGGTGGCCGCATCCACGAGCAGCGGCTTGCCCGTGCGTCGCACGTAGTCCGTTACGCTCTTGTGCAAGTCCTGCGGGGGCAGGGTCTCCAGCCGATCGTACTCGTCGCGGTAGAACGGGAACGTGTACAGGCCACTGCTCGCATCGTACAAGGCCACGTAGAAGTTGGTAACATCCATCAGGGTGCCCAGTTGCTGGTGGATGACAACGAGGAGTTCCTCCAGCGTGGCGGCGGTGGTAGCCGCCTGGGCAATGCGCAGGAGCACGCCCTGGACACGCTCGGCCCGCTTGCGCTCGCTGATGTCGCGGACGATGGCCTGAATCAGCACCTCGCCCGCCAACTCAATGGCGTTGAGGCTCACCTCTGCGTCAAAGGGCGTGCCGTCCAGCCGCGTGTGCTTCCACTCAAAGAACTGTGGCTCGCCCGCCAGGGCCGCGCGAATCCGCTCCAACGCCGCCGTGCGCGAGTCCCGGCCGTCGGGCTGGAGCGGCGGCGAGAACCGATACGGCGGCTGCCCGATGATGTCCTCGCGGGCGCAGCCGAACATTTCCAGCGTGCGCGGGTTGCAGTCAATGAACCGATCCTCGCGCATGAGGAAAATCGCGTCGTTGGCCGCTTCAAACAGCGTCCGGTATCGCTCCTCGCTGTCGCGGAGGATGGCCTCGGCGCGGGTGCGCTCTTCCAGTTGGCGCTGCACCGCCCCGTACAGCCGCGCGTTGTCCACCGCAATGGACGCCAGACGGGCGAACACCGTGAACTGCTCTATCTCCTCCTGGGTGAACGGCGCGGCGGAGGGTTCGCGCGCCAGCCCAAGGACGCCGATGACCTCGTCGCCCGACTTCAGCGGCACGCCCATCGTCGGGCCGGCAGGGTCAGTGTCAAAGTCCGGCGAGCGGCCAGGCCAGGAAGCGTAGTGATCCACAACCAACGGTTGGCCCGTGGCCCACACCTTGCCCGCCAGCCCCTCGCCGCGCTTCATCCGGTGGCCCAGGAACTTGCGATACCGGCCCGCGGCGACCAGCGCAACGATATCATCCCGCTCGCTGTCCACGACGTACAGCCAGCCATACGCCGCCCCGACGAGGTCCATGGCGCGCTGAACGATAACTTGGAGCGTGTCTTCGGGATCAAGGCCCGCCCTCATGATGGCCAGCGAGGTCTCGTGGAGCGCCGCCAGGTACGCATTGCTACGGCGCAACTCCTCTTCGGCCAACTTGCGCTCGGTGATATCGTAGGCCGTGCCCATGGCTGCGGGCTGGCCCTCAAACTCCACCACCGCCGCGGCGAAGTCCACCCATCGCTCCTCGCCGCTCTTGGTAACGATCTTGAACTCATAGCGGCGGGGCACGCTCTCCCCATGCTGCCTGGCCAGTCCCCGTTGCCGCACCATCTCGCGATGGTCCGGATGCACCAGGTCCCAGAAGCGGATGTTGGCCAACTCGCGGCGCTTGTAGCCGGTCAGCGTCGTGCAGGCCGGATTGGCGTAGCGGAAGTCCTCGCCCTGGTAGATAAACACCGCCGCCGGAAGCGTCTCGGCCAGCGTGCGGAAAGTCGCCTCGCTTTGGCGCAGGGCGCGCTCGGCCAGCGCCCGCTCCGTGATGTCGTGCAGGATCACCAGCCGCCCGGCGGGCGACGCCGGCTGGTCGGGGCCGGGCACGACGCTCAGCGCGTACCGCCGCTGGGCCGGGCCTTCGCCCAGGAGGATCTCCACCTCCGTGCTCGTCCCATCCTGCAGCGCGGCGATGAACTCGCTCCAGCGGGGAATCAGATGCTCAATCCCCTGGCCCAGCGCCGCCGAGGACCGCCACCCCAGGATGCGCTCCGCCGCGCGGTTCAAATACTGCACCCGCCCGCCGTCGGCCAGCACGATGAGGCCATCTCCAAAACTCGGCGGCGGCTGCGGAACCTCAATCGGCGCGACCGCCAGCAGCCGAAACCGGAACATCCCGTAGGCGAACAGCACCGACGACAGCGTGAACGCGAAGGGGGCCAAGTTCAGGCCCGGAATCGGGCTGACGCCGAACAGGTACGCCGCGCCCCCGACGACCGGCAACACCACGCCGACCCCAATAATGCCCATCTGACGGCGGCGGAGCAGCACCGATTCGCTGTAGGCGCGGAGAATCAGCGCCGCGCTGAAGGCCAGCACCGCCACCCCATAGGCGCAGAAGACCCAGAACCACGCGCCGCGCTGAAAGGCGAACAGCGTCAGCGCCCCCGTGTGTCGCAGGGTGTATCCCGCCCAGATGAGCCCGTGGGCCTCGTCGGTGAGCGCCAGGAGCGCCGTCAGCGCGGGGATTATCGCCAGGGCGACGCTCCGCCCCTTCGTAAGCCAGTGGCCACGCCCCGTGTAGTGGATGAGGAAGGCCAGCAGCAGCGGGTAGGTGCCGGCGATCGCCACGTATTCAAACTTCAGCCAGGCCACCTTGAGGCCCACATCGGCCGACATCAACTCCAGCCCATACCCCAGCGACCAGAGGCCGACGCAAATCCCCATGAGGCCAAATGCGATGGTATACCCCGTGCGGGGCCTGCGCCGGAGCGCGTACTGCCCCAGCGTCGCGGAGATGGCCGCCGATAGGAACAACGGGATTGCGTAGATTGCAAGCGAACCGGACATGGGTACTCCCACCGGCGCGACGCGTAAGGCCGCGCCCGGCGTGCGTTGGAATTCACCCGCCCATTATAACGTCCAACCGCCAAAACGCGCAAGACGGGCGACGCCCTCACGCCAGCCCTCTCCCGGCGGGCGATGGAGCGGCGCCCTCACACCCGGCCTTCGGCCTCCCCCTCTCCGCTTGCGGTGAAGGGCGACCAGGGGACTCGGTTCCATCTCGTGCTGGTCCGTCCCGCGCACCGCCGCCCGGCTCTGTCATGCTGAGCCGAAGGCGAAGCATCTCGGTCAGCGAGATTCTTCGCTCTCCGCCACCCAGAATGACGGTAGATGCCAACAGGCTTTGAAACCGAAACGACCAGGGGTGAGGTTTGACAAGATTCTTACAACTCCGGTACACTTGGGCCGCACACCGCACCCGCAGGCCGTCAAGCCGGCCGCGGGGCGCACTGCGGAGGGAGGACCCATGCTTGCTTCGGCCGTCTTGGGGTTGGTGAACAACGCTGCCCTATTGCTTGCGCTCGGCGTGCTGTATGACCTGCCCGGGTTCGGGCGCCCGCGCGGCAGACCCGCGCTCGCGCAGGCCGCCACTGGCCTGGTCCTCGGCGGCATGTCCATCGTCATCATGCTCACCCCCTGGCAATTCGGCCACGGCGTGGTGTTTGACACCCGCTCGGTGCTCCTGAGCCTGTCGGGCCTCTTCTTCGGCGCGTTCCCCACGCTCATCGCCGCCCTCATCGCGGCGGCCTTTCGCCTGTCTCAGGGCGGCGCCGGCGCTTGGACCGGCGTGCTGGTCATCTTCGTGTCCGGCGCCATCGGCGTCATCTGGCGACATGCCCGCGCCAGGCGCGTGGACCAAATCCGCCGCGCCGAGTTCTACCTCTTCGGCTGGGTAGTGCATGTGGCCATGCTCCTGTGCATGTTCACGCTGCCGAAGCCGCTCCCCTCCCAGGTGCTGCCCGCCATTACCGTGCCGGTCCTCGCCATCTATCCCGTCGCAACCGCGCTCATGGGCTGGCTCCTCGGCAATCGCGAGCGGCGCAGGCGGCTGGAGGCGGAGCGGAGGGCCGCGCTGGACGCCCTTCGCGCCAGCGAGACCAGGCTGCGCGAACTGTACGACCACATGAGCAGCGGCGTCGCCATCTACGAGGCGCAGGGCGACGGCGAGAACTTCGTCATCCGCGACCTCAACGAAGCGGCGCTGCGCATCACCGGCGTAAGGCGAGAAGAGGTTTTCGGCCGCCTCGTTACCGACGTCTTTCCGGGCGTCCGCGACATGGGCCTGTTTGACGTGTTCCAGAGGGTCTGGAAGACGGGAATCCCTGAACATCACGCCGCTACCCTGTACAGGGACGAGCGCCTGACGTTCTGGGCCGAGAACTACGTGTACAAGTTGCCCTCGGGCGAACTCGTCGCCATCTTTGACGACATCACGCAGCGGAAGCAGGCCGAGGAGCAGATCCGCCGCCTGGACGAGGCTGTGGAGCAGAAGGCGGAAGAGCGCGTCCGACAACTCCAGGCGGCCAACCAGGAACTGGAAGCGTTTATCTATTCCGTCTCCCACGACCTCAAGGCGCCGCTCCGCGCCATAAACGGGTTCTCGCGCATCGCCGTGGAGGAGCATGCCGCCGCCATGGGCCAGGAGGGGGCGCGGCTTCTGGGCATCGTGCGGGACAACGCCCGCGCCATGACGGAACTCATTGACGCGCTCTTGTACTTGTCGCGGGTGGGCCGCCAAGACCTGCGCCGCGTGCGGGTAGGCATGACCCGGCTGGCCCAGGAGGTCGTCGAGGACCTGCGCTCCCAGACGCCCGGCCGGACGCTGGAGTTCCGCATCGGCCCGCTGCCCGACGCCCATGGCGACCGCACCCTGCTCCGCCAGGTGTTCGCCAACCTCCTTTCTAACGCGGTGAAGTTCACCCGAACCCGAGAGGTCGCCGTCATAGAAGTTGACGGATGGACAGAAAATGGGGAAAATACGTACGTCGTGCGAGACAACGGCGTGGGATTCCCCATGGAGTACGCCGACAAGTTGTTTGACGTGTTCCAACGTCTGCACTCGGCCGAGGAGTACGAGGGCACCGGCGTTGGCCTGGCCATCGTCCAACGCATCGTGCTCCGCCATGGTGGGCGCGTGTGGGCGGAATCGGAGCCGGATAGGGGCGCGGCGTTTTACTTCGCCCTCCCGGCGCCGCCGGAGAACCTCGGCCTGTCGCGCCCGTCGGAGACATGAGCCGCTGCGCCTTCGGCTCAGGATGACACCATGGACTGTCATTC
>JBBIHX010000153.1:0-7010 GCA_037446815.1 Caldilineae bacterium | reverse complement strand
AGAATCTCGCCCCTCACCCCGGCCCTCTCCCGAAGGGCGAGGGCGTACCGCCTTCGGCTCAGCATGACAGAGCGGGGACGCGGCATGCGGAGCAGACCAACACGAGATGAAACCGACTCGGCAAGCGGGCGCATTTGCGAAAAATCGGCAACCCTGCTATCATTAGACCAAATGTGCGAACGGAGGCAGGGGACATGCCGCTGGACCTTTCGGCGATTCACCCGCACATACAGGCCTTGGTGAGCCTGCAGGACCCGGAGAAGCGGATGCGCCTCCTGCGCGAGGCGCGGAACCTGCTCCGACGCGCCGACCCCGACAAGGTGCGCAGGAACCTGGCAATCCGCGAGCAACGCTACCCCTGGCTCGTGGCTAATCCGCTGTCCTCGCTCGGGGACACGTTCCCGATCCCCGCGCTGGACGTGGACGGCTACTCGGTGGCGGCCAGCGACGGCTCCAACATCCCCCCGGATCGGCACAGCCCCGTTCGCTACTGTGTCCTCAATATCGGCAAAGTGGCGTTGACCTACGGCGAGCGCCCGTCGGCGGCGCTGGATGCCGTAACCGAGATGCTCTACACGAAGGAGCAACTGGAGGTGGAGGAGCAGCCGCTGCGCGGCGACCTGTTGGGCGCGAAGATGGCCGTCCGCGAGTTGGAGGTGCTGCTGGAGACCGCGGCGTCGTTGCCCGCGCCTCGCGTGGCCCTGCACGATGGCACGCTCATCCTGTGGAGCATCCAGAGCCAGCCCGAGGCCATCCGCAGGCACTTCACCAGGCCGTTCTGGCACGCGCTGCAAGGCTTCAAGATGGAGGCCATCCCGCTTGTCAGTTATATCAGTTACCCCAACGCGCGCGACCTGTGCAACGCGCTGCGCGTCGCCCTGTGCGACACGAACCCGAAGGAGGAATGCGACACCTGCAAGAATGACCAGCGGGAACTGTGCAAGTTCTTGGGCGACTTGCGGGACCGAGAACTGCTCCAGGGCTACTTGGGGGCGCGGGAGCGGACTGACCTCTTCGCCACGGTCTCGGACATCGTCCGGGACTACGAGGGCCACGGCATTCTCTTCTGCTATCTGGAGGTGGGCGGCGAGATCGCCCGCGTGGAGATGCCGGGTTGGCTGGCCGACGATAGGGACGCGCTGAACCTGGCGCTGGGCGTCGTGTTGGACCAGTGCGCCCTCAGCCACGATGCGCCTCCCTACCCGCTGGCGCTCATGGAGGCGCACGAGGCCGCCGTGATTGACGTAACCACGCGCGCCGTGGTGGAGGAACTTGTAGAGAAGGAATTTGCCCGCCGGGGCCTGCCCTACGTTCGCTCGGGCAAGGACCGCAGCAAGAGGAGGAGGGGCGTATGACCGAGAGAATCGGCGAGATCATTGAGACCGACTCGTTCACGTTCGTGGCCGAGAGTTTCGTCCTGAACCGCCCGCCGGCGCTCGGCAGCCTGGTGAAGGCGCAAGGGGGGCGCGACACGTGGATTTACGGCGTCGTGGCCTTCGGCGAGACGGTGTCGGTGGACCCGGGGCGCGGGGCCGTGCGCCGCAGCCGACCCGACGCCTACGACGACGCGGTGTATGCCCGCCACCCCGAATTGGAGCACCTGCTCCACACCAAGTTCACTGTGATTCCCGTGGGGTCGCTGGCGGACGGTCGGGTGAGTCAGCGGATTCCGTCCCAGCCGCCCCCCATGCACTACTCGGTGTATGCGTGCGGGCCGGATGAGGTGAGGGAGTTCTCGGAGCGGCGGCTGTACCTGCGCACGCTGGCCACGGCCCAGGTGCCTGTGCCGGTGGAGCATGTCCTCGCCGCTCACCTGGCCTGGGCGTATGAGCAGCGCGGGCGCGATGAGGCGTGGCTGGAACAGGCCGCGCTGGAAGTGGCAGGGCTGCTCCAGCAGGACGTGGAGAGGCTGCTGGCCGTGCTGTACGCCGTGGATCCGGAAGCATAAGCGGTGCGCTTGTGGGCGCGTAACTCGGAGGCAGGATATGGAGAGGAAACGTCTTGGCGTTGTAGTGGATGGCTCATTCACGGCGGGGCTTACCGTGCGGTTGGACCCAGGGCGCAGCACCGAGGACCTGCAAATCGGCAGTTTCATGGTGGTGCAGGGGCGCGAGTACACCTACTTCTGCATGTTGTCCGACTTGCAGTTGCGCACGTCGGACGCGCGCCTCATCGCCAAGCCGCCGCAGGGCTTCACGCCGTTCGTCGCGCGGGTCCTCAGCGGCTCGGCGACCTACGCCATGGCCGTGGTCAAGCCGATGCTCATGATGGCCAACGTGGACGTGGCGGACCCCTCGCGCCAGTTGACGGGGGAGACGGCAGAGGCGCGCGGCGTCATGTCCGTCCGAACGATCCCTATGCACTACGCCGAACTTGTGGAGGCGACGGAGATTGACTTCCTCACCGTCTTCGGCTCGCCGGACAGGCCGAATCACTTCGTCTTCGGCCAGCCCCTGACCATGGACCTGCCGATTTGCCTGAACCTGGCACAGTTCATGGAGCGGTCCAGCGGCATCTTCGGCCAGACCGGCACGGGCAAGAGTTTCACGGCTTTCCTGCTCCTGGCGGGCATCATCCGGCACGACATTGGCTCAACCCTCATCTTTGACGTGCACGGCGAGTACGCCTACGGCAAGGAGAGCGAGGCCAAGGTGCATGTGAAGGGGCTGAAGCACCTGTTCGGGTCAAAGGTGCGGGTGTACACCCTGGATCCGTCCGACGCCAACAAGCCCGGTCGCGCCGCCGACGGCGTCCTACAAATCGGGATGAATCAGATTGAGCCCGAGGATGTCATCCTCATGGCGCAAGAACTGGGGCTGACGGCCAAGGCGAGCACGATGATGGGCCTGTTGGTGGACGAATACCACGACAGATGGCTTTCCGCCCTGATAGAGATGGATTCCGACGCTCTCAGCGCGTTCTGCGAGCGCTCGGGCGCGCACGAAGGCTCGGTGCAGGCGCTCCAACGCGATTTGAAGAAACTGTCGCGGAAGGAATACGTGCGCCCCGAGATGGGGTCCAACCTGCTGGATGAGATTACCCTGACCCTTGAGCGGGGCCAGCACGTCATCCTGCACTTTGGCAAGTACAACACCATGATGGATTACATGCTGGTGTCCAACCTGGTAACGCGGCGGGTGCGCCAGCGGTGGGTGGAGCAGACGGAGAAGTGGGACCAGTCGCAGAAGTCCGAAGATCGCCCTCGGCCCCTGCTGATTACGCTGGAAGAGGCGCACAAGTTCCTGAATCCGGCCATGGCCTCGCAGACGACCTTCGGCACCATTGCTCGCGAGATGCGCAAGTTCCACGTAACGTTGATGGTGATAGATCAGCGCCCGTCGGGGATAGACTCGGAGGTGCTGTCGCAACTGGGCACGCGCATCTCGGGCAAGTTGGCCGACGAGCGGGACATTGACGCGGTGCTGACGGGCGTGAGCGACCGCAGCGCCCTGCGCAATGCGCTGGCCAGCCTGAAACTCCGCCAGGAGGTGCTGGTGGTGGGGCACGCCGTGCCGATGCCGATTCAGGTGCGCCCGCGCAACTACGACGCGACCTTCTGGGCCGAGGTTGCCCGCGGCAACGAGACCCTGTCCGACGAGGCGCGCGAGCAGGAGAAGCGGGACGTGTTCGGGGCGTAGGCGCGGGCGCGATGGAGCGGGCACAGGATCGGCCCGTGGCTTACCGAGCCGACGCCCAGGCGCGAATCTGGCCCAGCAAGGCGTCCCAAGCGACGGTGCCGTGGCGTCCTGCCTGCATCCACTCCACGATTGCGCGCTCCACCAGTCTCCACGGTCTTCACCGTGAGCAATTCCTCGCGGTACTTCTCCAGCGGGATGGAAGCGAGAAACTCCTCGAACCGCTGCAATGTACTTTCGTTCATGCGCTATCCCTCCACAGAGCCAGTTGTGCACCAACGGGAAGAGAGATCAACTCCTGCGGTATCGGAAGCAGCCGCAACATGGTGGCGGTGAGGTGGGGCACGAAGTCTCGGTAGAGGCTATGTGTGTGCTGTTGCATCCTCTCGCTATTCAGGTGTGCGACGACGGCATCCAAATCTGCGATGGCGACCGTCGGCACCAGGTGGAACTCCTCACGCCAGGGATAGCAACGTCGGTCCACAGCGGCGACGACGCGCGTTCCTTTGGTATGGGCAACGACGATGTGGGGCGAAGCGTAGAAGGCCCGGAGTTGCGGCGCATCTTCTCGCGGCATCCACAGCCCCGAGTAGCACGTCTCGTAGTCAATCCGCCCACGCTGCAGGTTGCGACCCGTCAGGATAGGGACGCAGCCCTCGCGGGGCTCGGTAACGACCGAAGGGTGTTTCCGAATCTCTGGGCTTCGCGCCGCGAAGTGAACGCGAAAACACTCGCCGAGCGGGATGCCTCCGCGCTCAAACGCCAGCGCGTCGGGCGTCTCGAATCGGATGATCTCGCCGTGATACTCCGGCTTGCCCACGGCGCGTTCCATGCCGTCGTAGAGTTCCAGCCCCCGTTCGCCTCTCGTCAGCACGAGGACCACGGCGCTCACGTTTCGCTTGGGGAATGCCTTGCCCAGGTAGTAGACCGCTACCTTGCCCGAGTGCGCCAGGAACGCGCGGAGTCTCGCGAAATCGTCTAGAACAAGCCATGTGGCGGGAACCACGAGCACGGCCTTGCCTTCGGGCTTCAGAAGGCGAATGGATTGCTCGATGAACGCCCCGTACACGTTGTACTTGCCGAACCAGGTGGCAAAGCGGCGCTTGTACACGGCCTTGCGTGCGCGAAGGGCGTGAATCGGGTAATGCGATTCGTCGCCGATGATGCCATAGGGCGGGTTGCCGATGATGATGTCAAACCGCTGCTCGGTTTCCCAAAGGAGGTAGTCGGTATCCAGGAAGCGCGCTGTGGGCATCTGGGCTTGCGCCAGGCGCGTCTCTGCCGCGTGGATGTCCACGCCTGTGAGGTCGTGGCGCCTCCCGTACCGCGCGGCAAAGGCGCGCAGAAAGGGGGCGTCGCCACAGGCCGGCTCCAGCACTGCCAGTGGCCCCGCGGGGAGGGGCTCGCACAGGCGCACCATGAACTCCACGATTTCGGGCGGCGTGGCCACCATGCCATAGGCGCGGGCGCGATCCTCGCCCGACGCGGGCAGGCGGCTACCCGCCTCCTCGATCGCTTCTCTGTGGGCGTCGGGCCGTTCACCGGATAGGAGCATTTGTGCTCGCATACGCCTCCGCGCGGGGTTCATCGGATGAACAGCGACAGGACCCAGAAGATGCCCAGGAAGATGGTGATGATGACGGCGGAGATGCCCAGGAACACGAACACGCCGACGACGAAGTTGACCACTCTGTTCTCACGCTTGGTAACCATCTTGCCCGAGCGCAGGAAGTAGGGCGTGTACATCACCACGAGGCCCGCGACCGCGCCCCACAAGATGCCCTCCTCCACCGTGATGCCGACGCCGAACGAGCGCAGGACGCTGGCGAGCAGCGCGCCTGCAACGACGCCCAGGATGGGCCACCGCCACCCCAACAATCCCTTCCACGCCTGTTTCACAATCGTTGTCCTCCCTCTGCCGCGCTTCTCACGCCTGCCCCAGCGTTACGCGATGACCCGCAGGACGCGCGGCACGATGCGGAAGGATGCTGGCGCTTGGCCCACCAGTTCGCCGTCGGCCTGCACCAGCATGCGCTCCCGGGCCTCCACGTGCACCTCGCGCGCCTTGTGGATTTGCACCTTGGGGTGCGTCAGGTGGGTGCCCTTGTACACGCGGGGGACGTTGACCACCAATTCGGCCTTGGAGAAATCGCCCAGGATCACCAGTTCAAACTCGCCGTCCTGCACGTCGGCTGGCGGCGCGATGTACATAGCGCCGCCAAAGTAGCGGCCGTTGCACACCACGACCGAGTTCATCCGCCGGTCCTGCGCCTGACCGTCAAAGCGCAGGGCCACATGCTTGTTCCGGTAGTAGACCAGCGTCAAGAGTAGATTGGTGAGGTAGGTCAGCGTGCCGCCCAGGGCTTTGGAACTCCGCTGCACGCGCTCCACCACCTCGCCGTCAAAGCCGAGGCCCGCCACGTTGGCGAAGTACATCTGCCGCTCGCTGCCGTCAAAGCCGCGAAAGACGGCCAGGCCCACATCCACCAGGCGCTCTGTGCCGCCCACTAGTTTGGCGCAGGCCTGACGGTAATCGTGGGGGATGCCCAGCGTCCGCACGAAGTCGGAGCCGGTGCCGCCAGGGATAATGCCCAGCGGCGCTGTGGAGGGCAGGCCCGGCTCCCCTAGCAGGCCGTTCACCACCTCCATAAGCGTGCCGTCGCCGCCATAGGCCACGATGGGGCTGTACCCGGCGCTGGCCGCTTCGCGCGCGATCTCGGTGGCGTGCAGCGGCCGCTCGGTGAGGCGGGAATCAAAGGCCAGGCCCAGGCTGGCCAGGTGCTCCCGCACGGTGGGCCATTGCGCCGCCACCCGCCCGTTGGCGGCTGTGGGGTTCACGATGACAAAGGCTTTCTGCTCGTTCATGCGCTCCCTCCCGCTCGGCTGATGGCATTATAGCATGGGCAACCTCGGTCTTTCAAACACCGCGACGGGCGATTCGGTTCTAGAGTCTGCTGGTACTGTCATTGCGAGGGCGCGGAGCGCCCGAAGCAATCTCCGAGGCGTGAGATGGCTTCGCTTCGCTCGCAATGACACACGCAGAGAGTGTATATGCGGTTCACCGACACAAGATGGAACTGGCTCCAAGGGGGCTGGGGTGAGGGGCACGCTCTCTCGCCCGCCTCAGCGGGAGTTGGGGTGAGGGTGTTCACGTGCGACGCACCTCCGAGGTGCGTCGCACGTTGTCTCCCCAATGCTGTTGTCATGCTGGGCCGAAGGCGATACGCCCTCGCCCTTTGGGAGAGGGCTGGGGTGAGGTCGCGCGGGGCTGAAGCCGCCGCGCTGAGGGTGGGGCCCTTCGGGGCGCGGCCCGGTGCTGGCACCCTGAGCGAAGCGAAGGGTCTCGGTTTGCGAGATTCTTCGCGGCTTCGCCGC
>JBBIHX010000152.1:0-7046 GCA_037446815.1 Caldilineae bacterium | reverse complement strand
CTCCACCGTCGGCTCAATGGTATCCGCCGGAAGGCCGAAGTGATGGCGGATGATGGGGAACGGCGCCTTCCAGCGGATGCGGGCCATGGTCTCATCCGGAAAGTCGGCCGCGGTCATCTCCTCAAACCGCTGGCCGCGCAGGTAGGCGATGACGGCCTCCACCGGTTGCTCGCCGCTGAACACGGCCTCAAAATACCCGGCCTCGCGGGCGACGGCGGCCACCGGCGGGGTTCCACCGAACACAAAGCGCTTGTGCGTCAGCCCGGCCTCCTCGCAGGCCTGCCACAGGTCGCGGAGCAGGATGCGCGCGTTCTCGGGCGTGAGCCGGTAACTGATGGCCAGGATGTCCGGATCCACCTCCTGGGCCGCCGCCACGAACTCGGCGATGGATGTGGCCGGGCCGGTGAACTCAGTCTTGTAGCCCTGCTCCTCGGCGATGCGCAGGAAGTTGAGCACGCCGGCCACATGGACACATTCTCCCAGAGAACCCCCCAGTATCGTCTTCTTTGCCATGACTCCTCCTTGCAATCAATGCGAAGTTGCTTCGGTCGGTGCTGCTCTCCAGCGTCCCTCTACGTAGTCCGTCAGTTGCTGCACGCTCAGGTTCTCAATGCCGAGGCGCGCAGGCGTGCGCCCCGCCGCGAAGTAATCCTTGCGGTGCAGCACGCACGCGAGTTGGATGATGGCGCGAATCGTCGGCGTCTCCACGCCATAGTGAGCGCCGATGGTCGCCATGGGCACCAGGCTCATCGGCACATCCTCAAACAGATAGCGGTGCATCAGCGAGCGCGGGGCCGCAACGCCGCGATACGTGGGCGTGCCCTGGATGGCGTGAAACAGATCGTCGCCCACCGAAGCGTAGGCGGCGCGCAGCCACTCCAGCGCCGACCGCGCCCGCACGTTCAGCGCGCGGGCCACGGCGAGGCGCTCCGCGTCCACCTGCTCCAGCACGGTCGCCACCCCGGGCGTGGCCCCGTCAATGTAGAACTGAAACTCCCCGCGCGTCGCCTCAATGCGCCCGGCGTTCAGGATCATGAGCGACGGGTGCATCACCGCGCCCATGTTGTCCAGGCTGGTCTCCAGCACGTTGCGCGCCGGAATAAACTGCGGGTAGGCTAATCGGGCCACCTCCAGCGCCCGGGGCGTGTCCGTAGCGGGCAGCGCGGCCAGCGGCACCGTAATCTTGGAGCGGAACAGGCGCGCCTCCGCGGGGCCGGTGGAGCGGCTGGACAGCACAAAGGTCTGCGCCTCGGCCACAACCACCGACGCGCGGCACCCGTGCTCCCGCAGCACGCGCCGAAACTCCAGCGCCCCGCCCGTGCGCCCAGGGTTTAGGATGATGACCTGCCCATCCTCCAGCAGCGGCGCGCACTGCGCCGCGATATCCGCATGGGCCGACGCGGGCACCACCACCATGACGAGATTCACGCCCTCCAGCGCCATGCCCAGATCCGACGTAACCATCTCCAGCGGGCCGAACTGCGAACGGCCATCTTCAAACTCCAGGTCAATCCCCCCGCGCAGGGCGATCATCTCAATCCGTGAATAGGTGCGGTTATACAGCCGCACGGGGAAGCCTTTGATGGCCAGGTCGGCCGCCATCGCCTTCCCGCCGTGTCCCGCGCCGATGACCAGGATTGTCGGCCCGTTTGCGCCCATACGGATTCTGCCCTCCGCCTAAACTCCCGCGCCCTCGTTGACGTAGCGCAGGATGGCCTCGCGATCCATGCCCGCCAGGCCCAGGTTCTCCAGACTTCGGCCCTCGGCCCAGAAATCCCGCCCCAACAGCGTGCAGCACAGGTCAATGATGCCCTCGCACGTCCGCATGGTGAGGCCCGCCGCCCTGCCGAACGCGGCAATGGGCACCAAGCCTGTGGGCACGTCCTCGGTGATGTAGCGCACGTTCAGCGACTTGGGGGCCTTGATGCCCGCGTAGGCGCGGTTGCTCTGGATGCGCTCATACAGCGTCTCGCCCCGAACCCCGTCGTACGCCTTGAGGAGCCAGTCGGCGGCGGACTCGGTGGCGACGCCGTATGCCTGGGCCACGGCAAGGCGCTCGGCGTCCACCGCCTCCAGCGTCTTGGTAACCATGGGCGTCATCCCCTGGTAGAAGTCAAAATCGTCGCCCGCCTCAATTCGGTTGGCATTGAGCACCATGGTGGCCGGATGGAACACCGCGCCGATGTTGTCCAGGCTGGTCTCCAAAACGTTTGCCGCCGGGCAGAACTCAGGGAACAGGGGCACAACCTTCGCCAGCAGGCGCTCGTTCTCGGTCGCCGGCAGCGCCGCCACGGGCACCGCCCGCTTGATTCCTAGCACGCGCACCCGCGCCGGCCCCGTGATGCGGCAGGCGTAGATGAGCGTCTGCGCCTCGCCCACGACGACATCGGCGCGAACCCCCAGCCGCCTCAGCACCGCGACGACTTCCAGCGCGCCGCCCGTCCGCCCAGGGTTGAGCAGCACCACCTGGCCGTCGTGCAGGTGCGGGGCGAGGGCCTCGGCCAGGGGGCGATGCGCGAACGCCGGCACCACAATCATGATGACATCGGCCCACGGGACGACTGCCGCAGGGTCTGCCGAGATGGCATCCAGCCGCCCAAACCCCTCCACCGCGCCTTCCACAAACACGCCGCCGGCCTCCTGCATGGCGCGTATCTCCTGGGGGAAGGCGCTGTACAACCGCACCGTGTGCCCCTTTAGCGCCAGGTGGCCCGCCATGGCATGGGCGCCGTTGCCTCCACCAACAACCGCTACCTTGACTGGCTGTGTCATGTGTCCTCCTCTGCTTGCAGACTGGCGACGCCGAGATCAAACGCCGCGTCGGAATTCACTTCGGATAGAAGTCCCACCGCCCATAGGATGTAGGGCCTGTCAATCCACAGGCGGGGGGCTTTCGGCTTCAGCGACAGCGGATTCTGCGGGTCGTACAGCCCGGCGCGCAGCACCCGAAAGGGGTGTTGCCCGTAGGCGAAGACCCCGCCCGTCCCGATAAGGTGCTGGACGTTCGTCAGGTCTTTGCCGATCTGGATATAGCAGTACCCGGCGGGCAGGCGCATCTCTTTCAGGTAGCCCACGTGCCGCTCCACCGACAGGCGAACCGCCGCATGGGCCATGCCCTCATCCAGCGCCCACTCGGTCTCGTCATGGGCCACCCAGCCGATGTCGCGGGGCAATCTCTCCACGATAGCCGCCACGTTCTTGTCAGGAAGGCCTGCTTCCTGGGCAAGACGGCGTTCGCCGACGGACTCCAACAGCGAAGCCGCGCTGACCCGCAGGCCCAAATCGCCCTCCACCGTGCGCTTGGCGTAGGGTTCGGGCAGGCCGCGCTGCACCACGGTGCGCATCGTCGGCTCCCCCGTTGCGATGGAGTGCACATCCGTTGTGGCTCCCCCCACATCCACCACCATCAGTTCACCCAGCCCTTCGCGGGATTTGGTGCCCTTGGCGAGAAGTTTGGCCGCCCGCATCACGGCCTCCGGCGTGGGCATGGCAACCGACTGGACGAACGCTTCCACGTTCCGCAGGCCCTTCCCGTCCACAATCCGCCGCATGAAGACTTCGCGAATGGTTTGGCGCGCGGGTTCCACGTTCAACTCGCCCAGCGCGGGCATCACGTTCTCGGTAACGTAGACCTCCTTCCCGCGCTCCTCCAGCATCGCCCGCGCCTCGTCGGCGGCGTGCTTATTGCCCGCAAAGACGATAGGCGCGCGGAGCGAAGAATGGGCCAGCGCCTTCGCGTTGTGCAGGATGACCTCCTGATTCCCGCCATCGGTGCCCCCACACAACAGGATGATATCCGGCTCCATGCGCACGATCTCGCCGAGTTCGGCCAGGGTCAGGTGATGCGAGTACGCCTTCATCACCCGCGCGCCCGCCCCCAACGCCGCGCGCCGAGCCGCCTCCGCCGTCAGTTCCGGCACCAGGCCGATGGCTACCACCCGCAGGCCCCCGCGCGCGCTGGAGCAGGCCAACCGCACCGGAAACTCGCCGGCCCGCCGCCCCCAGTCCTCGGGCAACTTGGCCAGCGCGTTCATCAGCCCCACGGTGATGTCCGATTCGGCCGTGGTAACGGCCTGCACCCGCGCCATAAGCCTCGCCTGGGCCAAGTCTATCACGGCCACCTTGGTGTAGGTGCTCCCCAGGTCAATGGTCAGCGCAGGGTATTCCAGCGTTGCTGCTTGCCCGTGCAAGCGCGCCTTCGGGTGCACAACATTGGAAATCATAGGCGCTCAAATCGGGTGATTTCCCATACGAATACGATGGCCCCGCCGATTTCCACCTCAATGGCGCCGTTCAGGAAAGGCGCATCGTCGGGGGTAACGACCTGAGTGCGGGTGTGGCAGTGATGGCGTATCACGTCCAGCACGTCTTCCACCTGCTGGGCGGGCACGCCGATGAGGATCAGGCTGTTGGATCCGCGTAGGAATCCGCCAGTGGTCTCAATGCGCGTGGCGCGGAATCCGTGCTCCATGAGCGCGTTCAGCAAATCATCGGCATCGGGATCCTGAACCATCGCGGCGACCAATCGCATCGGTTACTCCCTCCGCGGCAGATTCTGGCTCCTGCCGCATAGCCTTCACCGGCAACTTGCAGGCAACGCAAACAAAACAGCGCTCACAAAGCGAACAGTGCTTCTGCTACCAGCATATCAGGGAGGCGTAAATATGGCGAGGAAAAACCGGTGAATAATGGTAAAAACCGTTTCGTCCCTCACGGGCCGCGGAACCAGTATCCGATGCCGTATTCTGTGAGGATGTACTCCGGGTTCTGCGGGTCGTGCTCCAGTTTCTCGCGCAGGCGGCGGATGTACACTTTCAGGTAGTCAATTTCGCGGCGGTACTCCGGCCCCCAGACCCGCGCCAGCAAGGTCTCGTGGGGCAGCACCTTGCCCGCGTTGCGCATGAGTTGCTGGAGAAGATTGAACTCCGTCGGCGTGAGCCGAATGGGCCGCCCCTGCACCTCCACCGTGCGGCGGTTCATATCGAGCACCACGTCGCCGACGATGATGCGCGAGCCACCAGTGGCGGGAAGAGGGATTTGTACCCGGCGGAGAACAGCCCGAATCCGGGCCAGTAGTTCCAGGTGCCCGAATGGCTTCGTGATGTAGTCATCGGCCCCCAGTTCCAGCCCGCGCACCTTGTCCATTTCGTCATCTTTGGCCGTGAGCATCAGGATGGGCACGTCGGAGAATTCGCGTATTCGGCGGCATACCTCAAACCCGTCCATGTCCGGCAAGGCAATGTCCAGAATGACCAAATCGGGGTGCCCCGAAAGCATCAGCGACAGGGCCTCCTCCCCCGTGTAGGCCGCAAGGACCTGCGCTTCCTCGCCCCACTGCATCTTGAGGGTTACGGAGACCACCTCCACCACGTCCGCCTCGTCATCTACCACCAGGAATCTCACCGAGAGCCTCCTCTTTCGGCAGCGTTACGAAGAACACGCACCCCTCCCCGGGTTTGGTGCTGACCCCCACATCGCCGCCGTGCAGCCGCGCCAGCGACCGCGCGATGGACAGGCCAAGCCCGGTGCCCGGCCCCGCCTTCCGCCCCACCTGCCCACGATAGAAGCGGTCAAAGATGTGCGGGAGTTCGTTGTAGGGGATTCCCGGCCCCGTGTCCGACACGTAGATGCGCACCCAGTCGCCCAGTTCGCGCACTTCTACGGCGATTTGGCCCCCGCGCGGCGTGTAGCGCTGCGCGTTGGACAGCAGGTTGCTCAGGATTTGCTCCAGTCGGTTCGCGTCAGCCATCAGGAGCACAGGCGTGTCCGGTAGTCGCAGGGTGAACAACTGGTCCTTCTCGTCCATGAGCGGCTGGAGCGAGCCGGCGATCTCACGCACCACCTGGCAGGCGTCCACGGAGCGCTTCTGCAGGATGACCTTCCCGCTCTGCAGGCGCGCCATTTCCAGCACTCCACCTACCATCTGGTTGAGCCGATCCACATTGCGCAGGATTGTGCTCATCAGGCGGTCTATTTCTGCGTCCGAACCCCGGAGTCGGTCGGCCAGCAAGCCCACGGAGACCTTGATGGCCGTCAGCGGTGTTCGGAATTCGTGCGACACCGTGGACAGAAAGTCGCTCTTGAGTTGTTCCAGCGCGCGCAGTTCCTCGGCCACTTTGCCCTGCTGGAGCACGCGCTGCTGCTCGGCGCGGAGCAGCCTGCCCAGTGAGGCGGACAGCCCGCCCACCAGCGACAGGCCTAGCGCCAGAACAATCCACCCGCCCAACGCGGCCGCGTCGGGAAACGCCCGCGCCGCCCACAAGATCGCCACGTCGTAGCCCACGCCCAACCCCAGCCCGATGAGCCACCCCTGGAGCGCAGCCTCGGCAGCAACGGCCCACGCAGCGGAGGCAACGAACAGCAGGTACGCGGGCCCCATCGCATCGCCCGCTTCATAGGCGAATCGCCCGAAGATAAGGATGTCCGGGAGCAATCCGAGCATCGGGTTTCGCAACCTGGGTGAGAACCGCTGCCACATGTCCACCACGGCGTTGTAGGCCAGGAGGAGAAGCAGCAGGGGCCACGGGGGCGCAGAGCCCAGCAGGGCGACGACAACGACAAGTCCCGTCGCCACCCAGCGAAGCCACAGCACGCGCTCCACGCCGACGTCCAGCCGCTGCCTGCGAAACCATTCTCTCATGCCGGGCCAACGCTCCGTGAATCCAGGCTGGGATCATTATAGCATGTTCGCGCTGTGGCATCTAACGTGGCCGCGAAGAAGGTTCGGCTCCAAAGTCTTTTGGCACCTACCGCCATTCTGAGCGGCGGAGGGCGAAAAATCTCCCCCTCACCCCAGCCCTCTCCTGAAGGGCGAGGGTGCATCGCCTTCGGCTCAGCATGACACAATATCTGCTGTCATTCTGAGCGGCGGAGGGCGAAGAATCTCGCCCCTCACCCCAGCCCTCTCCTGAAGGGCGAGGGTGCATCGCCTTCGGCTCAGCATGACACAATATCTGCTGTCATTCTGAGCGGCGGAGGGCGAAGAATCTCGCCCCTCACCCCAGCCCTCTCCTGAAGGGCGAGGGTGCATCGCCTTCGGCTCAGCA
>JBBIHX010000151.1:0-7062 GCA_037446815.1 Caldilineae bacterium | reverse complement strand
CGAAGCCCCGAAGAATCTCCCGCCCATCCGTGTAATCCGCGTTATCCGTGGATACAACCCTAGAGATGCTTCGCCTTCGGCTCGGCATGACAACCCGGGGGGCCAACGTGCGACGCACCTCGGAGATGCGTCGCACGTTCCCCTCCGCGTGGGCTCGCGTGATTCGCGGTTACCCAATCTGTCATTCTGAGCGGCGAAGCCGCGAAGAATCTCACGCCCAGTTGACGCTCCCATTGCGGTGTGCTAGACTGCCCGCAACACGGCAAGGAGCATCAACCCATGCATGAGCAGCCTGGACAACCCCCCGACGCGGGCCACAGCACCTCGCCCCATCGTTCGGCTTCCCGCCGCCTCAGGAATCTGATGGCGGCAGCCAGGATGCCCCGCCTGACCCTCCGCGATGAACAGAGGGCCAAACTCTCATCTGTCGTGCATCTCCTCATGCCTCTCGTTGGCATGTACGTCGGCCAGTTCCTCCTGCGCGCCATCCCGCAGGCGCAGGCGTGGGGCTTCACCATCATCGCCGTGAACCTGCTGCTCCTCATCCTGCGAGTTCGCCCCCAGGTTCCCCGCGCGCTCGCCGATTGGGTGCAGGCCGCGGCGGGCCTCCACATCATGCTGCCCCTGGCCGCGAACCCAGGCGGGTGGAAACACTGGGCGCAGACGTGGCAACTGTTCCTGGTCTGGGGCATCGCCTGCCTCTTCGTCATCGCGGCGGTCACGCGGCTGGAACCGAAACCCATCCGGCTGGGATTGCCTGTGTGGGAGCCGCTGGACAGGCGCGACGCGCTCATCATGGCGCTGCTGCTCGTCGGGGCCCTTCTCCTCCGCGTGCCCTGCCTGGAGACGATTCCCATGGGCGTGGACCCGGATGAGGCCTCGTTGGGCCTGTCGGCAGCGGACGCCGCCGAGGGCCTGGCGACAGACCCCTTCGCCACGGGCTGGGCCACTCACCCGACGCTGCAATTCTTCGTCAACGGCCTGTTCATCCGCGCCTTCGGCCGGACGTTCTTCGCCCTGCGCCTGCCCTGGGCCATCGCAGGGTCGCTCATGGTCGTCGCGCTGTATGTCCTGGCGCGAACCTGCTGGGGCCGCCGCGTCGCTGCCATTGCAGGACTGCTGGCTCTCGGCGCCAACACCGCCATCCACTTCAGCCGCCTGGGGCTGAACAACAACGGCGATAGCCTGTTCGCCGTGTGGGTGCTGGCGGCGCTGTGGCTCGCCGGCGCGACGGGCAACGCCTGGGCCTACGCGGCAGCAGGGTTCGGGCTGGGATTCGCCCAGTACTTCTACTTCGGAACGCGCGCCATCCCATTCGTCGTGCTGGCAACGCTCATCGTGTGGCTCATTGCCGATTGGCGCGGCATCCTCCGTGCGTGGAGGCTCCTCCTCGGCTTCGCGCTGGTTACGCTGGTAACCGCCGGGCCGCTATTTGGCCACTGGCTTCGCAACCCAGGGAGCATCTCGGAGCACCTGTTCCTCACCATGCCATTCTCCGACAAGATGCAACAACTCTCCGCGCACATGGGCTTGCCCGAATGGCGATTGTGGTGGTACCAGATTCGCGACACCCTGCTCGTCTTCACGGCAACCCCCGATCGCGGCACGTTCTACCATCCGCAGCAGGCCATGCTACATCCCGCGCAAGCGCCGCTGTTCCTCATCGGGCTTGTGGCCGTGTTCGCCCGCATCAAGAAGCCGGCGAATCAAGGCCTCATCGCGTGGATGCTTGTCGTCCTGACCCTGGGTTCCGTGCTCATCACCGACGCGGCGACGTTCCACCGCCTGCTGGGAGTGCTTCCGGCGGCGATCCTTGTCGTCGCCATCGGTATAGATGCGGGTATGGCGCAAGTGGCGCAATTGGCGGGCTGGACCCCACAGACGGCCACCCGTGCGGCGACGCTGATTGCCGTTATCCTCATCGCCCTGGATATCCACTTCTACTTCGGCGTGTACAACGTCCACCAGGCGTACAAGACGCCCACGCAGGAAGCGGTAACCATCGCCGCGCTGGATTACGGGCGGAATCGGGGCCAGGGCATGTTCCTGCTCTGCACCCACGAGGGCGTGGACGCGTCGGGCAAGGTGTACCACTCACCGACCGCCTACGTCTCCCGCGATGGCTTCCTGGGCTGCGTCCCCGCCGTCCTGGACCGCCTGAACCCGAGCGAGCCGCTCCATTTCTACATCTTGCCGGACCAGGCTGACATCCTGCCCACGCTCCAGGCCCGCTTCCCAGGTGGGACGATCGCCGAATACAAGCGCCGCATGGATGGGCATCTGCTCCTCACGCGGTACGCGGTTGCGCCAAGCCCGTGATGGACATTGACAGCCGCGCAAAGTTGCGCTAGGATGTCGCCACGTTTGGCACCCGTTCATCCCATGTTTAGGAGGCGAGCAATGGCAACCGGAATCAGTCCCAAGGATCCCAACACAGCGTTCCTGATTGAATTCGTCGGCGGGTTCTTCGGCCTGCTGGGTCTAGGTCACTTCTATGCCGGTCGCACCAACGACGGCATCATCCGCCTCATCGCCTGGCTGGTGTATGACATCATCGCCGCGGTAGCCATCACGCTGCTGCTGGCGCTCATCGTGGGCTTCGTGTGCATCCCGATTCAACTCGTGATCCAGGTCGGGGTGCCCCTGTGGTCGGCCAACAAGTTGAAACAGGAGATGCTCGCCGGCACCCCCGCCGTGTAACGCGCCCTCCGTCAACCCTGCTGCGATGCGGGGATGGGACGGCCACCCCATCGTGGCACCTATCGCCGATACGTGCCCATCAGTTCGCCCTGGGCCAGGATGTGCCCGGCCATGGCGGCGAGCAACTGTGCCTTGTTCGCCCCCAACCCCAGGCCCAGCATCGTGTCCAGCGCGTACAGGCGGAAGAAGTACCGGTGCTGGCCGCTCGGAGGACATGGCCCGCCGTACTCCAGTTTGCCCCAACTGTTTGTCCCGGCGCGGCTCGTGGTGCCGGTCTTCGGGTCCAGCACGGCCTTGACCCCCTCGGCAAGATCGCGCGCGCCCGCAGGGAGGTTGTAGAGAATCCAGTGATCCCACGTGCCCGCCGGCGCGTCCGGGTCTTCCATGATGAGCGCCAGGCTCTGAGTGCCAAGGGGCGGCGCATCCCACGCCAGCGGCGGCGATATGTTCTCTCCGTCGCACGTGTACTTCCGCGGAATCTCGCCGCCCGCCGGAAACGCCGGGCTGGTGAGCGTCAAGACGCCGACAGTCGCGCCCGGCGCCGGCGCAGGCGATTGCGTCGCTGTCGGCCCTGCGCCGCAGCCCGCCATGGCCAACCCCGCCGCACACACCAACAAGACCACACTCGCGCGCATCCTCATCTCCCCTCACCTCCGCGCACATCAGACAGGATCCGCTCCACCGTTCGCCGCATGCGCTCGTAGTGAGACCCGTTCCAATAGATGCGGCCACACGAATTGCAGACGCAGAAATCCTCGTAGTACTGCCGAGTCTTCGGGAGAAGGCGAGCGGCGACCTCCTCCTTCGCGACGGCGCGCAGTTCGCCATTGCACACCAAGCAGCGGGTGAACGGTCGCGCCTGGCCCGCCAGGTCAAACCGCCGCACCACCTCCGCCGCCTGATCCTCCGCCCGCGTCGCCCGAACCCAATACCCGTGGGTAACGGCGTTCCGCATCAGCAAGCCCTTGTCCCGCGTGAGGATGATGCGGTTCTCGTCGCAGGCAATGCGCACAATCGTCGCGTCGTCGTAGTCGTTGCGGTACAAGGCATCAAAGCCGAGCATCCGCAGATATGTCGCTAACTTGCCCAAGTGCGTGTCCAAGATGAACCGAGGGTTGCGCAGGGGGCGCGGCCGCAGCCGAACGACGGGCGTGATGTCCATCGCCTCAAACACGGGATACACGCTCACGCGGTCGCCGTCGGAAACGAGATGAGCAAAATCCGCCGAGACGCCGTTCACGAGGATGAGGTCTACTTCTGTGTGGGGAACGCCGGCCGCCTCAATCACATCCTTGACCGAGGCCCTCCCCGTCAAGGGATGCGGGAACTCCACCTGCCTGTGTTCGGGCGGCAGAAAATCGTTCAATTCCGCGTAGAACCGCAGGTATACCGGTGCCATCTGCCCCTTGATGTTCCCTCTGGGGAGACAGGCCAGGAAGCCCATCTCCCCAGCGCCGAAACGCCTGGAACCACAAACTCACTCGTCGTTCTGCGGAGCGAAGAACCTGACACGGTTCCATCTTGTGTTGGTCCGTCCCTCGTACCGCCTCTCCACTCTGTCGTGCTGAGCCGAAGGCGATACGCCCTCGCCCTTCGGGAGAGGGCTGGGGTGAGGGGCGAGATTCTTCGCGGCTTCGCCGATCAGAATGACAGTAGATGCCAACAGACTTTGGAACCGAGCCAAGAACCTTGCCCCGGAACAAGCCGCGGTCATGCTATGCCGCGAGATTCGCTGCTCCGCTCGGCAATGACAAAGCGCAACTGCAGTTGTGGCGCTAGGCCAGGTATCCCTCGTAGATGAAGCGGCGTGTCCGTTCGGCCACCTGGGCCGGATCCACCGTAACGCGCGCGACGCCAGTCTCCATGGCCGCCCGAGCCACGGCAGCCGCCACCGCCGGCGGCACGGCGAAATCCATACCGCCGGGGATGAACCGCTCCGGCTCCAGGCGATCCTCCGGAATCAGCGTCGCAATGGCGTGCGCCGCAGCCACCTTCATCGCCTCGTTAATCTCGCGGGCGCGGGTGTCCAGCGCACCCCGGAAGATGCCCGGGAACGCCAGCGAGTTGTTGACCTGGTTCGGGAAGTCGCTGCGACCGGTGGCGATGATCGCGCCCTGCCGCCGCGCGTCGCGGATGGCCGCTTCCACCTCCTCGCGCGGCGCGCCGGGCCGTGGCGCGAACTCCGTGTCGGGGTTCGCCAGCGCAAACAGGATGGGCTTCTCCGCCATCCCCGCGATGACTTCAGGCGTCAGCACGCCCGGCGCCGAGACCCCGATGAAGACGTCGGCCCCCTTCAAGGCATCGGCGACCGAGCCGCGCACCTTCTCGCGGTTGGTGATCTTCGCCATCTCCTCCTTGATCCAGTTCATCCCCTGCTTGCGGCCCTGGTAGATGGTGCCCTTCGTGTCGCACAGGATGATGTCCTTCACGCCGCCCGCCAGGAGCATCTTCGCCACGGCGATCCCTGCCGCGCCCGCGCCGTTGATGACCACGCGCACCGAATCCAGCGCCTTGCCCGCCAGTTTGCACGCGTTGATGAGGCCGGCCATCACCACAACCGCCGTGCCGTGCTGGTCATCGTGGAACACCGGAATGTCCAGCAGCGCCCTGAGTTTCTCCTCAATCTCAAAGCAGCGAGGCGCCGCGATGTCCTCCAGGTTGATGCCGCCGAACGTCGGCGCGATCCGCCGCACGATCTCCACGATTTCGTCGGTATCCTGCGTGGACACGCAGATGGGGAACGCCTCCACCCCCGCGAACGTGTGGAACAGGATGGACTTCCCCTCCATGACCGGCAACCCCTCGCGGGGGCCGATGTTGCCCAGGCCCAGGACGGCCGAACCGTCCGTAACCACGGCCACCAGATTCCCCTTGGCCGTCAGTTCATACGCGAGGGACGGATTCTCATTGATCAACTTGGCCGGCTCGGCGTCGTTGGGCGAAAGATACAGGCTCAGCGTGTACCGGTCGCGGATGGGCAACTTGGCGTGGATTTCCAGCGCGCCGTGGTAGCGCCGCCGCAGGTCAATCGCCTTCTCGCCCAGCGAGGCCCCCGGCCCGACACGAGGCTCGTCCACCGTCGCCGCCTGCCCCTCGTAGATGTAGCGCCGAGTCCGCTCCTCAATCTCGTTCGGATCGGCCTTCACGCGCGCCATGCCGGTTTCTATGGCCAGCCGCGCCACTTCCTTCGCCAGGCGCGGCGCGACGGTGAAGTCCAGCACATCGGGCACGATGCGGTAGCGATCCGGATTCGTGACCATGTCGGCCAGGCACCGCGCTGCCCCGACCAACATGCGGTTGTTCACGCCTTCCGCGCGCACATCCAGCAACCCGCGGAAGAAGCCCGGGAACACCAGCGCGATGTTGATGCCGTTGGGGAAGTCGTCCCGCGCCGTGGCCACCACCGCTGCCCCCGCCTTTTCCGCGACCGATGGCAAAATCTCCGGGTCCGGGACCGAGAACGCGAAGATGATGGGATCCGGGGCCATGCTCTTCAACATCTCCTCGGTCAGCGTCCCGCCGCCCGAGAACCCGATGAAGACGTCCGCGCCCCGGAGCATGTCCGCCAGTGTCCCGTCGCGCCGTTCGGGGTTCGTGCGCTTCGCGAGGTACCGCTTCAGCCAGTTCATCTCCTTCAGGCGGAACGGCGTGAGCGCCCCATGCCGGTCGCAGACCACGGTCTGCGTTACGCCCACCTCGTCCAGCAAATCCACCAACCCCATGGCCGCAGCGCCCGCACCCTGAATCACCACCTTCAGGTTCTCCAGGCTCTTACCTACCACCTTGGCCGCGTTCATGAGGGCCGCCAGTGTCCCGATGGCAACAATCTCCTGGTGGTTGTTCACCACCGGAATCGTGAGCGCCTTCTCCAGCAGCGAGGTTACCAGAATACTGCGCGGCGCGGCGATGTCTTCCAAGCACACCGCGCCGAACGTGCCGCTCAGCGCGCCGATGGTCTCCACCATCTCGGCCGTGTGCTCCGCGTCCAGAACGATGGGCAGCGCGTCCACGCCCGCGAAGGTCTTCAAGATGATGGCCTTGCCCTCCAACGGGGCCAGGGCAGCCTCAGGACACGCGTTCGGCAGGCCGAACAGCCCCGACGCGTTGCTGACCAAAGCCACCGTGTTGCCCCGGAGCGTGTAGGTGAACGACAGCAACGGATCCTTGTCGATGGCGCGGCACACTTCGGCCACGCCGGGCGTGTAGAGCAGGCTGAGCATCGCCGAATCCTTGACCGGCACCTTGCTCTGCACACCGATCAGCCCTCGGTAGCGGCGGAGATACCCTAGCAACTCTTCCCGTGAAATGTGATCACCTGATGTAGTCATTTCTGCCTCTCCTGGAGTTTGTCGCAGGCTGCAA
>JBBIHX010000150.1:0-7097 GCA_037446815.1 Caldilineae bacterium | reverse complement strand
CTCTGGGGCGTGAGGTTGCTTCGCTTCGCTCGCAACGACACACGAGGAGAGTGTCTTTGCGTTTCACCAACAAAGATGAAACCGACTCCACGTGCCAAGAGATTCTTGCCACCCACGCCCGAACACGGTATACTTATGAACGGGTAACCCACAGCCAAACATCCGGGCCCCGCAACGGCCGCTTCGTCGGCGACTGACGGGACCGAAAGGGACTTCTGGCATGTACGCATTGCTCGTATGCGACGACAACGATGAAACCGCGATCCTATCGCTAGTCCTCCAGCGCGTGGGCTTGGCCGTAACCATCGCCAACGACCTTGAGCGGGCCATGCGCAGTTGGGCGCAACGCCCCGCCGACATGGTCGTCGTCGCGCTCCGAGAGGGCGCCCCCGCACAGCAGGCGCAGCGGGTGCGCGCCGATACCGACGTCCCCCTGGCCATCTTGACCAACGCGCAGGACGAGGATTCGCTCTTCGCGGCGTTTGAGGCCGGCGCCGACGTGGTATTCAACCGCCCCTACAGCACGCGACTCCTGTTGGCGCGGCTTCGCGCCCTTCTGCGGCGCAGCAGCGGCGTGCCCCTGCTCAGCCTCCCCACCCTCCGCGTCGGAAGCATTACGCTGGACCCGTCATCGCGAGACGTGCAGCGAGAAGGACACCCGCCCCATCGCCTCACCCACCTGGAGTTCCGCCTGCTGTACACCCTCATGATGCACCAGGGCCAGACCCTGCCCACCGAGGCGATTGTTCAACGTGTATGGGGCTACAGCGGCGAGGGCGACCGAGAACTCGTCCGCGGCCTCATCAGTCGGCTCCGCGCCAAGATAGAGCAGGACCCCAAGAACCCTCGCTACATCCTCACCGTCCCCGGCATCGGGTACAGGCTCCAGAACCCCGACGCATAGGCCGCACCTGTTCAAATGTTGCAACGTCTGGGAGCCTTTGTGCACAACACTGATACACTTCTTGTACACCATTTGAACACATTAGGGGTATAATGCGTGAGGCTTGTGAATAGGGCACAGGCCCGCCGCCACAGCGATACAGGCTGTGGGGCGAACAAGTTCACACCACTACGGGTAGTGCAGGGGTTAGATCAGGTAGGACAAAAACGAAATGTCATCTACACCATGCCCTGAATGCGGGGCGTTCATACACATCGGAGAGCACGCGCAGGTCGGCGAGAGAATCGCGTGCCCCAATTGCGGCGCGAAACTAGAGGTCATCAACGCCGATCCGCCCGAGGTAGACTGGCTCTTCAACCCGCCGGCGCCGGACGAGCAGGACAAGGACTGGATCCTGCGCGAGCGCGTCCGGCTCAACCAGGAGGCGCCAGACGTTCGGGGCGCCGCTGAAGCGCCGCTGTGAACGCGGGTACCAAACCCAACAGACGCAGTTAGCCATTCACTACAATACGAGGAGATGAGACTAGTGGAAACCATAGCACAGGAATTTGAAGAACCCCCCGGTACTGGGAGGCCTCCCCATCCCTGGGAGCATGTGCCTCCGTCCCAGTGGAATGACTGGCGCTGGCAACTCAGCCATCGCCTCAGTTCCGCTGAAGAACTCTCACAAGTGATCCACCTCACCCAGTCGGAGCGGGACGCGCTCAGCGCCCCAAATCGGTTCCGAACCGACATCACTCCGTACTTCGCGAGCCTAATGGATCCCGACGACCCCAACTGTCCGATCCGTCGCCAGGTGGTCCCCACGGCTCATGAACTGGTGCCGTTTGCCGCCGAGATGGAGGACTCCCTCGCGGAAGACGCCCATTCGCCGGTGCCCGGCCTGGTGCATCGCTACCCGGACCGCGTGCTGATGCTGGTAACCACGCAGTGCGCCAGTTACTGCCGCTACTGCACCCGCAGCCGAGTCGTGGGCGATTCCCATGCGCAGTTCTCGCTTGCCGACTATGAGCGGCAGATTGCCTACATCGCGGCGAACCCCCAGGTGCGGGACGTGCTCATCTCGGGCGGCGACCCGTTCACGCTGCCCCTGAAGGTCCTGGATGGCATTCTAGCGCGCCTGCGCGCCATCCCGCACGTGGAAGTCATCCGCATCGGCACGAGGGTTCCGGTCTTCCTGCCCCAGCGCGTCAACGATGAACTGGTCAACACCCTCAAGCGGTACCATCCGCTCTGGGTGAACATCCACTTCAACCACCCGAAGGAACTCGCGCCCGAGGTTGAGCAGGCCGTGAACAAACTCGCCGATGCCGGCATCCCGCTGGGAAGCCAGACTGTGCTCCTGGCGGGCGTGAACGACTGCCCGAACATCATCATGGCCCTGGTGCACAAGTTGGTGAAGAACCGCGTGCGGCCCTACTACCTGTACCAGTGCGACCTTGTCCACGGCGCGGGGCACTTCCGCACGCCCGTTGCCAAGGGCATTGAGATCATGGAGGCGCTCCGCGGGCACACGTCGGGCTACGCCATCCCGACCTACGTGATAGACGCGCCGGCGGGCGGCGGCAAGGTGCCCATCCTGCCCAACTACCTCATCAGCATGTCCGAGACACGCGTCATCGTCCGCAACTACGAGGGCTTCATCAGCACCTACACGCAGCCCGACGACTACGTCTCGCACGACCCCAAGACCTGCGCCTACTGCCAGCAGCGGCACTCCGAAGGCGGGCAGGAAGGCGTCGCCGGCCTCTTGAGCGGCGAGCGTCTGGCCATCGCGCCGCAGGGCTGGGATGACATCCACCATCGCGAGCCTCCCATCCCGGTTCGCGCTACCGTCCGCGACGCTGAGGTTGTGCGACGATGAGGCGCTTGCGCGTAGCCTTGCTGTACAATCTGAAGAAGCACGTACCCGTGTCTCCCGACGCCCCCGAAGACGCGCTCGCGGAATACGACTCCGAGGAGACCGTAGAGGGGCTGAAGTCGGCGCTGGAATCGGGCGGGCACGAGGTCATCCCCTTGGAGGGCGATGAGACCCTCCTGGACACCATTCGCCGCGCAAGGCCCGACATCTGCTTCAACATCTGCGAGGGATTGCGCGGCGAATCCCGGGAATCGCATGTGCCTGCGCTCTTGGAGATGCTCGGCATCCCCTACACCGCGTCCAAAGTGCTCACCCACGCCATTTCGCTGGACAAGGTGGTAACCAAGCGCATCTGGCGGGACTCGGGCCTGCCTACTGCGCCCTTCCAGGCCTTTTACCGTGGCGACGAGCCGCTGGACCCTTCGCTTGCGTTCCCGCTATTCGTCAAGCCGTCCCGCGAGGGCTCCGGCATGGGCATCAACGCCCGCTCCGTCGTCCGCGATGAGCACGCGCTCCGCGAACAGGTGCGCTGGGTCATCCAGACCTACCGCCAGCCCGCGCTGGTGGAAGCCTATCTTCCCGGCAGGGAGTTCACCGTCGGCCTCCTCGGCAACACCCTTGCCCCTGGCGAGCGCCCGCCGTCGGCGTTCTACGACGAGCGCGGCTTCCATGTGCTGCCCGTCATGGAGATAGACGTGAGCCACCTTTCCCACGGGGAACGCCTGTACACCGGCTACATCAAGTCCGAGATGCCCCTGGGCCCCAAGTACCTGTGCCCGGCCCCGATTCCCGCGAGCCTGGAGAACACGCTCAAGAACCTGGCCGTCCGGGCATTTGAGGCCATCGGCGGGCTGGACGTGGCGCGGGTGGACTTCCGCCTGGGCGCCGACGGCCAACCCTACCTGATGGAAATCAACACCCTGCCCGGGCTGAATCCAACCTACAGCGACATCGTCCTGGCCGCCAGAGGCGAGAACCTGCCCTACAACACGCTGATTCTGGAGATCCTCCATCTGGCGGCGAAACGTTACCGGCTTGGGGGAGAATGATGGACACCGACGAGTGCCCTCGCGGCGTTGCGATTGTGTACAACCGAAGCGAATCCCTGGTCAAGGGCAACCCGGAAGACATCGTCGCCGACCAGGCGGTTATCGGCTGCGCCCATGCCCTTGGCCAGGCGCTTAGCGAAGCCGGGCTTCAGGTCGCGCTGGTCGCCATCACCGCCGATGTGGAGTCGGCCCTTCAGCCCTACCCCGCCACCGAGTGGGTCGTGTTCAACCTGGGTGAAGGGCTGGGCGGTCGGCTCTTTGAGGAGGTGCGCATCGCCTGGGCGCTTGAGGCCATGGGCTACCGATTCACGGGGTCTAGCGCCGAAGCCCTGGCCCTCTCCACCCACAAGGCGCGCGCCAAAGAGGCCCTGCGGCGGGCCGGGGTGCCCACCCCCGAATGGCGGCTGTTCCGCCATCCCGCCGAGGTGGCCGAAGAGCATCTCGGCACCCTATCGCTTCCCGCCATCGTCAAGCCGGTGGCCGAAGACGCCAGCCAGGGCATAGAGAGCGGCGCCGTGGTGCGGTCGCTAGACGAGATGCGCGAGCGCGTGGCTCGGCTGGTCGGCACCTATCGCCAGGCCGCGCTGGTAGAGGAATTCATCGCGGGCCGCGAGTTCAACATCTCCATCTGGGGCGACCCGCCGCAGGTGCTCCCGCTGGCCGAAGTGGACTTCAGCGCCTTCCGCGACCCGCTGGAGCGCATCGTATCCTTCTCGGCCAAGTGGATTGAGGACTCATTCGCCTACACCCACACGCCGGTGGTGTGCCCCGCCAACGTGGAACCCGAGGTCGCCCATCGCATTCGCAGCACCGCGCTCAAGGCGTGGAAGGCCATCGGTTGCCAGGGCTACGCGCGGGTGGACATGCGCCTGTCCCAGGAAAACATCCCCTACGTCATAGAGGTCAACTGCAACCCCGACCTGTCGCCGGACGCGGGGTTCTTCCGCGCCGCGCGCACGGCCGGATACTCCTACGCCGACATGGCGCTTCGCATCCTGAATATCGCATTGAGGCAAACGCAAACCTATGATACGTCTCGCCCAACCCGAAGACGGGGAAGCCATAGCAGCGATCACGACGCGCGTTGGGGTCTTCAGCCCGTCGGAAATCCAGTGCGTGGACGAACTGTGGAGCCAGTACCTGCAACTCGGTGAGAAGAGCGGGTACGCATTCCTGGTGTTTCGCGACGCCGACGCCGTCCTGGGCTATGCCTGCTTCGGCCCCCACGCCCTCGCCGAGGGGGTCTGGGACCTCTACTGGATCGCCGTGGACCCGAACGCGCGCAGCAGGGGGGTCGGCCGCGCGCTCCTGGACCAGGTGGAGGCCACCGTCGCGTCGCAGCATGGCCGCCTGATCCTCGTTGAGACATCCGGAACGCCCCCCTACGAGGCTGCGCGCCGATTCTACGAGGCCTGCGGCTACCGCTACCAGGCCGTCATTCACGACTTCTATGCCGTCGGCGACGACCTCATCATCTTCGGCAAGACGCTGCGCCCCGAGCCGGCAGGCCGCCCAACATGAGATGACACGGTTCCAGAGTCCGTCGGCGCCTCCTGTCATTCTGAGCGGCGAAGCCGCGAAGAATCTCGCCCCTCACCCCAGCCCTCTCCCGAAGGGCGAGGGCGTATCGCCTTCGGCTCAGCATGACAACGGACTAGAAAGGCCGCGCGCCCGTCCCGGCCGGCCGGGTAACATCCGCCACGCGGTTCGGGATATCCCCGAGGCCTTCCTGGAGCGCATCAGACCCCTGCTCGGGCCTGAATTCCCGGAGTTCCGCGATGCGCTAGGCGAGCCAAGCCCGACCGGCCTGCGCGTCAACCCGCTCAAGATCACGCCCGAGGCGTTCCAGGCCCTGACCGGTTGGCGGCTGGAGCCCATTCCCTGGTCCCCGGTCGGATTCTACCTGCAAGAGCCCGACGCGCGGCCAGGCAAGCACCCGTACCATGTAGCAGGCTTGTATTACCTGCAAGAGCCGTCGGCCATGGCTGTGGTGGAAGCCATGTCGCCGGAGCCGGATGAGCGCATCCTGGACCTGTGCGCCGCGCCCGGGGGCAAGGCCACGCACATCGCCGCCAGACTCCACGGGCACGGGCTGCTCGTGGCCAACGACATCGTGCGCCCAAGAGCCACCATCCTCGCCGACAACCTCGCGCGGTTCGGGGCGCGCAACGCCGTCGTCGCGTCGGACGCGCCCGAGCGCCTTGCCGCCATCCTGCCCGCGTTCTTCCACCGCGTCCTCGTAGACGCCCCCTGCTCCGAAGAAGGGATGTTCCGACGGAGCGCCGAGGCGCGCCAGGCCTGGTCGCCGAAGACCGTGGCCGGATGCGCACGGCGGCAATTGCGCATCCTGGACAGCGCCGCCGAGATGGTAACCGGCGGCGGAACGCTCGTCTACTCCACCTGCACCTTCAGCCCCGAAGAGAACGAGGATGTCATCGCCCACTTCCTGCTATCCCACCCGAACTACGAGTTGGCGCCGGTCCGCCTGCCCGGCGTCCAGGGCGAGGGGCGCGGCGACTGGTGCTCCCTGCCCGAGGGTCGTAGGCTCCCATTGGAGCGCGCCATCCGGCTCTGGCCGCACAGAGTCGCGGGCGACGGCCACTTCGTCGCCGTCATGCGGCGAATGGACGAACCCCCGACGGTCGCCCGCCCGCCCCACTGGGCCGAGGATGCCGCTGCCGCGCAAGCCTGGCGGGACTTCTCCGATGCCTCCCTGGCCCACGTCCCCGACGGGGCGGCCATTCGCCTGGGCGATCGCGTCTTTCTCGCCGACCGCGCCTGCCCCACGCTGCCCGCTGTGCGCGTGCCGTGGCCCGGCTGGCACGTGGGCGAGATGCGCGGTGGCCGCTTTGTCCCAAGCCACGCGCTGGCCATGGGCCTCCGGCTGACCGACGCCCGCCAGCACCTCTCCCTCTCGGCGGCGAGCGACGAGATTCACGCATACCTGCGGGGCGAGTCCCTCAAGGCTCCGGGCGAGCCCGGCTGGGTTCTCGTCGGCGTGGACGGCTTCCCCATTGGCTGGGGATTCCGCGTCGGCGACACGCTGAAGAATCACTACCCCCGCCATCTCCGCCAGAGGCTGTAACCCCGCGGTTTGTTCGCGTGGATTCGCGCTATTTGCGGTTGCGAGGCTGTCATTGCGAGGGCGCGTAGCGCCCGAAGCCGCCCCCGAACTGTCATTCTGAGGCGCGAAGCGCCGAAGAATCTCTGGCCCGCGGACACACCTCACCTACCCGCGCAATCCGCGCTATCCGTGGATACCGTTCCCCTATTCGCGTGCATT
>JBBIHX010000149.1:0-7129 GCA_037446815.1 Caldilineae bacterium | reverse complement strand
TGAGCCAATGCCGCTTTCCGTGCAGCAGGTGCAACATATCGCCGAACTGGCGAAACTCAGCCTGACCCGTGAAGAGGCCGAACGGTACTGCGAGCAGTTGTCCGCCATCCTGGACTACGCCGACATGCTCCAGCAACTGGACCTGGACGGCGTGCCCCCCATGTCCCACGCCGCCGACATCACCAACATCACCCGCGAGGACGAGCCAACCGCGTCGTACCCGCGCGACGACATCCTCGCCAACGCGCCCGACCACCGAGACGGGCTGATTCGCGTGCGCCCCATCCTGGAGTGATGCCGTGGACCCCTGCGCCCTCACCATCCACGAGGCGGCCGAACGGCTACGCGCGGGCGACCTGTCCTCGGCGGAACTCACGCGGGCCGTCCTGCGGCGCATTGAGCGCCTCGACCCGCGCATCCGCGCGTACCTGCGCGTGGAGCCCGAGGCCGCCGTGCAGCAGGCGCAGGCAGCCGATGCGTCGTTCCTGCGCTGGCGCAGGGAGGGCGGCCCCCCGCCTCCGCGCCTGATGGGAATCCCCCTCGCCATCAAGGACATCCTGTGCACGCGCGGCATCCCCACCACGTGCGGCTCGCGCATCCTCCACAACTTCGTCCCGCCCTACGACGCCGCGGTCGTGGAGCGGCTCAAGGCACAGGGTGCCATCATCCTGGGCAAGACCAACACCGACGAGTTCGCCATGGGGTCATCCACCGAGAACTCCGCCTACTTCACCACGCGCAACCCGTGGGACTTGTCGCGGGTGCCCGGCGGCAGCAGCGGAGGGAGCGCGGCAGCAGTAGCGGCCGACATGGCCCTCGGCGCGCTGGGCTCCGACACGGGCGGGAGCGTGCGCCAACCCGCCGCGTTGTGCGGCGTCGTCGGGCTGAAGCCCACCTACGGGCGCGTGTCCCGCTGGGGGCTAGTCGCCTTCGCGTCCTCCCTAGATCAGGTGGGGCCTCTTGCCAAGGACGTGCGCGGCTGCGCGCTCCTGCTCCAGGCCATTGCGGGCCACGATCCGCGCGACTCCACATCGGTGAACAGGCCCGTGCCCGACTACCTCGCCGCGCTGGAAGGCGAAATCCGCGGCCTTCGCGTTGGCGTGCCCAGGGAGTACTTCGTGGAGGGAGTGCAGGCAGGCGTGGCCGACGCGGTGAAGGCAGCCCTGGGCATCCTGGAGGACTTGGGCGCCATCCTGGTGGACGTGTCGCTGCCGCACACGGAATACGCACTGCCCACCTACTACCTCATCGCCCCTGCCGAGGCCTCGGCCAACCTGGCCCGGTACGACGGCGTGAAATACGGCCTGTCGGTGCGCGAGGGCGGCGACGTGTGGGACATGATTCGGCAGACGCGCGGCCAGGGGTTCGGCGCCGAGGTCAAGCGCCGCATCATGCTGGGCACCTATGCCCTGTCCGCCGGATACTACGACGCGTACTACCTGCGCGCCCAGCAGACCCGCACGCTCATCCGCCGCGACTTTGACCGCGCCTTCCAACAGGTGGACGTCATCGCGTGCCCCGTGTCGCCCACGGTCGCGTTCCCCATCGGGGCGCGCGCCCAAGACCCCCTGCAGATGTACCTGTCCGACGTGTTCACGCTGGCGGCCTCGCTGGCCGGCGTGTGTGGAATATCCGTGCCCTGTGGATTCGCCGATGGGCTGCCGGTCGGCCTGCAAATCATCGGCAACGCATTTGACGAACCCACCGTGTTGCGAGTAGCCTATGCCTACGAGCAGGCTACCGATTGGCATACGCGAAAGCCGAATCTGGACAAGGAGGTCTGAACGGCCATGAAAGTCGTGATTCCACTGGCGGGGTTTGGCACGCGGCTGCGCCCCCACACCTTCACCAAGCCCAAGCCGCTGGTCAACGTGGCGGGCAAGCCGGTGCTTGCCCACATCCTGGATCCCCTCGTGAGCGTGGGCGTGGAAGAGATGGTCTTCATCGTGGGCCATCTGGGCGAGCAGATTCAGAAGTACGTCGCCGAGCATTACAACGTCCGCGCCCACTATGTGGAGCAGAAAGAACTCAAGGGCCAGGCCCACGCGCTGCACCTTGCCCGCGAGCACCTGACCGGCCCCCTTCTCGTCATCTTCGTGGATACCATCTTTGAGGCCGACCTGTCGCGCCTGCCCACAGACTGCGATGGAATCTTTTATGTCAAGGAGGTGGAAGACCCTCGGCGCTTCGGCATCGCCATTCTGGACGAGGAGCAGCGCTACGTTGCCCGCGTGGTGGAGAAGCCCAAGGATCCCGTGTCCAACCTGGCCGTCATCGGAGCCTACTACATCCGCGAGGGCGAGCGGCTTCGCGATGCCGTCGGCGAACTCCTGCGGCGCGACATCAAGACCAAAGGCGAATACTACCTGGCCGACGCCCTGCAACTGATGATTGACGACGGCGCCAAGTTCATCCCCGTAACCGTGGACGTGTGGGAAGACTGCGGCAAGCCCGAGGCCGTGCTCCAAACCAACCGCTACCTCCTCACCAAGACCGGCGGGCGGGTCGGCGGCTCCCGAGACAGCATCATCGTGCCCCCCGTGTACATCGCCGACTCGGCCAAGGTGGAGCATTCGGTCATCGGCCCCTACGTAACCATCGCCGAGGGCGCGGTTGTCCGCCGCTCCATCATCAAGGACTCCATCATCAACGCGGGCGCGTGCATTGAGGACGCCATGCTCAACCTGTCCATTATCGGCGACAACGCCCACGTGCGGGGCTCCTACGACCAGTTGAACGTGGGCGACTCGTCGCTTGTGGACGCCACCGGCCATGGCTACGACGAATAGACCCGTTCGGGTGGAGTGCTACTCGGGCTATCAGTACGCCCAGGAGCCGCGCGCCGTGGAAGGCCCCGAGGGCCGCGCTGAAGTCGTGGCGGTGCTGCGGCGCTGGCGCGAGCCCCAAGGCCCCGCCTTTCGGGTGCGCCTGGCCGATGGCGCGGACGCCACGCTTATCTACGACGAGGCGCTAGACCAATGGTACATTCGGGCGGAGGAGGCGTGAACGCGCGTGCCGCCCTCGCCATGCAATGACTCAATACTAGACCGCCGTCAGGAGGAAAGTTCAATGAAGAACGTGTTGGCACAACGGGTCGTGTCCGTCCCCCCGTCGGGGATTCGCAGATTCTTTGACATCGCCGCGACCATGAAGGACGTTATCTCCTTGGGCATCGGCGAGCCCGACTTCGTTACGCCGCCCGCCATCACCGAGGCCGGCATCCGCTCCCTGCAACTCGGCGAGACGCACTACACATCCAACTCCGGCATCCTGGAACTCCGCCAGGCCATCAGCGACAACATCGCGCGGCTGTACGGCGTTCGCTACAACGCCGAGAGCGAAATCCTCATCACCGTTGGGGTCTCCGAGGCGCTGCACCTGGCCATGTCCGCCCTGATTGACCCAGGCGACGAGGTCATCATCCCCACGCCCTGCTTCGTGGCGTATGCCCCCGCGGTCGTCTTCGCCGGTGGCGTGCCGGTCAGCCTGTGCACCAGGGTGGAGAACGGCTTCCAAACCTCCGCCGCCGACATCGCCAGGGCCATCACGCCGCGCACCAAAGCCATCCTCCTCGGCTATCCGAACAACCCCACAGGCGCGGTGATGAGCCGCGAGCGCCTGCTGGAAATCGCCCGCCTCGTGGAAGAGCGCGACCTGCTCGTCATCTCCGACGAAATCTACGACCGCCTGGTGTACGGCGTGGAACACACGTGCTTCGCCTCGCTGCCCGGGATGCGGGAGCGCACCGTCGTGCTCCAAGGGTTCTCCAAAGCCTACGCCATGACCGGCTGGCGGTTGGGGTATGCCGTCGGCCCCGCGGAGATCATCGCGGGCATGCGCAAAATGCACCAGTACATCATCATGTCCGCGCCCACGCCGGCGCAGTACGCCGCGTTGGAGGCGCTGCGCAGTGGCGAGCCGGAGGTGCAGCGCATGCGCGCCGAGTACGATCGCCGGCGCAAGGTCGTGGTCTCCGGCCTCAACGCCATCGGCCTGACCTGCTGCGAGCCGCACGGCGCGTTCTACGCCTTCCCGTCCATCCGCGCCAGCGGCATGACGTCGGACGAATTCGCCAACCGCCTACTGGAAGAAGAGCATGTGGCGCTGATTCCGGGGACAGCCTTCGGCGCGTGCGGCGAGGGGTTCGTCCGCATCTCCTACGCCACCTCGCTGGAGAAGATTGAGGAGGCCCTGGAGCGGATGCGCCGCTTCATGGAACGGCATGGATAGGCCCACTTCCACAACAACGCCGCCGCGCGCGAACAATCGGGTCTATCTGCCCGTGGTCATTATGTAGCATTGGGAGAAGATGCGACGCACCTCGCAGGCGCGTCGCATCGTTTCAAGCCCCGTACTTCGCCAGCCGCAAGGCGTTGGCCATCGCCAGCCGCATGATGTGCTTGGCCGGGAAGACGCCCAGCGCCCCCCGCGCGCACGCCCGCTCGCCGAAGGTGTCCACGCCGTCGGTGCGGCAGTAGCGCGACCAAATGACCGTCGGCACGGGGTGCCACGAGTGGCTCTTCAGCAGCGCGGGCGTGGAATGATCCCCGCTGATGATGACCACGTCGGGATTCAGCGCCATCATCTGCGGCACCAGTTCGTCCACATGCTCAATGATCTCGCGCTTGCGGTCAAAATCCCCGTCCTCGCCCGCCGAGTCCGTCTTCTTGACATGGAGGTAGAAGAAATCGTACTTGGCCCAATTGGCCCTGAGCGTTTCAATCTCATCTTCCACGGTCTCGCCGGTTTTCAGAATATCCATGCCCACCAGTTTCGCCAGCCCGCGATACATGGGATAGGTAGCGATGGCCGCGCAGCGCAGGCCGTAAATCTGCCCCATGGAGGGCAGGGCCGGGTCCTTGGCGAACCCGCGCAGCGTCAGCCCGTTGGCCGGGTGCTGGTCGGCCAGGAGTTTGCGCGCATCGGCCACCCACCGGTTCACCAAGTCCGCGGTGGCTTGGGCATCGTCCGACAGCGCGTGCACCGGCAGCGGCGGCACGCCCACCTTCTGCGGGTCGGTCTCGCTCAGGTGCGGCGACAGGCCCTCGCCCCGCAAAACCAACACGAAACGGTAATCCTGCACCGGCTCCACGAAGACCTCCACGCCGGGGAGCCGAATCTGCCGCAGAATTTCCACCAACTCGCGGCATTTCTCGGTGGGGATGCGCCCGGCACGGCGGTCGGTGATGTTGCCGTCGGCGTCCAGCGTGCAGAAGTTGCCGCGGGCCGCCACATCGTGCTTCTCCAGCGGGAACCCGATGCCCAGCGCCTCCAGCACACCGCGCCCGATGACATACTGCATCGGGTCGTAGCCGAACAGCGCCAGGTGGCCGGGGCCGCTTCCAGGCGTGATGCCCGGCCCCACCGGCTCGCTTAGCCCGCAGATGCCCTCCCGCGCAAGCCTGTCCATGTTGGGCGTGTGGGCCGCTTCCAGTTCCGTGAGGCCGTTAACAGTCAGGGGAAGCCCCCCCAGCCCGTCCAGGATGAGCATGAGAATCTTTGTGTTGGCCGGCTGGGCCAGTTCGTGAATCCAATCCAATTCGTTCATGTGTTCTCTCCGCTTGCGAAAAGGTGCAGCAGGGCGGCTTTTCCGTCCCACTTCACAGGAGAAGGGTGGGCCTGTGAGGCGCCACCCTTCTCCGCAGGTTGTGCGTCATCTGCGCGGGCTACCGAATGGCTTGCTCCGTCGCCTTGTCAAAGATGTGGATGTGATCCATGTCAAACGCCACTTCCACATCCTGGCCCACGCGCATATGGGTTCGCGGATCCACACGGGCAACGTACGAATGCTTGCCCGTTACGAGGTACACGAACACCTCGTTGCCCATCAACTCGGTTACGTCCACCTTGGCGGGAACGCGCGCCGGGTTGATGCCGGGCGGCGCGAACTCGGGGTCGTGGACGTTATCGGGCCGAATGCCGAAGATGACCTCTTTGCCCAGGTGCGGCGCAAGCACAGGCAGGCGATCTTGCGGCACTCTGACCCGGAACGAGCCGGTGTCAATGTACATATCCTCTTTGGTACCCACCAGCGTCGCGTCAAAGAAGTTCATCGCCGGGCTGCCGATGAAGCCGGCCACGAACACGTTGTCGGGCTTGTCGTACAGGTTCTGCGGCGTGTCCAGTTGCTGCAGGATGCCGTCCTTCAGCACGGCGATGCGCGTGCCCATGGTCATGGCTTCCATCTGGTCGTGGGTTACGTAGATGAACGTGGTCTGCAACCGCTGGTGCAGTTTGGACAGTTCCGCGCGGGTCTGCACGCGCAGTTTCGCGTCCAGGTTGGATAGCGGCTCGTCCATGAGGAAGACCTTTGGCTCGCGGACGATGGCGCGGCCCAGGGCCACGCGCTGCCGCTGGCCGCCCGACAACTGCTTCGGCTTGCGGTCCAACAACTGCTCAATGCCGAGGATGGCCGCCGCCTCCTTGACGCGACGGTCAATCTCCGATTTGGGCGTCTTGCGGAGTTTCAGCCCGAACGCCATATTGTCGTACACGCTCATGTGCGGGTACAGCGCGTAGGACTGGAACACCATGGCGATATCGCGGTCCTTGGGCGCCACGTCGTTGACCAGGCGGTCGCCGATGTAAATCTTGCCCTCGGTAATCTCCTCCAGGCCGGCGAGCAGGCGCAGCGCCGTAGTCTTGCCGCAGCCCGAGGGGCCCACCAGGACGAGGAACTCCTTGTCTCGGACTTCCAGCGAGAGGTCGTTGACGGCGATCACGTCGCCGAATCGCTTCGTAACGTGCTCATAGGTTACGCTTGCCATGAGGCAATCTCCTGTTCACAATATTCTTGGGCCAATGCCCACGAAGGTGAGGTCATGGGAAACAGAACTGTTCGGTCGCCGATGCAGGCGCATCGCGCGGGCGCAAGGCCAAAACCGCTTTCCCAGACCCAAAGCACAAACCTCGTAACAGATGTGGAATCGGCTAGCGCACGCGGTACGCATCCCCCCTTTCCGTTGCCACTCGGTGTAACACGGATAGGACGACTACGGGCGTATTATAGCACACGCGGGGCAATGCGCATAATCCCCCAGCACCGAGACTCGGTTCTATCTTGTGTTGGTGAAGCGCATGGACACTCTCCTCGTGTGTCGTTGCGAGCGAAGCGAAGCAACCTCACGCC
>JBBIHX010000148.1:0-7193 GCA_037446815.1 Caldilineae bacterium | reverse complement strand
GAGCAGGAGGCAGGGGAATTCTTATGATTCCTCTGCGTGCTCCGCGCCTCGGCGGCGAACACCATTGCACCGCGGAGACGGAGAGGACGCAGAGAGGAGCAGGAGGCAGGGGAATTCTTATGATTCCTCTGCGTGCTCCGCGCCTCGGCGGCGAACACCATTGCACCGCGGAGACGGAGAGGACGCAGAGAGGAGCAGGAGGCAGGGGAATTCTTATGATTCCTCTGCGTGCTCCGCGCCTCGGCGGTGAACACCATTGCACCGCGGAGACGGAGAGGACGCAGAGAGGAGCAGGAGGCAGGGGAATTCTTATGATTCCTCTGCGTGCTCCGCGCCTCGGCGGTGAACACCATTGCACCGCGGAGACGGAGAGGACGCAGAGAGGAGCAGGAGGCAGGGGAATTCTTATGATTCCTCTGCGTGCTCCGCGCCTCGGCGGTGAACACCATTGCACCGCGGAGACGGAGAGGACGCAGAGAGGAGCAGGAGGCAGGGGAATTCTTATGATTCCTCTGCGTGCTCCGCGCCTCGGCGGTGAACACCATTGCACCGCGGAGACGGAGAGGACGCAGAGGGCAGCAGAATCTGGAGGAATCCCTGTGATTCCTCTACGTACTCCGCGCCTCGGCGGTGAGCAAAGCAGCCGCCACATCGGCCGAAACGCAAGAACACAAGCACAGCGAAAAAGCCCCGGCCTGGCACCGGGGCTTTGTGGTGAAGCGGCGGGATGGGCTACGTTTCGCTGGGCGGCAGCACGCCGATGCCTTTCGCCAGCAGGCCGCCATCCGGCCCGCGCGGTACGGCGATGACGGCGACCCGGTCGCCCACGTGCACGTCATCCAGCGTCGGGCTTTCCACGCCCGGGACGCGGTAGCGGGTGTGCTCATCGGTCAGCACGTCCACGTTCCCGCGCTCGGTGGCGATGGTCAGCGTTGCGCCGTTCTTCGCCAGCACCTCGCCGCGGAACTTGACCTGCGGACGGACGGCGATAAGTCTGGCCAGGATGCTGCCGTCTCCTTGCCCGAAGGCCACGACGAACACCAGGTCGCCCACGTGCACGTCGGCCAGGGTGGGATTCTCCACGCCGGGCACCTCAAACCGCGTCCGGTCGTCCGTGGCGACGGTTACCGGGCCGTCGGGCGTGTTCACGGTTACGTTGACGCCGTCAATGGCGGCCACCTGCCCGTGGAACTTGCGCTCGTCCACCACGGCGATGATGCGCCCCCACAGGCTGCCGTTGCCCTTCTCCACGGCCAACCCGTGGATGTGGTCGCCCACGTGCACGTCGGCCAGGGTGGGATTCTCCACGCCGGGGACGCGGAATCGGGTCTTGTCGTCCGTATGCACCAGGATTTCGCCGTTGGGGTTGGCGATCGTCAGATTGTTGCCAGCGATCTGCGTTACGTCGCCGTCAAGCCGCACCACGTTGGGGACGACGGCCACAACCCGCGCCAGGAGCGTTCCGTCCGACTGGGCCAGCGCCCCGATGACGACGCGGTCGCCGACGGTCAGATCCTCGTAGGTGGGCTGCTCCACGTCGGGGATTCGGTAGCGCGTGCGGTCATCGGTGAGCACCTGCACCGGCCCCGCGTCCGTGTCCACGGTGATGGCCGGCGGCTCCAGCGCGGCGATGGTGCCGCGGATTTCGCGCGTGGCGATGACGGCGACGAGGCGCGCCAGCAGCCGCCCCTCGGCGTCCTGCGTCAGGCGCACCTGGACCAGGTCGCCTTCGTGCACGTCGGCCAGGGTTGGGTTCTCCACGCCCGGGACGACGAACCGCGTGCTGTCATCCGTGAGGATGAGCACAGACCCGGACGGGATGGCGATGGTAAAGCGCGGCGGGTCCACGGACGTTACGCGGCCCTTCAGGTCAATGGTGGCCGGCGAGGCGCCTGCGAAGGCGGGCAACGCCGCCGCAAGCAGCAGGCCCACCACGGCCAGGGCGATGGTGATTCTCAGAAACGCTTTCATGGTTCCACCTCCAGCATCGTGAATTCGCCTTTCGGCACCCTCAGGATGCCGTGAACATATCAAGGGGGTGTTGTCTGGTTGTAAGAAGTGTGTAAAACGTGTGAGGTCTCCCCTCGCCCCGGCCCTCTCCCGACGGGCGAGGGGGCGGGGCCCGGCCCTGTCACCCTGAGCGAAGCGAAGGGTCTCGGGTTGCGAGATTCTTCGCCGCTCAGAATGACAGTTTGCGGCGGGCGAGGGAGTGGGGCCCTCACCCCGGTTCGGTTCCACCTTGTGTTGGTCTGCCCCACGCACCGCCTCCCCACTCTGTCATGCTGAGCCGAAGGCGAAGCATCTCGGGCAGCGAGATTCTTCGCGGCTTCGCCGCTCAGAATGACAGTTTGCGGCGGGCGAGGGTGCGCGGGCCTCGCCCTGACGGGTTTGCGCAAAGAAGCGCGGCTGTGCTATAATAGCGTGGGTCGCTGGGGCGTCGCCAAGCGGAAAGGCAGCGGCCTTTGGAGCCGCGATTCGAAGGTTCGAATCCTTCCGCCCCAGCCTGATTCTTCCGGCTCTGCCGGTATGAGGCATATCCCCGCCACTCTTTTGATGGACGAGTATTCGTTTGGCGACAACCGAACATGCCGTAGCATAGCATCCGACGCGGTGGCCCGGCCCAGGCCCACAGGTGGTGTGGGGCTGCGGTTTGGGTCATCGTTGTTGTTAGCATTTGCCCGCGTGTCCGCCGCTTCCACCTCTGCCACCGAAAATCCCCGTGAGGTGCGCGTATGAGTCTATCGGTTGTGATTCTGGCCGCCGGGCTGGGGACGCGCATGAAATCGGCCCTGCCCAAGATGCTGCACCCCGTTGCCGGGCGGCCCATGGTGCTGTACGGCGTGGAGACCGCCCGCGCGCTGGGAGCCGCTGCCACGGTCCTCGTCGTGGGGCACGGGGCCGAGCAGGTGCGCGCCGTGGTGGGCGATGGCGTGCTCTATGCGGCCCAGCCCGAACCCCTGGGCACCGGCCACGCGGTGATGCAGGCGGCGCCGTTGCTGCGGGATCGGGGCGGGACGGTGCTGGTGTACTACGGCGACATGCCCCTCTTGCGCGCGGAGACCCTGCGCCAACTCGCCGACGTGCACGGCGCGACGGGCGCCACGCTGACCCTTCTCACGCTCATCGCCGACGACCCCATGGGGTTCGGGCGCATCCTACGGGATTCGGCGGGGCGCGTCGTCGGGATTGTGGAGGAGTCGGTGGCTACGCCCGAGCAGAGGCGCATCCGCGAACTCAACTGCGGCGTCTACTGCTTCCAGGGCGATTGGCTGTGGGACAACATCGCCAACCTGCGCAAAAGCCCCAAAGGCGAGTTCTTCCTGACGGATGTGGTGGAGATGGCCGTGGCACAGGGGCGGCGCGTGGAGGCCGTTACCACCGACGACGCGGAGCAGATGCTGGGCATCAACGACCGCACGCACCTGGCGCGGGCCGAAGCCATCGCTCGCAAACGCATCGCCGAGCGTCTCATGTTCAGCGGCGTTACGTTCCAGGATCCCGCCAGCATCTACGTGGACGCCGACGTGGAGATCGGCGCGGACACGGTGATCTTCGCCAACACGCACCTGCAGGGCAAGACCCGCATCGGCGCGCGCTGCCGCATCGGGCCCAACACGGTGGTGCGCGATTCGCTTATCGGGGACGACTGCAAGGTGGAGGCATCTGTCGTAGAAGAAGCCGTGCTGGAGGATCGGGTGGACATCGGCCCGTTCGCGCACCTACGCAAGGGCGCGCACCTGGCGACCGGCGTGCACATGGGGAACTTCGGCGAGGTGAAGAATTCGTACCTGGGGCCGGGGACCAAGATGGGCCATTTCAGTTACCTCGGGGACGCCGAGGTGGGGGCCGACGTGAACATCGGGGCGGGGACCATCACGTGCAACTTTGACGGGGAACGGAAGCACAAGACGGTGATTGAAGAAGGCGCGTTCATCGGCAGCGACACCATGCTGGTCGCGCCCGTGCGCATCGGCAAGGGCGCGAAGACGGGCGCGGGGTCTGTGGTTACCCGCGACGTTCCGTCGGGGGCCATCGCCTACGGCGTGCCGGCGCGCGTGCGCAGCGCGCCATCGGACGCGGCCCCGCCGTCGGAGCAGCCCGCAGAGCAGGAGTCTGATTCGTGAGCAGTTCAGCAGCGCGTGAGTTGATTCTGCTGGCCGTGATGATCGCCCTCAATGCCTTCTTCGCGGCTTCGGAGATGGCGATCGTTACCCTCAACAAGGTGCGCCTGCGCCACAAGGTGGAGGAGGGGAATCGGACGGCGCGGGTGGTGGAGCGCCTCGCGACCGACTCCAGCCGCTTGCTGGCGACGATTCAGGTGGGCGTTACGCTGGTGGGATTCCTGGCCGCAGCCACCGCCGCCGTGAGCCTGTCGGGGCCGCTGGCGCAGGCGCTGGCGGGTATCCCCGCGGCGTTCATTCAGGCGAACGCGCAGGGGATCGCGACGCTCCTCATCACGCTGGCATTGGCCCTCGTCATGCTCCTGTTGGGCGAACTGGTGCCGAAGAACCTGGCGCTGAAGCACGCGGAGCGCATCGCCTTCGCCGTGGCGGTGCCCATAGACCTGCTGGCCCGCATCTTCGCGCCTGTGGTGAGCGCGCTGGTCTTTCTCACCAACAGGATTTCGGCGGCCTTGGGAGCGCAAGCGCCCAGCAACATGCCCTTCGTTACCCAGGACGAAATCAAGGCGATGGTGGACGCGGGCGAGGAAGGCGGCGTCATTGAGGAAGACGAGAAGGAGATGATTTACTCCATCTTTGAATTCGGCGACACGCTGGCGCGCGAGGTCATGGTGCCGCGCATTGACATCGTCGCCGTGGACGCCGACACGCCCCTTCTCCAGGCGCTGGACGTGGTGATGAAAGAGGGGCATTCGCGCATCCCGGTGTATCAAGGCTCCATTGACAACATCATCGGCTTGCTGTACGCCAAGGACTTGCTCGTGTATCTGCGGGACGGCAAGCACAACGTGCCCCTGACCAGCATCCTGCGCCCCGCCTACTTTGTGCCCGAGACCAAGAAGGTGGACGATCTGCTGCGCGAGTTGCAGGCGCGGCGGGTGCATATGGCCATCGTGGTGGACGAGTATGGCGGGACGGCGGGGCTGGTTACGGTGGAAGACCTGCTGGAGGAGATCGTCGGCGAAATCCAGGACGAGTACGATGCCGAGGAGCCGACGGTAGAGCGGGTGAGCGACAACGAATTCATCTTTGACGCAGGCGTGAACCTGGACGACGTCAACGACCTGCTGCGGGTGGAACTGCCCGATACGGGCGGGGATACCCTGGGCGGGTTCATCTACACGCAACTGGGACGGGTGGCGGCGGTGGGCGACGAAATCCGTGTGGGCGACCTGACCATCACGGTGTTGTCTGTGGCCGGACGGCGCATCCGCAAGGTGCGCGTCGCCCGCGCCGAACCCCAGGGGCACGAGGTTGTGCCCGAAGACGAATCCGATGCTCAGAGGTGAGACGATCGTGGACGACAAGGAACTGGTGCGGGCAGCAGGAGAAGCGCGGGAACACGCCTACGTTCCCTACTCGGCCTATCGCGTGGGCGCGGCGCTCCTCACGCGGTCGGGGCGTGTGTTCACGGGCGCGAACGTGGAGAATGCCTCGTATGGCCTATCGGTGTGCGCCGAGCGCGTTGCCGCGTTCAAGGCGGTAACCGAGGGCGAACGCGAATTTGAGGCCATCGCCGTAGTTACGGACAACGGCGTGTTGCCCTGCGGCGCGTGTCGTCAGGTGCTGGCCGAATTCGGCCCCAACATGCGCGTCATCGTGGCCGACGCGCACGGGAACACCCGCACGTATCGGCTGCCCGACCTGCTCCCAGGCGCGTTCACCCAGGCGGATTTGGGCGGCAAGTAGACGGCAGTCTTGGCAAGGACAGACGATGACGGACTTCTTTGACGACCTGGCGCGGTTCTACGACTTGGACCATGCGTCGGTCCGCGATGACGTGGAGATGTACCGACAGTTCGCCGCGCAGATGGGCGGGACGGTGCTGGAATTGGGGTGCGGGACGGGCCGCGTGGCGCTCCCTCTGGCGCGGGATGGGCACCAGGTGGCGGCGGTGGACATCTCGCCGGACATGCTGGCGGCGCTGCGGGCCAAACTGGCGCAGGAGCCGCCCGATGTGGCCGCCCGCGTCCAGGTGGTCCAGGCGGACATGCGGCGGCTGGCCTTGGGGCGGGAGTTCGCGCTGGCCCTCTGCCCGCTGAACACGTTCATGCACATGACGACGCAGGCCGACCAACTGGCCGCGCTGGGGAGCGCCTATCGGCACCTGGCCCCAGGCGGGCGACTCATCGTGGACGTGGCGTCGCCCCTCGCCATGCTGCTGATTCCGGCAGGCGAGGCGCTGTCGCTGCAGAGCGAGTTGCGGGATGAGGTCAGCGGCCGGACGGTGCAGAAGTTCACCTCGGTGCGATTTGACCACGCCCGGCAAATGCAGTACATCACCCTCATCTACGACGAGGTGGGGGCCGATGGTTGCGTCCATCGCACCACCCTGCGCACGGAATTGCGCTATGTGTTCCGGTTTGAGATGGAATTGCTGCTGGAGCGGGCGGGGTTTACGGTGGAGGCCGTGTACGGCTCCGCCGACCTGGAGCCCTATGAGGCGCTGTCGGAGAACATGATTTTTGTCGCGCGGCGGTAGGGTGTAACTCACCGCGGAGGCCCAGAGGGCGCAGAGAGGAGCAGGGGCTGGTCTCGTAGGGGCAGGTCTGAGACCTGCCCCTACACCCTGCGGTGAACCCAGCATTCACGGAGGATGACGATGATAGACGGCGTGAAGACACGAAAACTGCGGCTCATCCCCGACGAGCGGGGCTATCTCATGGAGATGTTCCGCTCCGATTGGGAGGAGTTTGAGCAGTTCGGCCAGGTGTACGTTACCGCCGTGTACCCGGGCGTGGTCAAGGGCTGGCACTATCACAAATTGCAGACCGACCATTTCATCTGCGTGAAGGGGATGGCCAAGGTCGTGCTGTACGACAACCGCGAGGGTTCGCCCACGCGGGGCGAGATCAACGAGTTCTTCATCGGCGAGCAGAACCCTACGCTGCTCACGATACCGCCCGGCGTGCTGCACGGGTTCAAGGGCATCAGCACGGAGATGACGCTCATCGTGAATGTCCCCGATCGGCTGTACAACTACGAGCAGCCCGACGAGTACCGCTTCCCCGC
>JBBIHX010000147.1:3761-7222 GCA_037446815.1 Caldilineae bacterium | reverse complement strand
CGCTGGTACAATGCCCCTTGCGCCTGCGGGAGATCCGCGCGCCCCGCACAATTCGCCTGAAAGGTGCTTGCTATGACGATTCGCCTGTACAATCCGACCAAAGACCGCGACGCCGTGCTTCGCATCTGGTGGGAGACCGGATGGCTCAAGGAGGGCAAGGAGCAGGCCGTGGATACCATGCTTGCGGCGGGTCAAACCTTTGTGGCCGACGTCCATGGCCGCGCCGAATGCTCCGTATCCATTGCCCCCGGCGCCATCCGCTACCTGGGCGACGACCTGCCCTTCTGCGGCGTGGCGGCGGTTGCTACCAGTTACGTGGCGCGGAAGCAGGGCCTGGCGCGGCGGGTTACGGCCCACGCCGTGGCACAGGCGGCTGCCGAGGGCGCTCTCGTGGCGGGGCTGGGGATGTTTGACCAGGGGTTCTACGACACCCTCGGCTTTGGCACGGGCGGGTATGAGCACACCGTCCGATTCAACCCGGCCGATCTCCGGGTGAGCGCGCGCCCTCGGGTTCCGCGCCGCCTGGGCATGGACGACGCGCCTGCCATGCATGCTTCGCGGCTGGCGCGCCGCCGCGGGCATGGGAGCATCAATTTCCCGCCGCTCGGCATGACGCTGGGAGAAATGCTTGAGCACGGCGGGTTTGGGCTGGGCTATGCCGATGGCCCCGCCGGCGCTCTCACGCATCACCTGTGGTGCGTGCCGGTCAATCGGGAGATAGGCCCATACCGCATCCTATGGCTGGCGTACCAAACGCCTGCGCAGTTTCTGGAACTCATGGCGCTGGTGCGGGCCTGGGGCGATCAGGTGCTCTTGGTGCAACTCCGCGAGCCGCCAGGCATCCAGTTCCAGGACCTGCTGGAGCACCCGTTCCGCAGCCGGCGGGCGACGCGCGGCAGCGATATGGAAAACGCGACGAGCGCCACCGCCTACTGGCAGATGCGCATCTGCGACCTGGCCGGCTGCCTGGAGCGCACCCGCTTGCCGTGGGGCGAGGTGCGGTTCAACCTGCGCCTGACGGATCCGATAGAGCGCTACCTGGGCGAGAAGGCCGGTTGGCGCGGCGTGGGCGGCGACTACGTGGTAACGCTTGGCCCGGCGTCGGGGGCCGAGCGGGGCGTGGATTCGTCGCTGCCGACCCTGACGGCGACGGTCAACGCCTTCACGCGCTTGTGGTTTGGGGTGCGGCCCGCCAGCAGTCTGGCTGTTACCGACGCCTTGTCGGGGCCGGAGGGGTTGCTGCACGAGTTGGACGCGGTGCTGCGCCTGCCTGAGCCGCACCCGGACTGGGAGTTCTAGCCCCGCCATTTGGCCTATCGGCGACAGGCCAAACGACGCTTCTGCCCTGGGCGATGCCGTTGTATACTGTTCTGTGCATAGACCTTCCGTATCTCGGCCTCCGAGGTCCTCCTCCTCGGAGGCCGAGCCATATAGGAGCAGGACAATGGTAGCGAGTTTCTTGATCACGTTTCGGGAAGTGTTGGAGGCTGCGCTGGTGGTGGGCATCGTGCTAGGATACCTGGCGCGCACCGGCCTGACGCGGCACAATCGCGTGGTGTACGCGGCAATCGCGGCGGGCGTCGGGGCCAGCGGTCTGGGCGCGTTTCTGTTCGTCCGATGGGCGGGCGGGTTTGAGGGCCGCGCCGAGGAGTTGTTTGAGGGGGTGATCATGCTCGTGGGCGCGGCGCTGCTCACGACGATGATCCTCTGGATGATGCGCCAGCGTCATATCGCCGCCGAACTGGAGGCGAGGGTGGCCGCAAGCCTTCGTGGGCCTAGCCGCGCGGGACTGTTTGGGGTGGTCTTTGTGGCCATCCTGCGCGAGGGGATAGAGACGGTGCTGTTCCTCAGCGCCGCCAGTCTGGCCTCGCCCGAGAACAACCTCATCGGAGCCGTGGCGGGTCTCGTCGCGGCCGTGGCCCTGGGTTATGCGCTCTTCGTCGGGTCGCTGAAGATCAGCCTGCGGTCGTTCTTCGCCGTTACGAACGTGTTGCTCATCCTGTTTGCTGCCGGCCTGGTGGGTATGGGGGTGCACGAACTGCAGGAGGCCGGTGTGCTGCCGACGGTGGTAGAGCACGTGTGGGACATCAACCCTCCCGCGCCCGATGGCGGCCCGTACCCAATCCTCCACGAAAGGGGAGCCTTGGGCAGCATCCTGCGGGGACTGTTCGGCTACAACGGCAATCCTTCGCTCCTGGAGGTGGTGGCCTATGGGGCGTACCTGGCGGCGGTCGCGGCGCTGTGGCGTCGCAGTGATGTCCGGCCTGCGGCTTGCCGAGGGACAGCAGCGGCGTAGCGGGTCAATCGGCGTCGGGCGTGTCCAGGTTCAGCGCCGCGTGGAGCCGCGCGCGGACGTCGGGGGGCAGGTCGTCGGGCACGCAGCGGCGGTACAGCGCAACGGTCTTGCGCAGACTGTCCAGGAGCGTGCGGCAGTCGGGACATTCGGCCAGGTGCGCTTCCAGTTGGGCGCATGTTCCGGCGTCCAGTTCGCCGTCCATGTACTCGCAGATGCGGTGCAACAGTTGGCGACAGTGGGCGTCTTGACTCATCTCGTCTCCCGGTCGGCAAGGTACGGATACAGGCGGTCGCGCAGGAACATGCGCGCGCGGTGAAGGCGCGATTTCACCGCCGCGACGGTGATTCCCAGCGCCTCGGCCACCTCCGCCGCGGGCATGTCCTCCACGTCGCGCATCAGGAACACGATGCGCAGGGCCTCGGGGAGGCCAGCGATGGCCTGGGCCATGACCTGGCGCACCTCGGCGCTCAAGGCTGCCTCCTCGGGATCCCAGAACCAGAACCCGCCCGACGGCGCCACCTTCGGCTCTGCGCCGTCCTCCATCGTTTCATCCAACGAGGCGGTGTCCTTGCGGCGGCGCAGGCGCATCAGGCTGGCGTTGGCCGCGATACGGTAGATCCACGTGCCGAGGCCCGAATCGCCACGGAACCCGCCGATGTTGCGATAGACGCTGAGGAACGTCTCTTGCAGGGCGTCCTCGGCCTCGGCGGGGTCGCCCAACATGCCCAGCGCCAAACGGTACACGCGGGGCGAGTAGGTATCCACCAGTTCGCGGTAGGCCGCGGGTTCGCCTTGCCGCAGTCGTTGCAGGAGCGCCGCTTCATCGGGCACGGATTTCTACTCCTTTGGATGCGCGACGTGGTGAAAAGATGCGCGCCGTAGGATACCACAGAATGGCGAAAGGTCAACCTGTGGCGGTTGCTGAGAGCGCGGCGGCGCGGGGCTGAAGCCGCCGCGCTGAGAGGCGGCGCGGGGGGAACGCAGCCTGACCCTGTCACCCTGGGCGAAGCGAAGGGTCTCGGGTTGCGAGATTCTTCGCGGCTGCGCCGCTCGGAATGACAGATTGCCGTGGGCGAGGGAGCGTAGCCCTCACCCCAGCCCTCTCCCAGCGGGCGAGGGAGCGGGGCCGATCCTGTCACCCTGAGCGAGGCGAAGGGCCTCGGGT
>JBBIHX010000147.1:0-3661 GCA_037446815.1 Caldilineae bacterium | reverse complement strand
TGACGGTTGTGGGGGCGAGGGTGCGCGGGGATGGGGAACCTTTCGCGCCGCGCCTGCGTCTTGCACATAGCCGAGGCGTTTCCGCCTGGGCAACGAGGTTCCGCGAGGAGGGGTGCGATGAGAATCCCATGGCTCAACGTGATGCTGATACTCGTCTTGCTGGGCTTGACCGCGTGCGCGCCGAGCAGGCCCGCGCAAGCCCAGGTTGCGCAATCGGACAAGCCGCGCGTGCAGTCGCCCGACGTGGCCGCGTCGGAATTGGAGGCACTGGTGGCGGGCAACAGCGCCTTTGCGTTTGACCTGTACCAGGCCATTCGGAAAGAGCCGGGCAATCTGTTCTACTCGCCGTACAGCATCTCGGTGGCGCTGGCCATGACCTACGCAGGGGCGCGGGGCGAAACCGAGCGCCAGATGGCCGAGGTGCTCCGCTTCAGGCTGGAGCAGGCGCGTTTGCACCCCGCGTTCAATGCGCTGGACCAGGCGCTGGCCAGCCGCGGCGCGGGAGCCAAGGCCAAGGATGGGCAGCCGTTCCGCCTGAATATCGCCAATTCGCTGTGGGGGCAGGCGGGGTACAAGTTCCTGCCCGCATTCCTGGACACCCTGGCCGAGAACTACGGCGCGGGCCTGCGGCTGGTTGACTTCCAGAAGTCGCCCGATGTCGCCCGCGAGACCATCAACGACTGGGTTGCCAACCAAACCGAGGGCAAGATTCGGGACTTGATTCCCCAGGGCGCGATTGACGCGCTCACGCGGCTGGTGCTCGCCAACGCCATCTACTTCAACGCGGCGTGGATGTATCCCTTTGAGAAGGATGCCACACAGGACGGGCCTTTCTACCTGCTGGACGGCTCCCAGGTTGTCGTGCCGATGATGCGCCTGGATAAGCACCTGCGCTACTTCGCGGGCGAGGGGGTGCAGGCGGTGGAACTGCCCTACGACGGCGGCGAGGTGTCCATGGTGCTCCTGGTGCCGGATAGGGGGACGTTCGCGGCTTTTGAGGAAGGGCTGAGCGCCGAGGTCGTCGCGGGCATCCTGGCGAGGATGGAGACGACCAGCGTCAACCTGACCATGCCCCGCTTCAAGTACGATTCCACTTTGAGCCTGGCCGGTACGCTGAAGGCGATGGGCATGCCCGATGCCTTCAGCACCGACGCGGATTTCTCGGGGATGGACGGGACGCGCAACCTTGCGATTACCGATGTGTTCCACAAGGCATTCGTGGCCGTGGACGAGGCGGGCACCGAGGCGGCTGCTGCCACTGCGGTGATTATCGGGCTGACGGCCATGCCCGCAAGCCCTGTGGACCTGACGGTGGATCGGCCTTTCGTTTTCCTCATCCGCGACATCCAGACGGGGACCATCCTGTTCGTCGGGCGGGTGCTCAATCCGAAAGCGTAGCCCCTCGCCGCGACCGCAATGGGCCTACCGACGGGGTCAGGGGCACACCTGGCCCCGTCGCCTGTTTCTGCCCCCAGGCCATCGCCCGACTTGTGGCCTCTGAGGGCGAGTCTCTCGGTCGGCGAGATTCTTCGCTCTCCGCCGCTCGGAATGACAGTTGTGGGCGCGGGAGCAGGGCCTGGCCCTGTCACCGTGTGTCGTTGCGAGCGAAGCGAAGCAACCCCGCGCCCCGGAGATTGCTTCGGGCGCTCCGCGCCCTCGCAATGACAGACGGGCTTTGGAAGCGAGTTCACCATAGTACCTTATTCCTATTGCGGGAGCGGGTTTCTCGTCCTATAATTCGGCTAGATTATCGGAGTATCCACCATTTAGTTTGAAAGGAGACGTTACCATGTTCTACTTGCCGCGGGAGAAAGGCCAGGGGTTGGTTGAGTACGCTCTGATCCTCGTGCTGGTCGCTGTGGTTGTGATCGCTGTGCTGTTGCTGCTTGGCCCGGCGGTCGGCAACGTGTTCAGCACGATCATCTCCAACCTGTAAGCCGCAACACTCGGAAACCCACCTCTACAACTGAATAGCAGAAAGCCCCGCTGCACAAGCGGGGTTTTCTTTTGGGGCGGGATGTGGCGGCGGCTATGGGGGCTTCCCCCGAGCGGCGACGTCCGCAATGCTCGGCGCGCAGCGTTACTGTCTCCGCAGCCAGGGACGCAGGCGGGGCTTCTGGCGAAGGTCCGCGCGGTGTTTCCAAACGAGAACCAAAATGTTCCCGATCCAGACGGCTATGAGGAGCGGCGGGTGTCCTCGCAGAAGAAGGTGCGCGAGCACGCCTACCATGCTCAACATGACCGAGTAGGCATCCGTTGCGAGGGTCAAGAAGCCTATCCCCAGGAGCGCGCCGAGGATGATGGGCACCTCGCCCAGGGTGAGCCCCGTCCAGATGCCGAAGGTTACGGCGATGGCTTTGCCGCCGCGGAATCGCAGGAACGGGGAGAAAGCGTGCCCCAGGACCGGGCAGAGGGCGATGGTGGCCAGGTCGGGGCCGCCTATGCCCCAGCGGAAATGGGCCAGGCCGACGGGCACCCCGCCCTTGAGATAATCCAGCAGCCCGACCAACAGGCCCATGGGCCAGCCGCCGGCGCGCCAGGCGTTGGCCGCGCCCGGGTTGCCGTCGCCGTACCGGCGGATATCCGCGCGCAGGAGCAGCCGCCCCAGCCACACCGAGAACGGGATGGAGCCTGAAAGGAAGCCAACTGCCATCCAGAAGAGTGTGTCCACGCGCCGCCTCGGACGGGAGTACATTACCGGAAGCCCCGCGGTTGCCCGAATCCACGGCCAGTATAGCAGATTCGCCGCGAGGCGCAAGGTCATTTTCGCCCTTGACGCGGCGGGCAGCCGGGGTACAATTGCGCTGCGCCAAACGCGACGGTCGCCTCCCTCCGGCGTGTGGATGGACAGAAAATGGCTGAACTTCGCTGCAGGGCGAGGGGAAACGCGAAAGAAACCCTGCGGTCTTTGCGCAGATCGTACCACACGGAAGTAAGGAGACCATCAGCGCGGCGCGTATGCAGAAAGGTGCGGGAGGTGCGAGATGCTCAAAGAGTTCAAGCAGTTCGCGATGCGCGGCAATGTGGTGGACATGGCGGTGGGCATCATCATCGGGGCGGCGTTCGGCAAAATCGTGTCGTCGCTGGTCAACGACGTGATCATGCCGCCCATCGGCTTGCTGCTGGGCGGGGTGGACTTCTCGGAGTTGTACATCAACCTGTCCGGCGGGACCTATCCCTCGCTGGCGGCGGCCAAGGAAGCGGGCGCAGCGACGATCAACTACGGCATCTTCCTGAACACGGTGCTGGATTTCATCATCGTGGCCTTCGCCGTGTTCCTGCTGGTGCGCGCCGTGAACCGCTTGGCGGTCAAGCCCGTGCCCGCCGAGCCGACGACAAAGGATTGCCCATTCTGCCTTTCCAAGATTCCCATCAAGGCGACGCGCTGCCCGTTCTGCACCTCTGACCTGGGCCACGGGGGAGCGTGAGACGACTAGGAAACGGCATCCACGGATTGGACGGATTGGGCGGATAGGGGTGGGAGATTCCTCGCGGCTTCGCCGCTCGGAATGACAGTTGTGGGGACATGGCCCTGGAGGGCAGGGCCCGGTCCTGTCACCCTGAGCGAAGCGAAGGGTCTCGGGCTGCGAGATTCCTCGCGGCTTCGCCGCTCGGAATGACAGTTGTGGGCGAGGGGGCATGGCCCTCACCCCAGCCCTCT
>JBBIHX010000146.1:0-7231 GCA_037446815.1 Caldilineae bacterium | reverse complement strand
ATCAACTCGCGCACTTGACGCCCCCGACGCGCGCCTGTATACTGTGAGCCGAGTGGGGATGCGGCAGTCGTCGTTTGCGGGCCTGCGCCCGCGTTCTTTGTTTCAGGTAGGGCCATGCGCGTAATCACGGGAACGGCCAAAGGCAGAAAACTGGCGTCCGTGCCGGGTCAGACCACCCGACCCATCACCGACCGCGTCAAGGAGGCCCTGTTCAACATCCTGGCGCAGGACGTGGTGGACGCGCGGGTGCTGGACCTGTTCGCGGGGACCGGCAGCGTGGGCATTGAGGCGCTCAGCCGCGGCGCGCGCGAGGTTTGGTTCGTGGACCGCGAATGGCAGGCCATCCAGACCATCAAGGCCAACCTGGAGGCCACCGGCCTAGCCGAGCGCGCCCGCGTCGTGCGGCAGGACGCCTTCAAACTCCTGCGCCAGGCTTCGGGCAGGGAAGCCTTTGATATCGTGTACGTGGCACCGCCCCAGTACCAGGGCCTGTGGGCCAAGGCGCTGACGGCGCTGGACGAGGCCGACGTGCTGGCGCCTGGCGCCCTCGTCATCGCCCAGATTCACCCGAAGGAGTACGCCGAACTGCCGCTCGCACGCCTGCGGCTCGCCGACCGGCGGCGGTACGGCAGCACGGAACTCTGCTTCTACTGCGTCGCCGACACCGAAGCAGGAGACTGACCCATGCCATCCGATGCAACGCCTCGCTACATCACCGTGTTCGGCGGTTCGCAGGCCGCGCCCGACAGCGCCCTGTACCGCCAGGCTCGCGAACTGGGCCGCCGCTTGGCCGAAGCCGGGTTCGGCGTCATCAATGGCGGGTACGGCGGCACGATGGAAGCGGTGAGCCGAGGGGCGCAGGAGGCCGGCGGCCAGGCCATCGGCATCACCCTGGCCACCTTTGACCGCATGGCGCTCCGTCCGAATGCGTACCTGAACGCGGAGCACAAGGCGCCCGACTATCTGGGCAGACTGGCCGAACTCACGCGCCGGGCCAGCGGCTTCGTGGCCCTCCAGGGAGGCATCGGCACGCTGTCGGAGGTCTCCATCACACTGAGCCTGCTGCAAATCGGCGAACTGGCGCCCCGGCCGGTGGTGCTGCTGGGGGAATGCTGGCGGGCGTACCTAGACGCCGTCCGCGCGCACTTCCTGGTGCGACCCGACGACCTGTCGCCGGTGTATGTGGCGGCCGACGCTGCCCAGGCCGCCGACTGGCTGCGGCGCGTCGTTGTGTGAGGGGAACATGCGCTTGCTGGGCTTGCTGGGATGGATTTCGTACAACTTCACGAGGCACCGCATCGCGGGCATCCCGCTGGCGTGGTACCTGCTGGCCTTTGCCATCGGGTGGCCGACGCTGCTCATCCTGGGGCGCGTGCCGGTGAGTGGGTGGAGCATCGCGGCGGCGGTGCTGGCCGTGGCGCTCCTGGTCGCCATCGCCGTGGGCGCGCGCAACGGCTACGTGGTCTTCCGGCCCGATACCGCGCGCCCGACGACGCCCGGCAAGCCCCTTCGGCCCGAGGAGAAGGTCCCCGCGCGCGCCACGGGTTTCTTTGAGGTCAGCGGCATGACCCACTACCTGGCCGACGCCCGCGCCTGGTTTGAGACCGTGGAGACCCGCGAGCACATCGTCATCGTGTGGAATCCGCTGTCGCGATTCCTGCTGTTGGCGAAGACGCCCAAGCATCTGTGCGGGATGTGGTACGCCTTCTTCCAGCCGCGCCACATTCGCTCGCTGCAAACGGGCCAGATGGCGTTCGGCGGGCGCGTCCGGCCGGCGCTGCGCATCGCCTACGAGGCCGAGGGGCCCAAGACGCGCGGCCCCCTGTACCTCGCCTTTGACAGCGAAGAGCACCTGGCCACCGTCCTGGACGACCTGTTGCTGGACGCCGCGCAGTAGCCGCGCGCCCACACGATTCGGTTCCAAAGTCTGTTGGTATTTGTCATTGCGAGGGCGCGGAGCGCCCGAGGCAATCTCTGGGGCGTGAGGTTGCTTCGCTTCGCTCGCAACGACACACGAGGAGAGTGTCCATGCGTTTCACCAACACAAGATGAAACCGACTCGCCCACACGTCCAAGATGCACGTTTGTGCGGTTTGGGGTACAATAGACGTGGCCACAATTGGCGCGGGGACGAGAATCTCCCCGCGCAGGACTACGAAAGGAGGAATTCGTGGATCCCGACATTCGCGAAATGCTGGAGGTACTGCAAAGCGAAACCGCCAGTTTCCCGCGGCGCGTGGAACTGGGCTTGTTGACCTATCTGGACAGAGAAGACGAGCGCGCGCTCCGTGAGGCATGGCCCCGCATCCCCGTGGAAAAGCGCCGACGCCTGATCACCGCCCTGGTGGAAATGGCCGAAGACGATGCCACGTTAACGTTTGAAGACGTTTTCTTGGTGGCGGTGGGCGACTCGGATGCGCAGGTGCGCGTCGCAGCCCTCCAGGGGCTGTGGGACTACATGGAGGAGGATTTCATCCCCACCCTCGTTGACATGATGAAGTCCGACCCATCGGTGGCGGTCCGCGCCGAGGCCGCCGCGAGTCTGAGCAGGTTCGCCAATGCGGGCGAACTGGGGGATTTGAACCCCGACGCGACCGAGTATGTCCGTCGGGCGCTCGTCGCCGTGTGGAACTCGCCGGACGAGGACGTGGAGGTCCGCCGCCGCGCTCTAGAATCCCTCTCGTTCCTCTCCGTGGATGAAGTCCCCGAGATGATTCGGGCGGCGTACAGCGATACGGACGAGCGCATGAACGCCAGCGCGGTCTACGCCATGGGACAGACGCTGGATGAGGCGTGGGCGCCCTACGTCCTTAGGGAACTCAAGAACCCGCGTCCCGAGATGCGCTACGAAGCGGCCCATGCCGCGGGCGAACTCAGACTCACGGACGCCCTCCCGATGCTGCTGGATTTGGCGCACGACGCCGACGCCGAAGTGCGCATCGCTGCCATCACTTCCCTGGGCCTCATCGGCGGGGAGCGCGCCCTCCAGGCATTGTTGGAACTGGCGCGCAGCGCGGACGAGGTTACCCGCGAGGCCGCGTTGGACGCCCTGGAAATCGCCATGTTTGAGGTGGACCCCCTATCCCCGCTTGCGGCGGAGTTGGAGGAGGTCTTGAGCGCAGCGTCCGGAATTGGCGTAGACGAGTTGTTTGAGGGGTGGGACGAGGATGAGGACGAGGCCGACGATGAGGATGCCGACGACGAGGACGAGGACGAGGACGACTGGGGCCGCGACCGCTGGAACTAACCGCACGGAGGCCGTATGAACCTGAAACTCCGCCGCCTGGTGCGCACCCCTTCCTCGGAGCAGTATGCCCTGTTTGACCTGGACCGCCTGGATGAGAACGGCGACCCGGCCAGCGTCGGCAAGATTGACCTGCACATCGTGCCCGAGGCCATGTACGGCACGTTCCTCATCTGGGAGGAGGCGGCCAAGCGCATTGCCGCCAAGGACCTGAAGGCGCTCGCCACCGCGATTCTCGCCGAACTGTGCGAGCCCATGGGCCTGCCCGCCGAGTACGCCGTGGAACTCTTCTGCCCGAGCCTGGACTACTACGAACTCCTCACCAACGCGCGCGAAGAACCCAACGGAGATGAGGCGTAGGATATGCGTCGCGAGCGGCGGTGCAAGACCCTTGTCTTTGACCTGGAGACGCAGTATCTGGCCGACGAAGTCGGCGGGTGGAATCACATTCGCGATATGCGCATGTCCGTCGCCGTTACCTACTGCCCGGACTGCGATCGCTTCACCACCTACTATGAGCAGGATGCGGCTCAACTCGTCGCCGCCCTGAACGCCGCCGACCTCGTCATCGGCTACAACATCGTGCGGTTTGACTACGAGGTGCTCCTCGGGTACACCCTCTTTCCCGTCAGCGATGGCACGCGGACGCTGGATTTGATGATACCCCTGTACGAGACCCTGGGCTTCCGGCCCAAACTGGAGGACCTGGCGTCGGCGACCCTGGGCGTCGGCAAGTTGGGCAACGGGCTGGACGCCGTCCGATGGTTCCGCGAGGGCAACCTGGAGCGCCTCGCGCAATACTGCAAGCAGGACGTTCAGGTAACCTACGATCTGTACAAGTTCGGCAAGGAGCGCGGGTACGTGCTCCTGCGCGACCGGTACAAAGGCGACGTGCGCGTGCCCGTGAATTGGTAGCATGAGAGACCCGGCATACCTTTCGCTGCTGCGCTCCGGCGAACTGAAGGAGCGCGTGGCCGAGGCCTACCGCCGCCTGGAGCGGTGCGACATCTGCCCCCGGCGCTGTGGGGTGAACCGCCGCGCGGGCGAACTGGGCACCTGTCGCACGGGCGAGGAGGCCGTCATCTCCAGTTTCGGCCCACACTACGGCGAGGAGGCCCCCCTTGTCGGCGTGGGCGGCTCGGGCACCGTCTTCTTCACCCACTGCAACCTGCGCTGCCAGTTCTGCCAGAACTACGAAATCAGCCAGTTGGGCGAAGGCCGTCCCGTCCGCACCGACCATCTGGCCGCCATCTTCCTGCGCCTGCAGGAGATGGGCTGCCACAACGTGAACCTTGTGTCGCCGACGCATGTGGTGCCGCAGATTCTGGCGGCGCTTGCGATTGCCGCCGAGCGGGGTCTGCGCCTGCCCCTGGTGTACAACACCGGCGGGTACGACGCCCTGGAAACCCTGGCGCTGCTGGACGGGGTTGTGGACATCTACATGCCCGACATGAAGTACGCCGACGCCGAAATCGCCGAGCGGTACTCCAAGGTCCCCAACTATCCCGCCGTGAACCAGGCCGCGGTCAAGGAGATGCATCGGCAGGTGGGCGACCTCGTCATGGACGAGCGGGGCATCGCCGTGCGCGGGCTGCTGGTGCGCCACCTGGTGCTGCCTGAGGGGCTGGCCGGCACGGAGGAGATCGCCCGCTTCCTGGCCGAGTCGGTCTCGCGTGACACCTACATCAACGTGATGGATCAGTACCGCCCCTGCTACAATGCCCATTCGCTCCCGCCGCTCAATCGCCGCATCACGCCCGAGGAGTACCGCGCCGCCGTCCGCACGGCGCGGCAAGCCGGCCTGCACCGCCTGGACGACCGCGCGCAGCGGTGGGTGTGGCTGGTGCGGTAGAACAGCGCGGGTCCTTGGGGAAACGCAACCCGGTCCTGTCACCCTGAGCGGAGCGAAGGGTCTCGGGTTGCGAGATTCTTCGCCCTCCGCCGCTCAGAATGACAGACCCCTGAACCGCGATTCACGCGAATATGCATGTAGGGGCGACCGGCCGGTCGCCCCTACATGCGCGGGCACAGCGCGGGGCTAAAGCCGCCGCGCTTGGCCTGTCCTACATTCGCGTGGATTCGTGTTATTCGTGGATGACCCGGGCATAGCGCGGGGCTAAAGCCGCCGCGCTGAGTGGTGAAAAGCCCCGCAGGGGCTTTGTGCGCTCAGCGGGCTTGCGCCCCTCACCCCAGCCCCATTCGCGTGGGTTCGTGTTATTCGCGGTTGCGACACCTGTAGCGTTCCCGCGCCGATTCTGCTACAATAGCAGGGCGCCGCGAAGCGCAGTCGGCGCAGAGCGGCAAACCTGTGTTCCCTGGAAGGAGGCAACCGATGGAAACACGACCGTTCGGCAAGACCGGCGCCCATCTGCCCATCTTGAGCCTGGGCTGCCAGCGCCTGGTGGACGAGGAGGGCTGCAACGAGGAGCAGGCCGTCGCCATCCTCAACACGGCCATTGACCGAGGCATCCGCTACTTTGACACCGCGTGGATTTACTCCAAGGGCCAGAGCGAGCAGCGCGTGGGCCTGGTCGCCAAGCACCGCCGCAAGGAGATGTGGATCGCCACGAAGACGTGGGACGTAACGCGGGACGGCGCGCGCCGCCAACTGGAGCAGAGCTTGGCCCGCCTCCAGACCGACTACGTGGACGAGTGGCGGCTGCATAACGTGTACGACTTCGCGCGGCTGGACGCCATGACCGGCCCGGGCGGCGCGCTGGAGGCGGCCATCCGCGCCCGCGACGAGGGCCTGGTGCGGTTCATCAGCATCTCGGGCCACACCGACCCGCAGGTGCAGATTGAGGCGTTGCGCCGCTTCCCCTTTGACACCGCGCTGGTGGCCGTGTCGGTGCTGGACCATTTCATCTACTCCTTCGCCGAGGAGTTCCTGCCCTTCGCCCAGAGCCGGGGCGTGGGCGTCGTGGGCATGAAGATCTTCGGCTACAAGGCGCTGGCCCATGTGGCGGACCGGGCGCTGCGGTACGCGCTGGCGTTGCCGCTGACCACCGTCATCGTGGGCTGCTCCACCATGGCCGAGTTGGAGGCCGACCTGGCAGTGGCCGAGGGGTTCACGCCCATGACCGGCCCGGAGCGCCTGGCCTTTTTCCGCGAGGTGTTGCCGCTGGTGAGGCCGGAGAACATGCCGTGGAAGGCCACCGACTGGGGCAACCCGACGGAGTGGAAGCCGCGCAAGGAGCCGTGGGGCTTCCCCGCGCCGTAGGGGTGTGTAGGGGCGGGTAGGGGCGACGCATGCGGTAGGGGCGACGCATGCGTCGCCCCTACGACCGGCCGGCCCCGATGGCCTGATGCGCAACGAAAGGACGGCGTGCGATGCCAACGCGATACGACCCGGACATTCACCACCGCCGATCCATCCGCCTGCGCGGGTGGGATTACCGCGACGCGGGCGCGTATTTCGTTACCATCGTCGCCCACGGCCGCGAATGCGCGTTCGGCCATGTGGCCGATGGGCGCATGATACAGAACGAATGCGGGGAAATCGTCGCCGCGTGTTGGCGCGATTTGCCCCGCCATTATCCGCACGTGGATTTGGATGCGTTCGCGGTGATGCCGAACCACGTGCACGGGATTATTGTGATTCGGGGCGACGCATGCGGTAGGGGCGACGCATGCGGTAGGGGCGACGCATGCGTCGCCCCTACGACCGACCGGCCCCGCGGCCCGATTCCGCAATCCCTGGGCGCGATAATCGGTTCGTTCAAATCGGCCGTTGCGAAACGCATCAACGAAATCCGCGGGACGCCGGGGGCGCCCGTATGGCAACGCAATTATTACGAACGCATCATCCGCAACGACCGCGAATGGAACGCCATCCGCGAATACATCCAGAACAACCCGATCAATTGGGGACAGGACGCGGAAAACCCGGACATCCCCGTGAGGACGCGCCGGTTTGGCCCGTAGGGGCGACGCATGCGTCGCCCCTACAGAACCGCCGACACACATAGAAGGGAGGCACAATATGAC
>JBBIHX010000145.1:0-7277 GCA_037446815.1 Caldilineae bacterium | reverse complement strand
ATAACGCGAATCCACGCGAAGAGGGGGCAGCCCCGAAGGGGCTTCCTCCCCTCAGTGCGGGGGTTTAGCCCCGCGCTGTGCACGGGTCATCCGCGGGTGGCGCGGATTGGGCGGACAGGGGGAAGGCGAGATTCCTCGGCGCTTCGCGCCTCGGAATGACAGTTCTGGCAACCCCGAATAACGCGAATCCACGCGAAGAGGGGGCAGCCCCGAAGGGGCTTCCTCCCCTCAGCGCGGGGGTTTAGCCCCGCGCGGTCGTGCTCCCTCGCCCGCTGGGAGAGGGCTGGGGTGAGGGGCACGTGCGACGCACCTCGGAGGTGCGTCGCACGTTGGCCCCCCAATCCCACGGCCCGGCGATTGCTTCGGCGCCCCGCCCCTCGCAAAGACAAATACCAACAGGCTTTGGAGCCGACTCCCGCGCGCGCATGCGCCACTTGCCAACCCGCGCAATTGTGCATATACTTGTACTCTAGCGAACGATGCGATTCACATCGCTTTGGGGGGCGTTCGTGGCCGGTTTTGGTCTGGGACTCATCGTTACCTTGCTTCTCGCCATAGCCGCCCTTGAGGCGCTGGCGATGTTCGCCTATCGCCTCGGAAGGACGGCCTCGGCTTCGGCAATCACCTTCATCCAGCTCCTGGCGCTATCCATTGCCTACTTCGGCGGCGTGCTGGGCGCCTCGCCCGAAAGGCGATTTCTCATCGCGGGCATTCTCCTCACCTTGCTACCCCCCGCCCTGCTCATCGCCTACATCCTGGAGGGAATCCGCAGCGCGCGCTCTATGCTCGCAGGACTGCTCACCGCGCTGGCGGGCTTCACAATCACGTGGATGCTGGGGCTGACGCTGGCCCCGGCTTTCGGCCTCCACCCCCTGGAGTCCATCCCATTGGGCGCAGTCTGGCTGCTGGGCATCTCGGCCGTCGTAGCCGAATCCGCGGGCCTTCTCGCGGTCATCCCCGTGTATGCGCTGTTGAGCCACCGGCTGCGCCTGCCGCGGTGGGCCGCCATCGCCCTCTCGCTTATTCTCATCCCGTCCATCGCCGCCGCCGTGCTCATTGTCGGCAGCCTGTTCTACCCCGAACCGGTACCGTACTATGGCATGCTCGGCGCCGCGCTCGTGGCGCGCATCCTCGTGGGGCTGTACATCATGCCCGGGCTCATCATCTTCCTGCGCCGCCGCCACGCCTCTGCCGAGCCCCAGTCGGGCGCGTTGGACATCCTGGCCCAGTTGACCGCCACCCGCCGCAGCCTGGAGGGAGCAGAGGCGCGCTATCAAGCCCTCTTCGCCGCAGCGCCGGATATCGTTGCCCTCTGCGACCAGCGCGGGGTCATCCGCGACTGCAACCGAGAGGCCGAGAGACAACTCCTCTACACTCGGGAGCAACTCATCGGGATGCCCATGTGGTATTTGTGGGCGCAGGACTTCGCCGACGCCGAGGCCGGCAAGCGAATCCGCGAGTGGCTCCGGGGCGTCCCGGCGGATGGCCCCGCCCAGTTTGAAGGCGTCGCCCGCCGTAGCGACGGAACGACGTTTCCCGTGGGCGTCAATGTAGCCCGCGTATCGGGGCCCGAGCCCGGGTTCCTGGCCGTGGCGCACGACCTCACCCGGCAGCACCGCGATCGGGCGCGCCTGGAAGGCCAGGTAACCGAACTCAACACCCTGGCCGAAATCGCCCACATCGCCTCGTCGGCCCAGGACCTGCCCGCGCTCCTCAAGATCACCGCCGATCGCGTGGCGGACCTCATCGGGGCCGACGTGTGCTACGTTACACTGTGGGATGAGAAGCGCGAAGAGATGCGCCTGGCCGCGTCCAGCGGGGCCAGCCACGACACCATACGCACGTTCGCGCCGGTAGCCGAGGCGGATCGCCCCACCCTGACGCGCAAGGTGCTTGACGCGGCCCATCCCATCGTCGTGCACGACTTCAACCATTCACCCTACTACAAGCCCGACCTGGTCGTGGGCGAGCCGATTCAGTCGGCGGCGGCCTTCCCCCTCATCGCCGAGGGCCGCAAACTGGGCGCCCTCACCATCGGCTACTTCCAGCACCATGCCTTCGCGCCCGACGAGATGAACGCCGTGGAGCGCATGGCCAATCTCGTCGCCCTTTCCATCGGCCGCTTGCGCCTGCTGGGGCAGACCCAAGAGCGCCTGAACCACGCGCTTGTGCTCAACCGCCTGGCCGAGAGGGCGGCCCTGACCTTGGACAGCCGCCAGATTCTCCAAATCCTGGCCGACGAGGCTGTCGCCGCGCTGGGCGTGCGCGAGGGTACGGCGTGGGAGCACGATGCCGAACGCGGAACCCTCACCCTGGCCGCAGGGCAGGTCCCCGCCGCCATGGCGGACGTGATGGGCATGAGCATCCCCACCGCGCAACTCCCGCGCATCCGTGACCTGGGGTGGGAGCGCAGGCCTATCCTCATCCCGAACGCGCAAGACGACGCGCGGCTCGCGCCGTTGCAGGATTTGATGCGCCGCTTTGGCATGGAGACTCTCATCCTGGCCCCCATGGAAGCGCACGGACGGATGTACGGTCTCTTGGCATTGGACGGCACGGGGCGCCCCTCATTGACCGATGCCGAGATGGACCTGCTGGCATCCATTGCCCACTATGGGGCGTTGGCTCTGGAAACCGCCAACTTGTACGCCGAGACCGTGGGACGACAACGCCTGGCCGAGACCCTGCGCGAGGTCGGGATGGCCCTCAGCAGCACGCTGGACTACGACGAGATTCTGGACCGCATCCTGGACGGCCTGGCGCGGGTGGTGCGGTGCGACGCGGCCAACATCCAGCTCATCCAGGGCGGCGAAGCGCGCATCATTCGGGGACGGGGCTATGAGCAGTTCGGCGTCGCGCCCGACATGTACACCCTCTCGCTGCCGCTGGAGAAGGCGCCCCTGCTCACGCAAATGGTGGAAACGCGCCGCCCGGCCATCGTGCGCGATGTTCTCGCCGAGCCGCGCTGGTACGCGCCGGAGGCGTGGCAGGGGCGCGCGCCGTTCTGCCGATCCTGGATGGGCGCGCCCATCGTCATCCGCGATGAGGTCATCGGCTTCATCAACGCCGACAGCATCGCCCCGAATGCCTACTCCGAGCAAGATGCCGACACGCTGGCGCTGTTTGCCGCGCAAGCAGGCGTCGCCCTGGAGAACGCGCGCCTATACGCCGAGGCCCAGGAACAGCACAGCATTGCCGAGGCGTTGCGCCAAGCCGCCGTAGCCCTGAGCAGCAGCCTCAACCCCGAGGAGGTTCTGGACCAGATTCTGGTGCTGTTAGAGCGCGTCATCCCCTACGATGCCGCCAACATCCAGACCATTCGGGACGGGCGCGTGATTCTGTCGCGCCTGCGCGGCTACGAGCGCATTGGCCCCGACGCCGAACGCGCCGCCCGCGAAGCTTTCTTCTTTGCGCGGGAAGTGCCGAATCTACGCACGATGCTGCAGACCGGCAAGCCGCATGTGATTCCGGATACATGGGCCGACCCGCAGTGGGTCAAATCGCCCGGCCTGGAGTGGATTCGCTCATGGGCCGCCGCTCCCATCATTGTGCAGGATGAGGTAGTAGGGTTCATCAACGTGGACGGCGCAGAGCCCGGCAAGTACGGCCCGCGCCACACCCGCATCCTGGAAGCCTTCGCCCGCCAGGCCGCTGGCGCGCTCCGCAACGCGATGCTCTACGAGCAATCGCAGCACCAACTGCAGCAACTGGCCGCCATCTATCGGGTGGGCCAGCGGTTGCAGCAGTTGCAGCCCCCCATCGCCCTGGCCCAGGAGGCCATCCGCGCGCTGGCGGATGTTATCGGCTACGAGCACGGCGGTGTGATGCTGTTACACGAGCAGACCGGCGACCTGGAGACTGTCGCGCTGATTGAGAAGGACATGGATGCGCCGAGCCTCGCCGCCGAGATGGAGCGCGTTCGGGCCTTCGGCATTCGCCTGGGACACGGGATCACCGGCTGGGTGGCCGAGCACGGCGAATCCCTGCGCGTGGACGACGTGCGCGAAGACCCTCGTTACATCGCCGTTCGCGACGAGATGCGGTCCGAACTCTGCGTCCCGATGAAGGTTGGCGACCGCGTCATCGGCGTCGTCAATGTGGAATCAGTGCGACTCGCGGCCTACTCGGAGTCGGACCAGCGCGTTCTGGAAACCGTCGCCGCGCAGTTGGCCGTGGCCATCCACAATGCGCGGCTGTACGAGGACTTGCAGCGCGCCTACGAACAACTGAAGTTGAGCCAGGATGAGGCCATGCGCGCCGAGCGGCTCCGCGCTCTGGGCCAGATGGCATCGGGCATCGCCCACGACTTCAACAACGTCCTGACACCTGTCCTGGGCTACCTGGAACTGGCGCTGGAGAACCCGACTATGCCCGACGAGGTCCGCAGCGACGTGGAACGGGCGCGGCGTGGGGCGCTGGCCGCTAGTAGCATCGTTGCCCGCCTGCGCGAGTTCTACCGCCCGCGCGACGCCGCCGAACCCTTCGCGCCCGTGGACCTGAACCGCGTAATCCGCGAGGCGGTGGACCTCACGCGCCCCCGCTGGCGCGACATCCCCCAGGAGCAGGGCCTTGTCATTGACACGCGCCTGGAACTGGGGCCGTCGCCCCGCGTTCAAGGAGACGCCGCCGCCCTGCGCGACCTGCTCACCAACCTCATCGCCAACGCCGTGGACGCCATGCCCAACGGCGGCACCATCACCATCCACACCCAAACCGATGGCGATCGCGTCCTGCTCTCGGTAACCGACACGGGTGTGGGCATGACCGAAGAGGTCCGTCGCCGCGCCTTTGAGCCGTTCTTCAGCACCAAGGGCAGCCAGGGCACCGGCCTGGGCCTCTCCATCTGCTACGGCATCGTCCAGCGGCACGGGGGCACCATTGACCTCCAGAGCGAGCCCGGCAAGGGGACCACCGTCCTCATCCGCCTGCCCATCAGCGCCGAGGCGCTTCCCCTCGGCCAGGACGAGACCCTGCCCGCGCTGCCGCCGCTCACGATTCTCCTCGTGGACGATGAGGACGCGGTGCGGGCGGTCATCGGCCGCATGCTGACCCGCGCCGGCCACAAGGTCATCATGGCGGGCGGGGGAGAAGAGGCCATCCGAGAAATCCAGAAGCGCCATCCGGGGGAGATAAGCGTGGTGATTACCGACCTGGGAATGCCCCAGGTTACGGGCCGCGAGGTCGCCCGCGCCTCCAAGTCTCACACGCCCCAGACGCCCGTCATCCTGCTCACCGGCTGGGGCGGGAAGACGGGCCAGGAACTGATCGCGCCACAGGATGTGGACGACATCCTGACCAAGCCCGTGCAGTCCACCGATTTGCATCGCGCCCTGGCCCGCGTGCTGGGCCTGCTGAAGAGCGCGTAGCGGCCCGACGAAGTCGCCTGCCCGTGCGGAGTTGTGACCGCGAATACGCAACGTGCAACGCGCCTCGGGGGAAGCATCCACGGATAACACGGATTGGGCGGATATGGGCGTGAGATTCTGCGCCGCTTCGTGGGAATGGCAGAAGCGTACCCGCGAATATGGAACGTGCGATGCACCTCGGAGGTGCGCCGCACGTTGTCCTCCCCTCGGTCATGGCGGGCAGGGCCCGTCCGCCGCGGGGCCGCCCGCCCCAGACGGCGACTCCGCCGCGAGTTCCCGCTGTAACTCGGCCAGCGCGCCGTTCAGCGCCGCCTCCAGTTCTCCGTCGCCCAGCGCCGCCCGCTCCTTCCACAGTTCCGTCAGCCGAGCCAGGCAGCCATACAACTGGCGGATGTAGGCCAGCATCCAGCGGGGCTCATCGTCGGTCGCGTGGGCCTCGTACCAAGCCTGCAGCCGATTCAGTGCGAGCGCGGCGTGGGCGGCCAGGTCGTCCAGCGTGTAGTCGGCCGTCAGCGGCCTGGCCTGCACCACGCCTTCGGCCTCGCCGCGCGCCGAGGCGGCCTTGCGATGCGCCGCGCACATCGCCTCGCCCCGCACCGCCCACGCGCGGCACCCTGCCACCGCGCACGGGCGCTTGTTCGGATTGCGCGCCATCGCCGCCTCCCGCCCGCATCGCCTAGCGGCCAGCCGCCCAGATGGCGGCGCGCACCAGCAGCACGTACAATCGGCGCATCATTCCTCGTCCTCCGTGCCGTTCAGCCCCAGCAGTTCGGCAGCGTTCTTCACCGCCTCGTAGCCGAATGTCGCCAGCGTAGCGCCCCAGAAGGCAGCCGCCAGCGCGCCCCAGTAGTCCGCGCCGGTCAGCGTCGCCGCCACGATCTCCAGCGCCGCCGTGATGCCCAGCACCAGCAACTGCGACCAGTGCTTGTCGGGCAGGTACATCTTCAGCCACTGCGTCAGGAAGATGGCAGCAAGCCCCGCCGCTCGCGGGTCCAGGAATCCTTCCGGCGTCAGAAGCGCATTCATGGCCCACCTCCACATGCGTTTTTCGGAGCATACCCCGAAGCCGCCGCATTGATAAGGGCGACCCGCGAGTCGGCCTCATCTTGCGCTGGTGACCCGTAGGCGCACTCTCATCGTGTTTCATTGGGAGCGAAGCGAAGCAATCGCACGCCCCGGCGATTACTTCGGCCGCTCCGCGCCCTCGCAATGATAGCCACCAACCAGACACTGGGACCGAGGGCGACCCGCAGCCATTGTTGCGCGCTGTGAAAAGCACGCTATAATGCGCACCATCAACCGATTGCGCCTGTGGAGGTGATTGTGGCACCCAATCCCCAGCCACCCAACGTCGGCGAACGCATCCATGCCCTGCGGCGGAAGCGCGGGCTTTCGCTGCGCGCCCTGGCCGGCCGATGCAACCTGTCGGCCAACGCCATCAGCCTGATTGAACGCGGCAAGACCTCGCCCAGCATCGCCACGCTCCACGAGTTGGCGATGGCCCTCCAAGTCCCCATCGCAGCCTTCTTTGAGGACGCAAGCCCCCGAGCCGAGGTCGTGGTATCGCGCGCGGGCCAGCGCCCGCAGATGGGCGATGTCAACGTCATTCTGGAGACGCTGGGGGCCGGACTCCGAGGATCCATCCTGGAACCGTTTGAGGTTACGTTGGCGCCAGGCTCGGGCAGCGGCCCTGACACCATGGGCCACGACGGATTTGAATTCGTCTACGGCTTGGAGGGCGAGGTGGAGTACGAGGTCGCAGGGGCCACGTACCGCTTGGGCGTCCGCGACGCGCTGCTGTTTCGGGCCGAGTTGCCCCACCGCTGGCGCAACCCCACCGACCGCCCAGCGCGGTTCCTGCTCGTGTTCGGCGTGCGCGAGGACCACGGCCCGCTCCGCCAGCACATGCAC
>JBBIHX010000144.1:0-7318 GCA_037446815.1 Caldilineae bacterium | reverse complement strand
CCTTTATCCGCCTGCCCACTTGTGCTATAATGTGGGCGAGTTCGCTTCCTATGTCCGTGGCACCCACGAACTCCTGGGTTGGCCGTTCACGGGATTGCATCGGAGGTGTGCGATGCGTCGATTGCTTGCGCTGTTGGCGTGTGGGGTTCTCGTGTGCCTGCTGCTCCCGTCGGTTGCGCTGTCCCAATCTCCGCGCCCGGCATTGGGGTTCTGGCCCGGCTTCACCTTCCTGCCGGTGGGCCATGCGACGGATATCCAGGTGCGGGCCACGTCCGTTGCGGGCCTCTACGGCTGCGAGATTGAGGTCTGGTACGATCCGACGGCGCTGGCGGTGCAGGACGCGGACCCCAACACGGAGGGGATTCAGGTTAGCGTGGGGGATGTCTTCGGCGGCGAGAGTTTCGTCGGCCTGAACCGTGTGGACCCCCAGGCGGGCGTCATCCGCTTCGCGGCGACACTGGTGCGTCCGGCCCCGCCGATTCACGGCAGCGCGACCCTCATGCGGGTGCGTTTCACGGCGCTCCGCCCTGGGCCGACGATGATTCGCTTCGGTCCGGTCATTCTGGTGGATGTGGACGCCCAGACGGTGGACGCGCGGCTTGTGGATGGCGGGATGTGGCTTGGGCCCATCCGCTAAGGCCCGTGTTGCGGGGAAGACAAGAGCGCGCTCCCACGGGCCGGTATAGGCGTGTGTCGTGAGAGCGCGCTCTGCGTCAGGCAAGCGCCGCCGCTACTGCGAGGGCGCGGCCTTGCGGCGGCGGGATCGGCGCACCGCCCACACGATAAGCACGATGGGCGCGGCCAGCACGACCAGCACCGGCACGCCGTACACGATGAGCCAGATGATGCCGTCCACCAGGACTTGCCCCGTCTGCGTCAGGGCGCGGAAGGCGTCGCGCAGGGTCTTGAGCGGCTTCCAGCCGGGCTCCACAATGGGCTTCTCCAGCGGCTCCGGCCAGATGTCCACGCTGATGGTCGCCATGGCGGTCATGGTGTCCAGGTACTGCTGGCGGCCCTGTAGCATCTCAATCTGCTCGCGAATCTGCGTCAACTCGCGGAAGATGGCCAGCACGTCCTCGGCCTTGCCTGTCTTCTCGCGCGCGGTGGTCAGCAGTTCCAGCAGTTCCTTCTCCGTGGCGCGCAGGTTGCGCAGCCGAGACTCAATGTCGGTGTACTCCTGCGTAACGTCCTCGCCGGAGATGGATTCGGAGTCCACCTTGATGGCCTGGGCGCGAATTCGCTGGAGCGCGGTCTGGAGTTGGTCGGCGGGCACGCGCAACGTAATTTGTGCCCGCAGTTGTTCCGTCTCGCGCCATGCGTTGGAGGTTACCACGTAGCCGCCCAGTTCCTTCGCCAGGCTCTGCACCGCGTCCAGCACCGCCGCCGTGTCCTTGACGGTGATCTTCAGGCTGGCCGTCTGGATGACCTTGCGCGCCTCCACGTCCGAGACGAGCGAGGCAGCCCCCCGTCCGCCTTCGGGCTGAGCCGGGGCGGGAGCGGGTGCCATCGTGGGAACCACCGGTGGCACTTCGCCATAGTAGGAGTCTTTGGTGACGCCCTCTTGCGTAGGGGCAGTGCGCGCCCCACAGGCTCCCAACAGCGCCGCAATCAGCACAAGTCCGATGACCCAGGTGAGTCGTGTCTTCATCATTCTTCTCCTCCTCTGATGCAGGCCCTCATCTGTCGGAGCCCCGCTCGCGCGAAGGCGCGCCGGTTTCAGGCGCTTGGGGCCGGGATTCCCTCTGCGTTGGGCCTTGCTACTGTGTGGACGCTGGAGCCTGCGTGCGGGTTCCCGCTACCAGCCAAATGTCAAGCGGGCAATGAGACGGGGCGGCAGTTTGTGCGCGTCCATTCGCCGCTGCGTCTCTTCAATCGGATACGCCTGCCGGCAGCATGTCAGAGTCATGGCGTCGGTGTCCAGGATGGCGTAGGCGGCCAGGGGGATGCCGTCGCGGGGCTGCCCGACGCTGCCCGGGTTGATGATCATGCGCGGGGCGCCGGTCAAGGCGATGGCGGCGTCCCGCCGAGGCGCGAAGGTATGGCAGCGGGCGCCATCTTCCGTGAGGGCGAAGACCATGGGCACGTGGGTGTGGCCCACCAGACAGTAGGGCGTGTCAAAGTGGGCGAAGTTCGCGCGGGCAACCGATGGCTGGAGGATGTACTCCCACACGGGGTGCCGAGGGCTTCCGTGCACCAGGGTGAACTGGCCGATGGTTGCGCGCTCGGGCAATTGGGCCAGGAACTCGCGGTCGGCAGGCGAGAGTTGCTCATAGGTCCAGGCGACGGCGACCTGGGCGTCCATGTTGAATTCGTCCAGGTCCAGGCGGTTGGCGACGGCCCAGTCGTGATTGCCGGCCACGGCGACGAAGGGGAGCGAGCGCAGGCGCTGGATACACTCGCGGGGGTCGGGGCCGTATCCGACGATGTCTCCCAGGCACCACACTTGGTCGTACCCTTGCGCCGCTTGCAGGACAGCGTCAAAGGCTGCGAGGTTGCCATGGATGTCGGATACGATTAGACAGCGCATTCTCCATCTCAGGGGGTGAGTTTCTCGCATGATACCACAGGTGCCCATGCGCGTCAAGAAAGCACGGGTTGTATCCACGGATAACACGGATTGGGCGGATGGGCGAGATTCTTCGCGGCTGCGCCGCTCAGAATGACAGGAGGCGGGAACCGCGAATGAACGCGAATCCTCGCGAATGTGGAACGTGCGACGCACCTCCGAGGTGCGTCGCACGTTTGCTCCCACCTGTCATGCTGAGCCGAAGGCGATACGCCCTCGCCCTTGGGGAGAGGGCTGGGGTGAGGGGAGATTCTTCGGCGCTCCGCGCCTCAGAATGACAGTTCCTGTAATCGCGAATGGGGTTACGCGCGATGCGCCTCGCAGGTACGTCGCACGTTGTCCCCCAAGGTTGACCCGAAGCCTGGCTTGTGGTATCATCTTTCGCGGGAGGGGGTCGCGATGCCCAAGGCGGACGAGCGGTTGATTCGGCAACTGGAACAGTCGCCCGCGGGCGAGTTTCACCTCATCCTGCGCGTGTCGGGCGATGTGGAGGACGTGGCCGAGAAACTCCGCGCCACGCCGATTGAGGTGCGGCACGCGCTGCGGCTCATCGGCGCTGTGGCGGTGCGCGCCCAGGGCAAGGAGGCCCTGCGCCTCCTGGACGAGCCGTGGCTGGTGCGGATGGAGGAAGACCGGCCCGTTCGCGCCCTTGCCTAACGCATGCAGACACTTGGCGGCGAGGAACGTATGGAAGGTGAGAAGATCAGCAAAGCCCTATCGGCTGCTATGCTCCAGAAGCCCGAGGCCGAGGTGCTTCCCGTCATCGTGAAATACCGCCGCGAGCAGTTGGCCGCGAAGGCGCTGGTCAAGGGCGTCGCGCCCACGTATCAGTACAACCTCATCCCGGCGGCGGCGATGCGCCTGAATCGGGCGCAAATATCCTGGCTGGCGGAGCAGGCTAGCGTGGAGCACCTATGGCTGGATATGCCGGTGCAGGCGCTACTGGACACGTCGGCGCGCATCATCCAGGCGCCCGCCGTGTGGCAGGCGGGCTTCCGGGGGCAGGGGATGCGCATCGCCATCCTGGACACGGGCATTGACCCCAACCACCCCGACGTGGCGGGCAGGATCGCCGCCACGGCAACCTTCGTGGGCAATTCGTACCGAGACGACAACGGCCACGGGACTCATGTGGCCAGCATTGCTGCCGGAAATGGCGCGGCAAGCCGAGGGCTCTACGTCGGCATGGCGCCGGAAGCCAGCCTGTACATCGCCAAGGTGCTCGCCGCGGACGGGAGCGGCATGATGAGCGACGTGATGGCCGGCGTGGAGTGGGCGGTGGAGCAGCGCGCGCACGTCATCGGGCTGTCGCTGGGAAGCAGCGGGCCGTGCGATGGCACCGACGCGCTGAGCGTTACGTGCGATGCCGCCGTGGAGCGGGGCGTGGTGGTGTGCGTGGCCGCGGGCAATTCGGGGCCTGGGCGGTACACCGTCGGGTCGCCGGGGTGCGCGCGCCAGGTCATCACCGTCGGCGCGTCGGACGACAACGATCAGGTGGCCTCCTTCTCTTCGCGCGGGCCCACGAGCGACGGGCGCGTGAAGCCCGACATCGTGTTCCCCGGCGTGGGCATCGTGGCGGCGCGTGCGGCGGGCACGGCCATGGGCCAGGTGGTGGACGAGCACTACACCAGCGCGTCGGGCACCAGCATGGCAACGCCCCATGCGGTGGGCGCGGTGGCCCTGCTCCTCCAGGCGAACCCGTCGCTGACGCCCCGCGAGGTCAAGGAACTCCTGATGCGGACCGCCCGCAACATCGGCTACGAGGCCAACGCGCAAGGGGCGGGCCGCGGCGACGTGTACCAGGCGTACCTGGGCGAGCCGTCGCCGCCGTCGCCGGAGCCGCCGCCCACGCCCGAGCCGGGCCCGGGCTGTTTCACGACGATTCTGCGCTTGTTCGGCAAGGGTAACTAGGACAGTGCTGTGGAGCAGTCGGTCTCCGGGGCTGTCCCCATTCCATGATTGGAGGGTGCGAAATGAAATGTGCAAACTGTGGGCAGGAATTGCCGGAGGGCACGCGCTTCTGCACGTCGTGCGGAGCGCCCACCGGGGCAGGGGCTGCTCCGACGCCGACCTTTGCTGCCGACGCCGAGCCGCCTGTGCCCGTGCTGGACATGGAGTCTGAGCACGTCAAGAAGGAGTTCGCCGGCGGCAAGGGGCGCGTGTCCTACCGCATTGACGGCACCATCATGCAGGTCGTCAGCATCCAACTGGAGCCGGGCGAGGTCATCTACTCCGAGTCCGGCGGCATGTCGTGGATGAGCGGGAATGTGGAGATGCGCACGCATTCCGGCGGCGGCCTGGGCAAGATGCTCAAGCGAGCCGTGGCGGGCGAGTCGCTCTTCATCACCGACTTCTTCGTGACCAACGGGCGCGGCATCGTATCCTTCGCCTCCGAGTTCCCGGGCAAAGTGCTGCCCTTTGACCTGAAAGAGGGCGAAAGCCTGATTGTCCAGAAGGACGCCTTCATGTGCGCCGAGAAGTCCGTGGACCTGGACATGCACTTCCGCAAGCGGCTGGGGACGGGCCTGTTCGGCGGCGAGGGGTTCATCATGCAGCGGCTCACCGGCCCGGGCCTGGTCTTCGTGGAGGTGGACGGCGAGGTGGTGGAGTACGACCTGAAGGCGGGCCAGGTGCTGAAGGTGGACACGGGCCACATCGCCGCCTATGAGCCGACGGTGGACTTTGACGTAACGCTCGTCAAGGGCCTGAGCAACATCCTGCTGGGCGGCGAGGGCCTGTTCTTGGCGACGCTGCGGGGCCCGGGCAAGGTCTGGCTCCAGACGATGCCCATGTCCAAGTTGGCCAACAAGATCGCCCAGTTCATGCCCCAGGTTGGCGGGCACGGCTCCAGCGGCGGCGTGAACATCAAACTGTTCGGCGATTAGGCGGGGCGCGCCATGGAATGGCTTTGCGCGGGCGCGGTGATTTGGGTCGCCTTGGCGGTCATCGGCCTGGTTGCGTTGGCGGGCCTGATTGTGCTGTTGGTCAAACTTGGAGTCATCGTGCACTACGCCGCCAAGCCGGAGCCGCAGGACCTGTCCGCGGACTATCGCCTGGACGACAGCCGAGCATCGGCGCCACAGGGAGAGCAGGATGACGCATAGGACGATTCGCATAACGGCGGGCGAGGTGTCGGCGCTGGCGGACCTGAACGATACGAAGACGGCCCAGGCCATCTGGGATGCGCTGCCCATCCGCGCCCAGGCCAGCACCTGGGGCGACGAGGTCTACTTTGAGATTCCGGTGCGCATGGGCACGGAGAAGGGCCGGGCCGTGGTGGATATGGGCGACATCGGATACTGGGCGCCGGGTCGCGCGTTCTGCATCTTCTTTGGCCTGACGCCCGCCAGCCGCGGCGAGGAGATTCGGCCCGCCAGTCCGGTTACGGTTGTCGGGCGCGTTCGGGGCGACGCGACGGTGTTCCGCAGGGTTCGCGACGGCGACGAGGTCGTCTTGGAGCGGGCGGAGCAGGCCGACTGACGTCTGGCACATCTTGGGATACACGCCCAAGGACGGGCTTGAGCGATTATCACTCACGGAGGAGAGGATTGGACCGAACGGAGGCATTGTTGAAGCGGCTGACCGAGGCGAGCGGCGTGCCCGGGTTTGAGGCCGAGGTGCGCGCCCTGATTCGCGGCGAGTTGGAGGGCATCACCGCGATAGAGCAGGATCGCATCGGCAGCATCGTGTGCCGCAAGGACGGGACGCACGCCGCGCCCAAGGTCATGCTCGCGGCCCACATGGACGAAATCGGGTTCATGGTCAAGCAGATCACCAAGGAGGGCCACCTGCGGTTTGTGCCCCTGGGCGGGTGGTGGGAGCAGGTCATGCTGGCCCAGCGGGTCGTGGTGAAGACGGCCAAAGGCGACGTGCCGGGCGTAGTAGGGGCCAAGCCGCCCCATATCCTCACGCCCGACGAGCGCAACAAAGTGGTGGACAAGCGCGAGATGTACATTGACGTCGGCGCTACATCTCGCGAGGAGGCCGAACAGGCGGGGGTGCGCCCGGGCGATCCCGTCGTGCCGGTCAGCGCGTTCACGCCCCTGGCCGGCGGCAAGACCTACCTCGGCAAGGCATGGGACGATCGGGTGGGGTGCGCGTTGTTCATCCAGACGATTCAGCGCCTGGCGGGCGAGGAACACCCGAATACGGTGTACGGCGTGGGAACCGTGCAGGAGGAAGTGGGCCTGCGTGGCGCAAAGACTACCGCCCACGTGGTGAATCCCGATGTGGCCATCATCCTGGAGAGCGACATCGCCTACGACGTGCCCGGCATCAAACAGGACGAGCCCTCGGTGGCCTTGGGCAAGGGGCCGTGCCTGTCGGTGTTTGACGCGGGCATGATCCCCAACACGCGCCTGCGCGACCTGGCGATAGACACGGCGGCGGCGCTGGGGATCCCGTTGCAGTTCTCCAGCATGGAGGGCGGACGCACCGACGGTGGGGTGATCCACCTGCACAACGCGGGGGTTCCCACCATCGTGCTGGGGGTGGCGGCGCGGCACATTCACAGCCACACGAGTATCATCCATCGCGACGACTACGACCGCCTGCTGGATTTGCTGGTGGCGCTGGTGAAGCGACTGGACGCGGAGACGGTGGGCAGCCTGGCGCGATAGCGCGGCGCGGGGGTGTAGAGCAAGCTCCACGGGCGCGGGGCTAAAGCCGCCGCGCTGAGGGGTGCGCATCCCCAGTTCCCTCGCCCTTCGGGAGAGGGTTAGGGTGAGGGGCGAGATTCCTCGGCGCTTCGCG
>JBBIHX010000143.1:0-7329 GCA_037446815.1 Caldilineae bacterium | reverse complement strand
TGTACCGCGTCTCGCCCGCCATGCCCAGGGTTTGCTTCAGGCGCTCGTACGCCTCGCCGATGATGGTGGTTACCGATGAGCCGCCGATGTCAATGGGAACGCGGTCGGGACAGCGCCGCTCCACGGCTGCGATCACGCGCTCTCGCGGGGTCATCCTGTCCGACATAGCATTCAGGCTCCTGATGTTGCTCGGCCTACGCGACGCTCGGCTGCCTGCGCTTCGCTCCGCAGGCTCATGAACGTGTCCACGACGACATCGGCGAACTCTGGGTCGTTGATGTGGGCATCCACCTCAACCTGCCGCACGTCCGGCTTGAGTTCGCGGCGCATGGTGAGCACGTAGGCCGTGTTCGCGGCCTCGTCGTACAGCGGGTGCCCCTGCTTGTTCAGCATGCTGTATCCGCGCAGGGGGATGACGGAGGCCCGCGGCCCGGTGCCCTCGTTCAGGCGAGCGGCGATGAAGCGGGCGACGTGCTCCATTTCCTCGGGTGTTGTGCGCACGTGGGTGTGGGTGGGGGAGTGTTGCACGCACGCGCGGCCGCGCACGTCGGGTGGCAGTTCGTCGCCCACGCCGTGCAGGCGGATGTCGGTGCAGCCTGGCACCACCACCTGGGGAATGCCCGCCAGCCCCGCGGCCTTCATGCGGTCGGGCGCCGCGGGCATGAGGCCGCCGAAGAGGAGGTCGGTGATCTCGTGGGGCGAGAAGTCTATGAGGCCGCGGATCACGCCCTGGGCGATGAGTTCTTCCATTGCCTGGCCGCCGATGCCATTGCAGTGGAAGGCAACGACCTCAAAGCCGAGGCGCTCCAGCCGCTCCTTGACCGCCATCACGCCGGGGGTTGTAATGCCTGCCTGGGTGATGGCGACGAGTTCTCGGTCGGGCGTTTCGGCAGCAGGCGGCTCGGCGGCCATTGCCACAACGGCCCGCGCGGCCTGGGCCAGCAGTCGGCGCGTGATGCGGTTCAGCCCCGAGATGTCGGCCACCGAGTGGAGCATGGCGATGTCCTTGGTTCCCACGTAGGGGCCGAATGTGGTCTTGCCGCAGGCGACGGTGGACACCATGATCTTCGGCACGCCCACGGGCAGCGCGCGCATGGCCGCGGTCGCGATGGCCGTTCCCTGCGCGCCGCCGACGGCGATGACCCCCTGGAATGCGCCCTCCTGGTAGAGGCGGGATACAAGGCTGACGAGGCCCTTCGTCATCGTGGATTGGATGAGCACCTTGTCGCGCGTTGCAAGAAGGTCGGGCAATTCCCAGCCCGCAGCCTGCGCGATTTGCTCGCGGGGCACGTCGGCCGGGATGGCGGGCTGGCCGAGAGTGCCCGGGTCAAGGATGAGCGTGCCATGTCCCAGGGCGGCGATGGTGTCCCGAATCAGGCCAACCTCCTTGCCCTTGGTGTCCAGTGTGCCAATGATTGCGATTCTCATCGCTGCCCTCCGTCATGGGTCAACGGGCCGCGCAACGCCCGTATTTCAGGCTGCTTTCCAGAAGCGCCACGTAGTTGTCAAACGGGACGAAGTCGGGGATGGAGTTGCTGGAGCCGATGAGCCAGCCGCCGCCCGGCGCCAAAGCGGTGGCCTTCGCGCGCACCTCGGCCTCTACGTCGGCGGGCGTGCCCGCGCACAGGGTCGCCTTCAGGTCAATGTTGCCCGCCACCGACATCCGATGCCCCCACGCACGCTTGACAGCGACGATGTCGTTCATGGGCGGCTCAAACGGGTGGATGCAGTCAAAGCCGCAATCCACCAGGTCGGCCAGCACGTGGGTCAGGTCTCCGTCGCTGTGAAATCCGATGGGAATGCCGGCCTGGTGGCATCGCGCGACGATGGCCTGGTACCACGGGTACACGAGCCGACGGTACACTGCGGGCGACACCAGCGGGCCGGCGTTGTAGCACAGGTCATCGGGCATCCAGATGGCCCCGACGCACTCGTGCTGCAGCAAGATGTCCAGCACGGCCATCTGCAGACCGCCGAGTTTGTCTATGACCGCCTTCACGAAGGCCGGGTCGTCGGCCAACTGGAGGCTGAAGTTCTCCAGCCCCATGATTTGCCACGCGCCCATGAAGATGTAGCCCAGTTGGACGATGGCTTTCATGGTCGGGGGAAGGCACTCTGCGATGGCAGTCATTTGGGCATCCAGGGTTGGGTGGGCCTCGTAGCCGCTGAGGCTTTCGGGCTCCGGCCACGGGAACTGCTCAAAGTCGCTGCGCGTGGCGATGATGCCCACAGTCTCGCTGGCCCACCCGTGGGCCTGCTGCTGGAGGGCTTCGGGGTTTCGCTGCCGGAGCCATTCGGTTACGGCGGGGTGCACGCCGCGCGCCAGCGAGCGGACTCCGGCGCGCACGGGCACGAAGTCGTACCCGGCCCCCTGCCAAAACGCCACTTCATCCGCCCACGTCCGCACGGGGCGCCCGAGAAACCGTGCCTTGATGGTGTTGTGGACGGAAAGTTCAAACAGCGGCACGCGGTCGTTGTCGCCTTGGCGGAGCATCGCTCGCCGCACGCGACCGAAGTCCGTGTCCGCCGTGAGCCTCATGGCGCTATCCCTCGTTTCTGTATCGCGCCGCGATGGCCGCAGGCGCTTCGCCATCCAACAGGCGGGTCATGCAGTCGGCCACCGCATCGGCAAACACCGGGTTGTTGATGTGGGCGTGTATCAGCACCAGCGGAACCTCCGGGCGAAGCCCGTCCTGGAATGCGCGAATCATCGCCTGGTTGCCCTCGGGGTTGTACAGTTCGCGGCCCGGCTGGTTCATGTCCGAGAAGCCGCCCGTCGGGATGATGACCAGCGTCGGGCCGAGGGCGCGATTGAGCGGGCCGATCATGGCACGCGCGGCGGCGGCCATCTCTTCGGGCGCGGGCTGGAACACCGTCATCTGCGCATTGTGCACCATCTTGGGCCGGTCGCGGTAGGCGGGCGGAGCCTTGTCCACGCTCTCCCACAGCAGGTAGTCGTTGCCGCCCACGGATACAACGGCCGGTATGGCGTAGCGGGTCAGCGATTCCAGGCGATTCTGGGCGCCGGCCAAGCCGTCGTAGATGCCGTCAATGACCTCGTGCACGCTGAGGTCAATGACGCCCACGAACTTGCCGGCTTCTATCAGGTCTTCCATGGCGGGGCCGCCGGAGCCGTTGGCGTGGAACGGTACAATCTGGTAGCCCCTGGACTCCAGGATGCCCTTCACGCGCATCACACAGGGCGTCGTTACGCCCAGTTGCGTAACGGCGATGACCGGCTTCTCGCGTTGGGCCGGGGCGGGGTGGCGCAGCGCCATGCCCGCGATGGCATTGGCCGCATTGCGGAGAATGGGGCGGCTGACGGCGTTCACGTCCAGGATGTCGGTTACCGAGTGCATCATGCAGATGTCTTTTGTGCCGACATACGGGCCGAAGCGGAATAGCCCGCTGGCGATGGTGGAGAGCATGAGTTTGGGAACGCCCACGGGCAGTACGCGCATGGCGGCGGTGCCGATGGATGTGCCTTGCCCGCCGCCGATGGCCACGAAGCCGTCCAGCCGCCCTTCCTCCCAGAGTCTGCGCACGATGTTGCAGAGGCCCTCGGTCTGTTTGGCAATGCAGACGCCTTTCTTGCCCTGGGCAATGAGGTCGGCCAGCGTGGTGCCGGCGGCCTGGGCCACCTCCTCTCGCGAGATGTCGGCCTTGACCGTCGGGCGGCCCAGCACGCCCGGGTCAATGAGGATGGTGTCCAGCCCCCAGGACGCGATTTCGTCGCGCAGGTACGCGGCGGCCTCGCCCTTCGTGTCCAGGGTGGCCACGACAACGACAGTACGCTTGCTCCTCACGGTTCACCTCGCTTGTGGCGGGCGCGACTAGATCCCCGCGAAGTAGAACGGCGCGCCGGGAATGGGCTCCCTCCGCTTGCGGAGCGGCATATCGGGATACGGATACACCGGGTGCTCCATGACTTTGGCGTCGTGGCAGGGCAGGATGAAGTCCGAGCGCCGGTCAATCTCCTCCATGCTTCGCCAGCCGTCTATCATACTGACGAATCGCTGCTGCACCCAATAGCGCCAGTGCTCGTCCAGGTTCGGCTCAAAGTTGCGGTACGTGAAGATGGCATCGCCGACGAGGACGATGGCGCCGGCCGCGGTCTGCACCTCAACCGACTGGTGGCCCGGCGTGTGCCCGGGGGTTGGGAAGACTTTGACGCCGGGCACAATGGTTGTTTCGCCCTCCACGACCTCAAAGTGGCAGCCGACAAAGGGCGCTTCAATGCCCAGGATGGGCGATTCGTAGGAGCGGTAGTAGAGCGGCAAGGGGTTGTAGGCCCACTGCAACTCCGCCGCCGAGACGATGTAGCGGGCGTTTCGGAAGCGCTTCATGCACGAGACGTGATCCCAGTGCAGGTGCGTGAAGATGCAGATGTCAATGTCGTCGGGGTTCACGCCCATCTTCAGAAGCGCGTCGGGGCTGTCCAGGCAGTCGGCCTTGCGGGCTTTGTGGTGGTAGCGGGTCGCGCGGTCGGCGTCGGGAATCCCCGTGTCCACCATGAGCTTGTGCTCGCCAGTGTCCACGTAGAAGCAGATCATGGGGATTTCGGTCTTCTGGCCGCCCGGGCCTTTGAAGAAGATGTAGGTGCCGAGGTCTGCTTCGGCCCATCCGGTGTTGATGGGGTAGATTCGGGTATCTGCAACTGACATGGGTTTCCCTCCCAACGTTGGTACTATAAGAGTACACCGAGTTGCCCGATGCGCCGCTAATGATTGCCTTGCGGTAACATTGCCGGCCTCAAGGTTTTTGCAACGGGTCCAACAGCCGGGCTGCCTGCGGCCACAGCGAGGCGACATAGCGGTAGCGGTCGGGGCGGATGTGAATGTCGGCCCACACCAGCGGTCGCTCCGTCCGGCTGAGGCTCAATCGCTGCACGATGAGCACGGGGGAGTCCTCCGCCAGGCCCAAGACTTTGCGGTCGGCCTCGTCCGCGGCGCGAAACGCGACTTCCTCGTGCACACGCGCCACGACTGCATGGTATTTGCCCTCCAGAAGCATCTGGAACGAGTAGTGCGTCATGTCGTCGGACTCCAATCCGGGGCAGACTTCAAACGGGATGAAGTTCACCTGATTGGCGACGACCTCGCCGTTCACGACGCGGGTGCGCTCCAGCCTGTAGACGGGCGAGCCAGCGGGGACGTCCAGGCGGCGCGCGGCGTCCTCCGAGGCGGGTTCAATGACAACTTGCCGCACCTGAGATGTGGGACTCAATCCTGCGCGGCTGGTGTGCTGGAACAGGCTCTCCACCTGCGGCGCCAGCAGGCCCAGCACCACAAACTCGTCGCCCGCGGGTTCCAGCAACCCCTTGCGGTGGCAGGCATGCAAGATCCGGCGCATGTCTTCGGGCGATGCGTCGTAGCGGGCGGCGAATGGCTCAACCCCGGCCTTGAAGCCGCGAGGGATTCTATCGTTTACAATGTCGGCCTCAAAACGTCGTTGAAGGTCAACGGGAAAGTCCGGGACGGACATAGTGCCCTCTCTTATCCTTGTCTGAGCCGTCCGTAGATGAAGGTGAGTTCGCGCAGCCGGGCGCCAACCGCATCGGTCAGCGCGCCGGGAAGCATTCTCCAGCACCAGTTGGGCGCGCCGGAACTTCCGGGGAGGTTCATGCGCGCCTCATGGCCGAGGCTGAGCAGGTCCTGGGTGGTGGTCATCGCAGTATTCGCGACAGACGCCCACGCTAGGCGGATGAGGTCCCACGCGATGTCGGAGCCATCCACTCCCATGTACCGGCGCGCGAAATCGCGCTCTTTCTCGGTGGACGTTACCTGGTACCAGCCAAGCGTCGTGTCGTTGTCGTGCGAGCCGGTGTACACGACGCAGTCGCGGGTGTAGTTGTGCGGCAGGAATGGGTCGCTCGGGTCCCCGCCGAACGCGAATTGGAGGATCTTCATCCCGGGGTAGCCGAACTCCGCCTTCAGCGCATCCACGCCCGCGCGCGAGGCCGTGTCAAAGTCGCCCAGATCCTCGGCGATGATGGAGACCTCACCCAGAGCCTGGTTCACCGCGTGGAACAGGCGGGCGCCCGGCCCATAGAGCCAGCGGCCCACGACAGCGGTCTCCTGCCCGGCGGGAACCTCCCAGTAGTTGTAGAAGCCCCTGAAGTGGTCAATGCGAATCACGTCGGCCTGGGTGAAGGCCATGCGGAACCGCGCGATCCACCAGGCGTAGCCCTCCTCAGCCATGAGGTCCCAGCGGTAGATGGGGTGGCCCCAGAGTTGGCCGGTGGCGCTGAAGTAGTCGGGCGGGACGCCGGATACTACCGTCGGTTTCAGGTTTTCGTCCAGGTGGAACAGGCGCGGATTGGCCCAGACGTCGGTGCTGTCCAGCGCCACGTAGAGCGGGATGTCGCCGATGATGCGGATGCCGCGCCCGTTGGCATATCGCTTGAGCCGCAGCCACTGGGTGAGGAATAGCCACTGGCGGTACTTCTGGGATTCCAGGCGGTCGCGGAGGCGCTCGCGCCATTCCGCCAGGGCAGCGGTCCGGCGCATGGCGACGTCCCTGTCCCACTCATGCCAGGGGCGCAGGTTGTAGTGTTCCTTCAGCGCGGCGAACAGAGCGTAGTCCTCCAGCCAGGAGGCATTGTCGGCGCAGAACGCGGCAAAGGCGGCACGCTGGGCGTCGGTGGCGTGGCTTTGGAAGTAGGCGAACGACTGCTCCAGGAGCGCGGTCTTGTACGGAATGACGCGCCCGAAGTCCACGCGGTCGTCGGGGAATTGCGGCACGTGGGCGAGGTTTTCGGGCGCGAGAAGGCCCTCTTCCAAGAGCAGGTCGGGGCTGATGAGGAGCGGGTTGCCGGCGAAGACGGACAGCCCCTGATACGGCGAGTCGCCGAAGCCGGTGGGGCTCAAGGGCAGCACCTGCCAGTACGATTGGCCTGCCGATGCCAGGAAATCCACGAATCGGTAGGCGGCAGGCCCCATGTCGCCAATCCCGTATCGGCTCGGCAGCGAGGTTGGGTGCATCAGAATGCCACTGCAGCGTGGGAATCGGATCATAGCGCTCTCCTCGTTGACGTGGACGTAGTTTACACGACGGCGGGCGAAAACACAAGTCCGAGGCCACGCGCTTGCTGCGCTAGCGTTGTCATGCTGAGGCGAAGGCGAAGCATCTCCAGGGTTGGTCCACGGATAACACGGATGGCACGGATGGGGCGGATATGGCGAGATTCTTCGGCGCTTCGCGCCTCAGAATGACAGCCCCATTGCGTCATGCTGAGCCGAGGGCGAAGCATCTCCAGGGTTGATCCACGGATAGCGCGGATGGCACGGGTGGGGGAAAGTGGAGCAAATTGCCAATTTGCTCCACGAG
>JBBIHX010000142.1:0-7331 GCA_037446815.1 Caldilineae bacterium | reverse complement strand
AGGGTGTGGGACGGGTTAGGTGAGGTTAGAAACCCGCCGAGGCTCATCATTGGCAGACCTCGCACGGGCCCCACCCGTTGGCCCGCAAATTGCAGGGGATAATGCAGGCACCATACCCAAAGTGCGACACCGCGGAGGTTACGAAAAGACGATGAAACGAATCCACTTGCATCGCATCTGCGCGGCCATCGTAATCACGGCCCTGGTGCTCTCCGGCTGCGCGACTCTAGCGCCACGGGCAAGCACGCCCGCGTCCCAGCCCACGTTGCCGCCCACCGTGGCCCCCGCCGACACAATGCCGCCCAGCGTTCCCACGCAGGAGCCCACAGCCGAGCCGACCGCCATTCCCACCCTGGCCGTGCCCCCGGCCAACCGCGTCCTCAACATCCTGCTCCTCGGCAGCGACCAGCGCGCGGGCCAGACCGGCCCCTGGCGCACCGACGTCATCATGTGGGTTACCATCCGCCGCGACGAGAAAGCCGTGGGCATCCTGAGCATCCCCCGCGACCTGTGGGTCAGCATCCCCAAAGTCGGCGAGAACCGCATCAACGTGGCCGACTATTTCGGGGAGACGCTGAAGTACCCGGGCGGCGGGCCGGCGCTCGTGGCCGACACGCTGCGCAACAACCTCGGCCTGGAGACGCATCGCTACATCCGCCTCAACTTTGAGGCGTTTGAGCACGTCATTGACGCCATGGGCGGCATCACCGTGGACGTGGATTGCCCCATTGAGGACAAGTTCATAGACGACTCCGCGCCCGGCGGCTTCCGCCTGCTCAAGGTACCGGCGGGGCTGCAGGTCATGGACGGCAAGACGGCGCTCATGTTCGCCCGTTCACGGCATGGCCGCGGCGACATAGACCGCACCCGCCGCCAGCAGCGCGTCCTCATGGGCATCCGCGACCGCGCGCTGGATGTGGGCATGATTCCCCGCATCCCGCGCATCTGGGCCGCCCTCAAGGACTCGGTGGACACCAACCTGTCCCTCCAGGAGGTGCTCTCGCTGGCGCTCCTTGCCAAGGACATCACGCCCCAGCAGATTCACAGCCGCGTCATTGACTACACCATGGTCAGGGACTGGATAACGCCGGAGGGCGCGATGGTGCTCCTGCCCGACCGCGCCAAAATCATGGACGCCATCGCCCACCTGATGGACAGCCCCCCGCTGATGGAGGCGTCGGAGTTCCCGGGTACATGCCCGGACTAGTGAGGGAGCGACCCCGCGCTTGGCACAGAAGCCTCTTGTCGGTATCATGTACCAGAGGGCGCGTCGGCGTCCGCGGCCTGCCATCCCTGAACGCATCGGCTAGGAGCGGAAAGAATGACCACAATCACATGCTACGGAGCCGTTGGCTGCATCGGCGGCAACAAGATCCTCCTGGAAGACCGCGACGCGCGGCTCCTGCTGGACTTTGGGCTTGACTTCGGACACGCCGGGAAGTTCTTCAACGAACTCCTGCGCCCGCGTGCCGCGCGTGGGCTGTTGGACCCCCTCGCGCTGGGCCTGATCCCTCCTCTGGAGGGCCTGTACCGCGACGACCTGGCCTTCCCCGGCCTCTGGGAGCGGTTCCGCGCACATCCCCGCTACCGCGACCTGCGTCGCGATGGGCTTGCCGCCGACGCCGTACTCTTCTCCCATGCGCATCTGGACCACAACGCCGACATTTCTTATGTCAACTTCAACATCCCCATCTACTGCACCCGCATCACCGCGTTCATCGCCCGCGCTATGCAGATCACCGGCCAATCCAACTTTGAGCGCGAACTGGCTTACATCAGTCCGCGCGCGCCGTCGGAGTCGGGCGAACTGCAATCGGACCGCAAGGCATCCTACCAGTGCAGGCCTCACTATTTCGTTGACGGTGCGCTATCCCCCGAGGCTCAAGACTACTGGGCGCATCTGCCCGCAACCGCAGGCCGCGGCAAGTCCTTCACGCCCGCCTGTGCCGAGCGCGCGCCCGAATCGGTGAACGGCCTGCCCATCCGCTGGTGGCCGCTGGACCACTCCATCCCGGGCGCGGGCGGATACGCCATCCGCACCTCCGCAGGGTGGGTCGCCTACACCGGCGACCTGCGATTTCACGGGAAGAACGGCGCGCTGAGCCGCCGATTTGCCCAGGATTTGGCCCAATTGCGCCCCGTCGCGCTCCTCTGCGAAGCCACGCGCCCTGACCCAGACCCCTCGCCCACCACCGAGGCCGACATCATCGCCAATGCCCTGCGCCTCGTCAAGGAAGCCGAAGGCAGGCTTGTCGTGGCCGATTTCGGGCCACGCAACGTGGAGCGATTGGAATCCTTCGCGCAAGTGGCCCAGGAGGCAGGCCGTGCGCTCCTCATCCTGCCCAAGGATGCCTACCTCCTCCAGGCCATGGCCATCGCCGACCCCGATCGGTACATCCGGCCCGAACAATGGCCGGTGCTCCAACTATACGCCGACCCGAAGGCGGCGCCCAGGCAGTGGGAGCGCACCCTGCGCGACGCCTGGCCCAGGCCGCTCCTTGGGCCGGAGGACGTCTCGCGCAACCCGGGCGCATACATCCTCTGCTTCTCGCTGTGGGATGCCAACGACCTGCTGGACCTGCAGGGGGTGGAGGAGGGCATCTACCTGTACTCCAGCAGCCGCGCCTACGACGACGAGCAGGCCGCCGACCTAGAGCGCTTGCGCAACTGGGTTCGTCATATGGGCTTCACGCTGTACGGCGATCCGGACGACCCGAACCGCGTGCCCCTGCACGCCTCAGGCCACGCCGCCGGCCCGGAACTGGTGGAGTTTGTCGCCACCGTCAAGCCCGACATCCTCATCCCCATCCACACGGAGCACCCCGAGTGGTGGGAGGCGCAACTCGCCGCTAGCGGCATCCGCATCCGGCAGCCGCAGTGGGGCGAGCCGATTGTTCTCGCATAGCGCGCTAGGCGCGAGACGCTTCGCCTTCGCTCGCAATGACCCACGAGGAGGGCGTGCATGCGGCTCACCAACACAGTTTGCACCCGAATCCAGGCTCAGAGTCGGTTCCAGAGTCTGTTGGCATCTACCGTCATTCTGAGCGGCGAAGCCGCGAAGAATCTCGCTGACCGAGATGCTTCGCCTTCGGCTCAGCATGACACAGCGGGGAGGCGGCGTCCGGGACAGACCAACACAACATAGAACTGAATCCAGGCTCAACCCTCGTTGACGACGGCGAGAAGTCGCGTATAATCACGATAGAGAAGCGGTTCACCTCGCGGTATGGCAGGGGACAGTAGCGGTTCCGACAGGGCGAACGGAGGAACGGGTTATGGGAAGGCAGTGGATCGTATCCAACCCGAACGTAATGATGGGAAAACCCGTGATCGCGGGCACCCGCATCACGGTTGAACTCATCCTGGAGAAACTGGCGGCGGGCGAAACGGTGGAGCAGATTCTTGACGCACATCCCCAGTTGACGCGCGAAGCGGTTCTGGCAGCCATCGGCTTCGCAAAGGACGCGCTGCGCGCCGACGTGATCTATCCCCTAGCCGAGGCGGCAAAGTGAATCTGCTCGCCGACGAGAGTGTGGACCGCCAGATCGTTGAGCGCCTCCGCGGAGATGGCCACCGCGTCGTCTATGTAGCCGAGACCCAACCGGGCATACCCGACGGCGAGGTGCTTGCTTTGGCTGACCATGAAGCGGCCCTCCTGCTCACTGCGGACAAGGATGTCGGAGAGATTGTCTGTCGTCAGCGTCTCCACACACGCGGCATTGTGCTGATACGTCTCGCCGGTCTGCCTCCCGAACACAAGGCAGAATTGGTGGCCCTCGCGATTCGCGAGCACGCTGACGAAATGACAGACGCCTTCACCGTCATCGCGCCGGAGGCGTGCCGCATTCGCCGTTCTGTCGGCTAACGCTGGGCGCGCCCACGGAGCACCGCGGCGCGCGCCCCTCCGGCCCACCTACTCCACCCAGCCCAGGGTGCGCTGCACGGCCTTGAGCCAGCCCTGGTATAACCGCGCGCGGGTCTCGGCGTCCATCTGCGGCTCCCAGGTCTTGTCCACGCCCCAGTTCTTGCGCAGGTCGTCCAGGCCGCCCCAGAACCCGACGGCCAACCCTGCCGCGTAGGCCGCGCCCAGCGACGTGGTCTCGGCCACCTTCGGCCGCACCACCGGCACGCCCAGGATGTCGGCCTGGAACTGCATCAGAAGTTCGTTCTGCACCATCCCGCCGTCCACCTTGAGCGCCGCCAGTTTCACGCCCGAATCCTTCTCCATGGCGTCCAGCACCTCGCGCGTCTGGTACGCCGTGGCCTCCAGCGCCGCGCGGCACAGGTGCGACTTGTTCACGTAGCGGGTCAGCCCCACGATGACGCCCCGCGCATCGCTCCGCCAGTACGGGGCGAACAGGCCCGAGAACGCCGGGACGATGTACACGCCGCCGCTGTCCTGAACCTGGCGCGCGTAATCCTCCACGTGCTTGGCGAAATCAAAGAAGCGTAGGTTGTCACGCAGCCACTGCACCAAAGCGCCCGTGATGGCGATGGATCCCTCCAGGCAGTACACGGCGGGCGCGTCGCCCATCTTGTATCCCAACGTGGTCAGCAATCCGCTAGTGCTGGGAACCGGCTCTGTTCCGGTGTTCAGCAGCATGAAGCACCCCGTACCGTAGGTGTTCTTCGCCTCGCCCGGGCTGAAGCACGTCTGGCCCACCAGCGCCGCCTGCTGATCGCCCAGGTCGCCGCAGACCGGCACCGCCGCGCCGAGCGGCCCATCCTTCGGCGTCGTCCCGTACAACGCCGGATCGCTGGACGGCCGAATGCGGGGCAGCATAGCGCGCGGAACGCCCAGGATGCCCAGGATTTCATCATCCCAGTCCAGCGTGCGCAAATCCATGAGCATGGTGCGGCTCGCGTTGGACACGTCGGTTACGTGCGCGCCGCCGTCAGGCCCGCCGGTCAGATTCCAAATCACCCACGTGTCCATGTTGCCAAACAGCGCGTCCCCTCGCTCCGACGCGGCACGGACGCCGGGCACGTTGTCCAGAATCCAGCGAATCTTCGGGCCCGAGAAGTAGGTCGCCAGAGGCAAGCCCGTCTTCGCGCGGAAGCGGTCTTGCCCGCCCTCCTTCGCAAGGGCATCGCAAATGTCCTTGGTTCGGGTGCATTGCCACACGATGGCGTTGTAGTAGGGCTTGCCGGTCTTCCGATCCCAGACCACCGTCGTCTCGCGCTGATTGGTTACGCCGATGGCGGCCAGGTCGCGCGCATGGACTCCTGCCTGATCCAGCGCGCCGCGGATCACCTGGCGCGTGCGCTCCCACACCTCCAGCGGGTCGTGCTCCACCCAGCCCGCCTGCGGGTAAATCTGCCGGTGTTCCAGTTGGTGGATGCCCACCACGCGCCCCTCGTGGTCAAAAATCATGAACCGAGTGCTGGTTGTCCCCTGGTCTATTGCAGCGACGTACTTTGCGGCCATAGTCCTCCCTCACTTGCCCAAGACTTTCTTGAGTTCAATCGGATCGTTTGTCGTGATCGCGTCCACGCCCCACTCGGCCATGCGGCGCATTTCCCCCGGGCTGTTCACCGTCCACACGCCGATCTTGAGACCGTGCGCGTGAACCGCACTCACCAGCAGGTCCGACACCCCCGCCGACGAGGGCATGATATAGTCCGCGCCCGTCTGCGCGATGACATCGGCCACAAACTGCTCATGGGGCTTGGCGGCGTTCAGCGATAGCGTCGTGTTGCTCAGCAACGCGCCCGTCTTGAAGCGCGGGTCAATCTTCTTCACTTCCGGGTAGTCTCCCTATTTTGCGTTGACAGCCTCAGGGGCTACGAGGGTCATCAGTAGTTCTTTAAACAGTCCAAATATGATCGGTCAAGCCGGCGGCCATGGCTGGTGAGCGGGGCTGCCACCGGCGCTGCCCGTCATCAACCCCGACGCGCAAGGTTTTCAGAGGGCGAGTCAGGTTGTATACCCAATCCTCCCAAGCGCAAGCGGCCTCGAGCATCTCCCGTTCTTTGGAAAAGGACAAGGTCTTGCGCACCAGCCGTCCGTTCATCTGGCGGGAGGTCAGGTGGGTACGCTCGACATAGGCCGTGTGCTCACCCAGCAGATCTCGCACCTCCTCCGGGTCACCATAGATGACTTTGATCGTGATCCCTGTCAGGCGATTCCCGGAATGATGCTTGATGACCTGGAGGTAGCGCCAATCGGGTTGGGCTTGTTTGTGCGCCGGCGGGCGCCCTCGCCCGGTGTATTCGGGCACCTGCCCCCAAGTCTCCACCATCGCTTCCCGATAGCTTCCCTGATCATCGGTAGCGATGGCTGGTGGCACATCAGGATGACCGCGAGCCTTGAGTTGGGCCATCAACGCTGCAGCCACTTCATCTTCACCCTTCCCGATGGATCGGCCTACCCGCAAGCGCGTGTCTATGTCAATAATGATCCCTCGCCAGAAGGTGCCACGGTCATCTTCCTCTGGATGCCCCCCTTTTCCCCCTTGTGACCCACATGCGTCCAGAGGGCATCCAGTTGAGCACGCGTGAGAGGGTAATTGGCCAATAGAAGAGCTTCGATCGCTTCCACTTGCCGGGCGGCTTCCCTCAACCAATCCAAAAGCGTCTCTTCCTTGATCCCTTTGACCCGGTGAATGGCCGCCAGACTGTTGCGCTCGGCTAACAATGCCAGGCACTCCAGGATGGTTTCCTGGGAGTGGTGACGACCGTAGAACACGGTGCCTTGCGTTTCTACAAGCGTCTTGCCACACGTCTTACAGCGGTAGCGTTGAGTCCCCTTCTTGGTTCGACCGAACTTGACGATATTGCCATGATCTACCTTGCCGTAATCCGGACAATCCTGGTTCCAAAAGAAGGAAGCGGGCGCGACCAATCGCGCGTGTTCCATTTGCACCCTCCAATCGCATTGATGTAGTGCATTATACATCAATACGATTGGGGGAGACTACCGATAAGCGAGGGCGCCAGATAGGGAAACGCGGTAATCCACTGCTTGATTTCGCGGCGTCTCTGCTTCGCCCGCGCTTGCGCGATACTGGAACGTGTCCGCGTGAGCACCGCCATGTGCCACTCCTGTTTCCGTGGTATTCGTGAAGCAGTCGCGGGCCTAGAGACGCCCGGGCAAAGACAAGCAGTCATCTTTGCACACGTGAGTATAGCACGCTCGGCCAGGGATGTCAAATCACCTTGCGAAAACAAGATTGTTGCAATGCTTCCTCCGCCCGCAATGACACACGGGGAGAATCTACATCCAGTCCACCAACACAAGACAAGACCGAGTCCGCGGCTCGGTTCCAAAGTCTGTTGGCATCTACTGTCATTCTGAGCGGCGAAGCCGCGAAGAATCTCGCCCCTCACCC